>JAKCCH010000029.1 GCA_021838945.1 Actinomycetes bacterium
TGGCTGCGGGACCGCTACGGGGCGGAGGCGGAGCGTTCGCTGCAGCTCCGGTTCCACACCCAGACCGCCGGATGTTCGCTCACAGCCCAGCAGCCGGAGGTCAACATCGTGCGGACGGCGATCGAGGCGCTCGCCGGAGTGCTCGGTGGGACCCAGAGCCTGCACACCAACTCGATGGACGAGGTGCTGGCCCTGCCGACCGAGAAGGCTGCCCGGATAGCGCTGCGGACCCAGCAGGTGATCGCACACGAGACCGGTGTGACGAACGTCGCCGACCCCCTCGGTGGCTCGTGGTTCGTGGAGGAGCTGACCGACGAGATGGAACGCCAGGCCGAGCAGGTCTTCGCCCACCTCGACGATATGGGGAACGGCTCGATCCTCGAGGGCGTGTACGCCGGGATCGAGCAGGGCTGGTTCCAGTCCGAGATCGCGGACGCCGCCTACACCTTCGAACAGAAGGTCTCATCCGGCCGGCGCGTGGTCGTCGGCGTGAACAACTTCTTCGAGGGAAACGACGACGAGCCTCCCGAGACCCTCCACATCGGCCAGGAGGTCGAGGAGTTGCAGTGCAAGCGGCTGGCCGAGGTGCGGGCGCGGCGGTCGGCCGCAGCCGTCGAGGCCGCTCTCGGCGAGGTGCGCGCCGTCGCTGCCGATCCGACTCGCAACCTCATGCCGGCGATCCACGACGCCGTCCTCGCGTACGCGAGCGTGGGCGAGGTCATGGCGGCGATGGCAGACGTGTTCGGCCGCTGGCGCGAGACGCCTTCCATCTAGCATCTGTCGACGCGCGGGCGAGGCTCGGCATGCCGAAACGCAGTGCGGGTCTCCTTGTCTACCGGCGCCGGATGGCGTCGGTGCCCGTAGACGGGCGGCGGGTTGGGCCGGAGGGGGAACCGGAGCTCCTCTTGGCGCATCCCGGCGGTCCTTTCTTCGCGCGACGTGACCTCGGCGTCTGGAGCATCCCGAAAGGCGAGTACGACGAGAGCGAGCCGGCGGAGTCCGCGGCGGAGCGGGAGTTCGCCGAGGAGATCGGCGTCGTTCCACCGGCAGGCCGCCGCCTCGACCTCGGCGAGGTCCGCCAGGCGAGCGGCAAGCTCGTGCGGGCCTTCGCCGTCGAGGGGGACATCGACGTCGCGGGCGGGATGAGCAACCTGTTCGAGATGGAGTGGCCGCCGGGCTCGGGGAAGCTCCAACTGTTCCCCGAGGTCGACCGCGCCGAGTGGTTCCCGGCCGAGCAAGCGCGCCACCGCCTCAACCCGTCGCAGGCGGTCTTCGTGGATCGGCTCCTCGCTCTGCTCGGCTGAGCAGCTCCTCGACGACCGGTCCACCCCGGAGGACGTCGCTGGCGATCCGGCCGTCTTCGATGCGCACGACACGGTCGCAGCACTCCGCGAGCCCCGGGTCGTGGGTCACGAGCACGAGCGTCGTCGCATGCCGCTCGTGCACCCGGAACAGCACGTCGAGGATCGCCCTTCCCGTGAAGGTGTCGAGGTTGCCGGTGGGCTCGTCGGCGAGGAGCAGCGCCGGGTCGACGGCGAGCGCCCGGGCGATGGCGACCCGTTGTTGCTGGCCGCCCGAGAGCTCGCCGGGGAGGGCACGCACGCGGGCACCGAGCCCGACCTCGTCCAGGCAGTCCCGCGCGACCGCACGGGCCGCTTTCGCCGACCAGTCCGGCACGAGCGGGGCGGCGACGTTCTCGAGGGCGCTCAGCGATGGCAGCAGGCGGAACTGCTGGAACACCATGCCGACGCGGCGCCGGTGCCGCGCCCGCTCGCCTGAGCCGAGACGGTCGATGTCGACGCCGTCCACTTGGACCGTTCCGGACGTCGGTCGGTCGAGCGCGCCGATGAGGTTGAGCAGTGTCGACTTGCCGGAGCCTGAGGCCCCGACGACTGCGACGGCCTCGCTCGGGCGGATGTGCAGCATCACGCCGTCGAGGGCGACGACGGTGGGCTCACCGGCGGGCTGGTCGTAACGCCGTACGACGTCGGTCAATTGCACCTCGCAGCCGCCGCCGGTGGCGCCTGCAGCGCCGGCGGTCGGTGACCTGCGGGACGTCATCGCCCCACGGCGAGCGTGACGCCTCATGACGCCGACCTGCCGGCTGTTGCCGCCGGTCGGTGACGGGCTCGGCTCGCGAGCGGCGGTCCGAGGATGGCGAGGAGCACTGCGATGAACCCTGCGGCGCTGACGATGGTGGCGGTGAGGAGTGCGGCCGGTAGCGACAGTCGCAGTGTCGGAACGGCCGCGACGGCAACGAGGCCGCCCCCGACCGCTCCGATCACGGTGATGAGAGCACCCTCCAGCACCGCGAGCACGCGCAAGTCGGCGTCGGGCCATCCGAGTGCCCCGAGCACGGCCCTTGTGTGCTGCCGGTCCTCTTGCCGCGAGAGTGCAGCGTTCACGATGGCGGCGACTCCCATGGCTGCGAGCACGCTCGCCGACGCGAGCTGGAGCGGCCCGCTCTGCAGGTCGAGCGCCGTCCCGAGCAATGTCCGGGTCGCGAGCAGTTGGTGGGAGAACGTCCGTTGCAGGGCGACGAGCAGGCTCGTGCTCGCCACCCCGAGGCCGAAGGGCGCGGCGGCGAGCACGAGCCTGCTGCGTGGCGTCGCGGCTGACGCGAGCGCCAACCCGATCCGAGTGGCATGCCGGCGGCGGCCGCGGCGGCGAAGCGGCGCACCGGAGCCGGCGCCAACGCGGCCGCTGCGACCGCCACCGCCACCGCTTTGCGTCGACGTGGCAGCGGTCCACACCGGAAGGACGGTGCCCGCTGTTGCGATCACAGGTCCACATGCTGCGACGAGCAGCAGCTGAAGCGCGGCGACGTGGAGGCTCAGCTGCAGGGCGGCGAGGGTTGCCACTCCGGCGCCGGCCACCGACGCGATGGCCGCGAGCACCGCCACTTCGGCGATCGTCGCCCGTGCGAGGTCGAGCGGCCGCCACCCGGCGGCAGCGAGGACCGCGAAGTCGCGCCGGCGCGCTGCGACGAGGGCGGACACCGTGGTTGCTCCGAACAGCAGCCCTGCCAGCGCCGACAGGCAGAGGAGTGCCGACGTCGCCGCGTCGACGGACGATCCGAGCGCCTCGTTCACGCCGAGCTTCGTCCAGTCGTCCCGGACGGTGATGCCGGAGCGCTTCGTGGACCTTGCAGGGGGCAATAGCGTCACATCGACCGGTGTCGGCGACGATCCGTCTGTCACGTCCACCGCCAGCCCGGTGGTGCGCCGGATGGCCGCTGCCACTGCGGCGAGGCGCGCCCGGGCCTGCGCGCCGGTCCCGACCCGGCCGTCGAGGCGGACGAGCACGGCGCCGATCGGCGCGGCACGGCTCGTGCCGCGATAGCGGTCCGGCCCGAGGAGGGCCTCTGCCGCCGGCAGGGTGGTGAGCAACTCCGGCGGTGCTGTGAGGTATGCGCCGAGGTCGGTCGTGGGTCGCATCGTCCCGCCACCCAACGCGGCGGCGCCGGAGGCGCCGACCGCCGACGGGACCGGTGCGGCGAAGGTGCCGAGCGGCACCCGCGAGAGCGCTGCGAAGCGGGTCAGGCGTCGCTCGTCGAACTGCCCCACGACGTGAAGCACCACGACCGGCGACGAGCGACCGGCCCAGTCATGCACGGAGAGTGCGCGGTAGCCAGTCACGCCGTTCGCCGGCGGGGCGCTCACGTACTGCACCTCGGATCCGGTCGAGAAGCTCTGCCCGGACCCCCATCCGAGCGGTGCCCTCCACACGGCCGCCGGCTCACTCACGGACGGCACCCGGACGGCGTCCCTGCCCGAAGCCGAGAGGGTGGGCGCCCGCGGAACCCAGTACTGCGCCACCGGTATCAACGTCGAGTGCTCTCCTGTGGCTTGAGCCGCACGGAGCAAGGACTGGTAGAGGGACTGTGCACGCTCCACCACGACCGTGTCAGGCCCGGTGGACCTTGCCGCGAGGCGCGCGACGAGTCTCGTGGCGTCGGGCTCGGCGAGCACCCGGGCGATCCCGCTTCGACCGCCGCCGTCCCCAGAGCTCGCCACCCGCTCCGTCACGAGCGAGAGACGTTCGTCGAGCTGAGTCGTCGAGCTGGCGAGCACAGGCACGCTCTCGACCGTGCCGAGGCTCGTGCCGGAGACCGTGCGCGAAGCGGCCCCCTCGCTCAGGTACCGCCCGGACACGATCGCCCGGCGCAGGCCGAACCAGTCACTCTCGAGCTTCGGATCGATCGCCGTCAGGAGGAGCGGGAAGTCGAAGGACACGGCAACCACGACGGACCCTCCCGGGAAGGAGCCGCTCGCCGGGCTGACCTCGGAGTAGCAGGCGATGTGTCCGTCGAGATGGCCCGCGGTGAAGGGCGAGGCGAGCAGGGACGCCTGGTTGGGCGCCTGAGACTGCGGACCGCAGACCTCGAGCATCCGGCGCCGACGAGATCGGTCTCTGCCGACGTGGCCTCTCGGTGCCACTTTGTTCGGAATCGGCTGCTCGACGTCGGCGGGCGTCGGCGCCAGGAACGGCACTCTGCGCTCGACGTAGACGTACACCGCGCCCCACCCTTCGCTGCCGCCAGGCCAGGAGAAACGAGCCGACAACCGGAACAACTGCTCCGCCGGCCCGCTCGTCGGTGGGCGGAACGGGAACCGCACAGTCTCGCTTGCGAGCACGTAGCCGAGGTTCTCCACGGGCGCCGCCCGGATGCCCGGGATGGAGCGGATCGCTGCCAGCTGGCGGTCAGAGACGCCCCCGAACAAGTCGTCCAGGTACGTGTCCCGCACGAGGCGGCGGCGGCGCTCGAACGGGGTGACGCTTGCCTCGGGCCGGACCACGAGGTCGTAGGCCGGACGGAAGTCACGCGAGAGCGAGCCGTCAAGACGCAGCTGGCTCGTCCTCAGCGTCGCGAACAGGAGGGTCGTGGCGGCTACGAGAGCGGCGATCCCGAGGACGAGCAGCACGGCTCGCGCTCGCTCCCGCCACACGCACCGGAGGACGAACCAGGTCATGCCGCTTCCGCTGCGAGATCGCGGGACGCCGAACGCCAATCAGCCGGGCTGGCTCACGTAGATCGCCCACTTGGTAGCCGGATGGGCTCGGACGACGAAGGTGACCTTCCCGTTGCTCGGTGCCGCGAAGGACGTGACACCAGGCTGGTTGTCGCACGGCCCTTGGGCGAACAGCTTGACCAGCGCGAGCGACCCGGGGCCCTCGCACACCGTCTGCACGAACACCCGGGAGCGACTCACCGTCACGGTGCCGAGGCTCTTGTCGCCCGAGCCGGAACCGACGAGCAGGCGTGGGTACGTCGAGCTTGCCTGGCCCTTGACGGGAAGTGAGGCCAGGCCGTGCGCCGACGGCAGTGTCGTCGGCGCGCTCGACGATGTCGAAGCCCTCGATCCTCCGCTCGACGAAGAGGTGCTCGAGCATGCGCCGAGCGCCACTCCCGTCACCAGGGCCGCGCAGGCCGCGGCGACGAGAGGACCGCCTGGTGCTCGCCGGTTCCGGCTGGTCATCGTGTCGTCTCCCTCGCGTCAGGACGACACGACGCGGGACTGCGGCCAAGGTGGGCTGCTCGTCGTGTTGTAACCGCCCGCCGTGCCCGAAGGCTGGCTCAGGGGAAAGATGCCGGTGACGTAGGTCTCCTGGCTGATCTGGCAGTACGAGTTGATGACCTCGTACGTGCCCTTCACGATCCCCATCTGGTTGCCGATCTGGATGATCCCGTACTCGCCGATCGGGATGTTGTAGACGGTCGTGCTCTGAGTGGAGGTGTCGTCATGCTCGTAGGAGACGCCTTCGCTGAACGAAGCGTCGGCCGAGGCGAAGATGACCCCGGCGTCGACACTCTGGGTCGCCTGGAGCGAGAAGCCGATCGTGTTGGAGGTGCTCGTCGTGAGCGTCTTCGACAGGCCGCTCGTGTTGTAGTTGTATACCCAGGCGATCTGGCCGGTGCCGTAGAAGCGCTGGCTCTGGCTGGACTTCAAGAACTGCTCGGACGGGGGGCAGCTCTTCACGTGCGGCTCGACGCCACCGCCTGTCGAAGCTCCTGCCGGCGTTGCCCCGACCAGTGCTACAAGAGCAGGAGCGAGCAGGACCGCCACGATCCCGCACCGCAACGCGGAGCGATGCCGCTGAACATCAGGTGTTTCCGCCATTCTTCCCACCTTCCTCCGCCCGTGAGCGGATCGCCGGAGATCCTGATGCTACCGATAAGTAGCACCATGCGCAAGTCCTCGCGCCTCTTCGGCTCAGCGGGTGTGAGCCTCCGGCTCGTGGGGCAGGCCGAGCACGCGCTCGGCGATGATGTTGCGCTGGACCTCCGCCGTCCCGCCTCCGATCGTGAGGGCGGGTGAGAACAGGTAGCCGAAGGCCCAGGTGGGATTCGGGTCGTCGAAGGGGGTGGCATCGGCCAACATGCCGGCAGCGCCGCAGAGATCCTTCGCCAGGCCCATGATGTGTTTGCCGTGCTCGTCGGCGAGAGCCTTGCGCACCGAGGCCTCCGGGCCGGGAGGCTTGCCCGCGACGGCCGCGGCCACCGTGCGCAACCGGATGAGCCGGAGCACCTCGGACTCTGTGTACATCCGGGCGACCCGCTGGCGGAGGAGAGGATCGCTGCTCCCCCCATTCTGTCTGAGGAGTGACACGAGATCTCCGGCCGACGGCCCACGTCCCCACAGCGCGCCCTCGTTCGACAGCGAGACCCGCTCGTTGCCGAGGGTCACCTTGGCGAGCGCCCACCCGCGGTTCTCCTCTCCCACGCGGTTCTCGACGGGGATGCGAACGTCGTCGAAGAACACCTCGTTGAAGCTGTGCATGCCGGTCATGTCGACAATCGGGCGGATCGTGACCCCGGGCGTGCCCATGGGGCAGATGAGATAGGTGATGCCCTGATGCTTCGGAGCGTCCGGGTCGGTGCGGGCGATGAGTATCCCGAACTGCGAGACGTGTGCGCCGGACGTCCAGACCTTCTGGCCGGACACGACGTAGGTGTCGCCATCTCGCACAGCGCGGGTGGAGAGCCCGGCCAGATCCGAGCCGGCGCCGGGCTCGGAGAAGAGCTGGCACCAGACCTCCTCGCCCGCGAGCAGAGGCAGCAGGTACCGAGCCTTCTGCTCGTCCGTCCCGGCGTGGATGATCGTCGGGCCGGCCCACCCGATGCCGATGATGTTGTCCGGCCGGCGGACGCCGGCGCGGCGCAACTCGTCGTCGATCACGAGCTGGTGGATCGGGTCGGCACCGAGCCCCCACGGGACGGGCCAGTGCGGAGCGACGTAGCCCGCCTCGGCGAGCTGCCGCCCGGTCGGGGCGGGATGAGTCTCGAGCCAGGCCCGGATCGCGCGGCGGCGGTCGTCGTCCTCCCCGGGCAACGTCAGGTCCACGCCAGGACGGTAGCGTACGGCGGTAGCCCAGTGAGGAGGGGAAGTCGGATGCGCGTCGTGGTCGATTACGACCTGTGCGAGTCGAATGCCGTGTGCATGGGGCTCCTGCCCGAGGTCTTCGAGGTGCGCGACGACGACTTCCTGTACGTGCTCAACGACCATCCACCCGAGGAGTACCGGGAGCGCCTGATGGAGTGCGTTCGGGCCTGCCCCAAACAGGCGATCTCCGTCGTCGAGGAGTGACCGCTCCCGCCATCACCGATCAGGCCGGGCCGTCCCCCCGCCCGGTCCGGGTTCGAATCGCGCCTTCGCCGACCGGATACTTCCACGTCGGCGGCGCCCGCACCGCGCTGTACAACTGGGCGTTCGCCCGCCAGCACGGAGGTGTCTTCGTGCTGCGGATCGAGGACACCGACACCGAGCGCAACAAGGAGGAGTGGGTCCAGGGCATCCTCGACGCCCTCAGGTGGATCGGCGCCGAGTGGGACGAAGGCCCGTATCGCCAGTCCGAGCGCCGGGCGCTCTACGACGAGTCCGTCGACCGTCTCTGGGCGGCAGGGGCGCTCTACGCGTGCGACTGCACGCGCGAGGCGGTGCTCGCGCGCACGAAGGACAACCCGACGCCGGGCTACGACGGGCACTGCCGTGAGCGGGGGTTGGAGCGGGGGCCGGGCAGGGCGTTGCGTTTCGCCGTGCCGGACGACGGTGTCACGGTCGTTCACGACCTCGTGCGCGGCGACGTCGAATTCTCCAACTCCACCATCGAGGACTTCGTCATCGTGAAGTCCAACGGCGACCCGCTCTTCGTGCTGGCCGTCGTGATCGACGATCGGGACATGGCGATCAGCCACGTCATCCGTGCCGAGGAGCACCTTCCGACGACGCCGAAAGCGGTGCTGCTCTGGGGGGCACTCAACGAGACCGGGCCGGCGGTCGACCTGCCTGCCTTCGCACACCTGCCCGTCCTCGTGAACGCGAAGCGCCAGAAGATCTCGAAGCGTCGCGATCGTGTCGCCCTCGAGGACTACGAAGCCGACGGGTACCTGCCCGAGGCGATGGCGAACTACCTGTCGCTCCTCGGCTGGAGCCCGCCCGGTGGCGAGGAGCTCTTCAGCCTCGACGATCTCGTGCGGGAGTTCCGCCTCGAGAACGTCAACCACTCGCCCGCCTTCTTCGACAACCAGAAACTGCTCCACTTCAACGGCCTCTACATCCGCTCGCTCACGCCGGAGGAGTTCACGCGGCGGGCGCGGGCGTGGGCCGCGGCGGTGCACCACCCGCTCGGGATCGAGCTCTACTCGTCTCCTCAGTGGCGGGAGCTCGCACCGCTCGTGGCCGAGCGGGTCGCCACGCTCGCCGACGTGCCGGCGTACGTCGAGTTCCTCTTCGGTGACTCCTTCGAGATCGAACCGGCGTCGTACGAGAAAGCCATCGCAAAGGATGCCGAAGCGGGTGCGATCCTCTCGGAGATGCGGTCCCGTCTCGGCGCCGTCAGTGCCTGGGCGGCCGAAGTCCTCAAGTCGGAGCTCGAGGCGATCGCCGAAGCGCACGGACGCAAGCTCGGCAAGACGCAGGCACCCGTCCGCGTGGCCACGCTCGGTCGGACTGTTGGGCTGCCCCTGTTCGAGTCGCTCGAGGTGCTGGGCCGGGACGAGACGCTCCGCCGGCTCGACGCCGTCCTCGCGGCCGTCTCCTGATCGGCCGCTCCCGTGCTGCTGCACCCTCTCCGCTGGATGCGCCGGATCATCACGTTGCTCGTTCTCGCGGCGGTCGTCTATTTCGCTGTCTGCGCCGTGCAGGTGCTCACGGCGTCCCGAGCGCCGGGGGCCGTGGCGGCCGCTCCCCGGCGTCCTGCCGTGATCGTCGTGAGCGCGGGTGCCGAGAGCCCGCACGGCATCGGCGCGGATCTGCACGAGCGCCTCACCCACGCACGCGAGCTGTGGCTGGCGCACCGGGCACCGAGGATCGTCGTGTGCGCCTCGACCCGCGCCAAGGCCGAGGCGGACAAGGCGTGGCTCGTGCGGCGCAAGGTGCCGGCCGGTGACGTCTCGCTCGTGTTCGCCGCCGAGCTGCCCGGCCAGCTGCACCTGGTCGCAGCGGATCTGCCGTACGCCCGCCATGCGCTCGTCGTCGCCGATGGCTGGCAGACCCTCTGGGTGACGAAGGTGGCCGGATGGGCGGGGTTGACCGTCGTGCCGTCACCGGTGACGCCGCCGGACGTCTCGGCGCTCGGAAAGGCCGCGGACGTCCTGCTGCAGGCATCCGCGGTGGCATGGGGGCGGATCGCCGGCTTCGGCCAGACAGGGTTCATCGCCGGCTGACGAGCCCGCCGCCATCTTCGCGGTGGCTCCGCACGGTCCGATGCTGCGGAGTCGGCGGGCATCCCCTGTTACGATGTCGCTCGCCCTTTCGGGGGTGGTGTAATCGGCAACACGACAGGTTCTGGCCCTGTTATTGGGGGTTCGAGTCCTCCCCCCCGAGCTGTTCGAGCGACGGAGCCGCGGCAGTGGCTCCGTCGTTTGACGTCGAGGGGGGTCGGTTCCGAGCCTCGTGACGTCGCCAACGTCTGGACATGCGCGCTGCCAATAGTTACGGTCGGGCACCGTGGCTCCGCGACGTGCCAGCGTGCGCCGCCAGGTTCGATTGCACCGACCTGCGGCCGAGGTGTGGGGTCTCGTCGGCGACCCTGCTCGCATCCCCGAGTGGTGGCCTGGCATCGACCGGGCGACGGTGGAGGGAGCGACCCGTGTCGTGACGACCGGAGCCGGGCTCGAGATCCACGAGGACATCGTGACTCTGGACGACATCGAGCGACGGTTCCAGTACCGCATCGCCGGGCCGATGGTCCGCGAGCACCTGTCCACTCTCGATGTGCTCGACCTCGGGGACGGGACGTGCCTCGTCGTGTACTCCGCCGATGCGGAGCCGGCGACCATGGCACTCGTGATCGCCGGCGCCGCCGGGAACGCCCTCGACCATCTGCCCGACGTGCTCGCCAGAAAGGCGACGGAGGACGCGAGAGAGGGACCGGCGGCGGGCGCGGCGACGGAGGGCGCGACGACGGAGAAGGAGACAAGCTGATGGGCCGCAAGATCCTGTTCGTGACGACGGACCAGCAGCGCTACGACACGCTCGGCTGCAACGGCGGCGAGCTCGCGCGGACACCGGTGGTCGACGGGCTTGCCGCGCACGGCATCCGGTACGAGCGAGCCGTCCCGCAGTCCGTCGTGTGCATGCCCTCCCGCTCGACCATGGTCACGGGGCAGCACCCGACGACCCATGGCGTCTACATGAACGGTGTGCCCCTGCCGGTCGACGCACCCTCGGTTGCCGCTGTGCTCCACGAAGCCGGGTACCGCACGGCGCTCGTGGGGAAGGCTCACTTCGAGCCGTATCTGGACCCGTTTCTGCGGTTCGCGGAGAACGCGCTGAGCCGGAGCGGCACGAGACCGCCCGGCGGGACGCACCGCGGCTTCGAGCACATGGAGCTGGCAACGCACGGGCCGCTGGGTCCCCTGCACTACGCACGGTGGCTGCAGGCAGAGCATCCCGAGGCGGCCGCCGGCTACTACGCCGTCGTCGACCGGGACCTCGAGGTGAACGCCGGGGGCGGGGGAGACACGGGCGCGCCACAGGTCAAGGTGAACCCGATCCCGCGGGAGTGGTACCACACCGACTGGGTGGCCGAGCGCACGATCCGCTGGCTCGAAGGCCTCGATCAGGGCGACGACTGGTTCTGCTGGATGAGCTTCCCCGACCCGCACCATCCATGGGACCCGCCGCAGTCCGAGGTCGGCCGGATCGACTGGCACGACGTCCCGCTCCCAGCCGGCTATCCGGAGCGACGCGAGGAGCGGGAGGCCATCCTCGACGCGAAGCCCCGCCATTGGCGGCTCTGGTACGACGGCACGCTCGTCTCGAACTACGAGGCCCCGGCAGCCTGGGTACCGGCGACGCTGACCACCGACCAGGTTCGCGAGGTCAACGCACGCAACGCCGTCGAGGTCGAGCTGATCGACGAAGCTCTCGGCCGTGTCCTCGCCGCCATCGAGGCCCGCGGCTGGGGCGACGAGACCGATGTCATCTTCACGACCGACCACGGGGAGCTGCAGGGAGACTTCGGCCTCCTGTTCAAGGGTCCCTATCACGTCGACGCACTGATGCGGCTGCCGCTCGTCTGGCGGCCGGCTCCGGCCGCTCGTGCTGCTGCCGGCGATGTCGGTGGCCCGGGCGTCGTCACCGAGCCGGTCGGTCTCGTCGACCTGGCGCCGACGTTCTGTCACATCGCGGGGCTACCAGTGCCTGGCTTCATGCAGGGTCGACCGCTACTGGTCCGCGACGGGGAACGCGGATCCGGGGGCGCCGGCGGGGTCCTCACCGAGTGGGATTCAGAGCTCTTCGGAGTCGGCGTGCATCTGCGGACGATCACGAAGGCCGGCTACGTCTTGACGGCGTACCTGCCGGGAACGGTCCACGACGGCAGTGAGGGCGAGCTCTACGACCTCGAGGCGGATCCGCTGCAGCGTGTCAATCGCTGGTCCGATGCTGCGATGCGCGGGTTGCGGGCCGACCTGCTCGCCGAGCTCTCCGATCGGCAGCCGCCGCCGCACGAACCGAGGCTGCAGCTGCAAGCGCCCGTCTGAGCGCGGGACGTCCGACGCGCCGCGCCGGCCCCCTGAACCGGCTCCCGGGGAGAAACGGGTAAACGGTTCCCAATGCACCTCACTCTCTGGGCACCGTTCGCGCGCCGGGTCGAGGTTGTGATGACGAGTCCCTCGTCCTCCTCGCGGCCGAGTCGGTGGCCGTGCTGACGCTCGATCGGGAGGTTGCGTGACGAGCTCCGGACCGGGAACCGGAACCGGCGCCGGCGCCCGGCCGGCCCGCGACGCGTGGCCGGGCCGGCCCTTCCCGCTCGGTGCCACCTATGACGGTGCCGGCACCAACTTCTCCATCTTCTCCGAGGTGGCCGAGCGCGTGGAGCTGTGCCTGTTCGACGCAGACGACAGCACGGGCGAGCTCGTCGAGGAGCGCATCGTGCTCGAGGAGATGGACGGCTTCTGCTGGCACCTCTACCTGCCGAACGTCGTTCCGGGCCAGCGCTACGGCTACCGCGTGCACGGGCCGTGGGACCCCGCGCAGGGTAAGCGGTGCAACCCCTCCAAGCTGCTCGTCGACCCGTACGCACGCGCCATCGAGGGTGAGGTCCGCTGGGCGCAGGCGTGCTACTCCTACGATCTCGGCGATCCCGAGCGGCGCAACGACGAGGACTCTGCCGCCTGCAACATGAAGTCCGTCGTGCACCACCCCTACTTCGACTGGGGGAACGACCGGCCGCTCGGCATCCCGCTCCACGACTCGGTGATCTACGAGACGCACGTGCGCGGGCTGACGATGACCCATCCGGACATCCCCGAGAACCTGCGAGGGACCTACGCCGGGCTCGGCCATCCCATCGCCACTGCCTACCTCCGCTCTCTCGGCGTCACCGCAGTCGAGCTGCTGCCGGTCCACCAGTTCGTGCACGACGCGTACCTCGTTGGGCAGGGTCTTCGCAACTACTGGGGCTACAACTCGATCGGCTTCTTCGCCCCGCACAACGGGTACTCGAGCGCCGGGCATGCCGGCCAGCAGGTGCAGGAGTTCAAGCAGATGGTGAAGACCCTGCACGAAGAGGGCATGGAGGTCATCCTCGACGTCGTCTACAACCACACCGCCGAGGGGAACCACCTCGGGCCGACCCTTTCGTTCAAGGGGATCGACAACGCCGCCTACTACCGGCTCGTCGCCGAGGACCCGACGTACTACTTCGACACGACCGGCACCGGCAACAGCCTCAACGTGCGCCACCCGCACACGCTGCAGCTCATCATGGACTCCCTCCGGTACTGGGTGACGGAGATGCACGTGGACGGCTTCCGTTTCGATCTGGCGGCGACGCTGGCGCGGCAGTTCCACGAGGTCGATCGCCTCTCGGTCTTCTTCGACCTCATCCAGCAGGACCCGATCGTGAGCCAGGTCAAGCTCATCGCCGAGCCGTGGGACGTCGGCGAGGGCGGTTACCAGGTCGGGAACTTCCCGCCTCTCTGGTCCGAGTGGAACGGCCGCTACCGCGACACCGTGCGTGACTTCTGGCGTGGCGAGGACAAGACCATCGGCGAGCTCGCTTCCCGCCTTACGGGCAGCTCCGACCTCTACCAGGACGACGCCCGCCACCCGACCGCCAGCGTCAACTTCGTCACGGCGCACGACGGCTTCACGCTCGCCGACCTCGTCTCCTACGACGACCGCCACAACGAGGCCAACGGGGAGGACAACCGCGACGGAGGGACCGACAACCGCTCGTGGAACTGCGGTGTCGAGGGTCCGACCGACGACCCGGAGGTTCGGGCTCTCCGGGCGCGCCAGCAACGCAACTTCCTCTTGACGCTGCTCTTGTCGCAGGGGGTCCCGATGATCCTCGGCGGGGACGAGATCGGTCGCACGCAGGGTGGGAACAACAACGCCTACTGCCAGGACAACGAGATCTCCTGGTACGACTGGGCGAAGCTCGACGAGGACCTGCTCGACTTCACGCGACAGCTCATCGCCTTCCGGAGGGAGCATCCGGTGTTCCACCGGCGGCGGTTCTTCCAGGGGCGCGCGATCCGGGGGACGATCGACCTCGCCTGGTTCCGGCCCGACGGCGAGGAGATGACAGACGACGACTGGGAGTCCGGCCAGGCGAAGGCCGTCGGCGTCTTCCTCAACGGTGGGGCCATCGACTACCGGGACCAGAGGGGTCAGCCGCTGCGGGACGACAGCTTCGCGATGCTCTTCAACGCCCATGACGACGCCATCGAGTGGAAGCTGGCGGAGGCCGTCGGATCGAGGTGGTCCGGGTGGTCGGGCTGGGAGGTCGTGCACGACTCCGCCGCGAGGAGCGACGTGCTCGCGGCTGACGGACACACCGCCGTGACCGCCGCCCGCTCGCTCGTCGTCCTGCGAGCGACCGAGGCGGCGGACCGCAGCACCCCGGGCAGATGAGCATCTCCGGACAACGTTGAGCGACAGCGAGCATCCCCACTTCGGCGCACCGCGAGAGGGAGGATGCTGGGGTGCTGCTGTGGCTGGTGCGCGTCATCCGGGGAGGGGTGAACACCGGGCGCCGGTCGCTCGTGCTCCTCGGCGTGGTCGCGTTCGTCACCCTGGCAGGAGGCGTCGCATTCTCGTTGGCCGAGCACATCTCGGTCTGGGACGGATGGTACTGGGCCATCGTCACGGCGACGACCGTCGGTTACGGGGACATCACGCCGAAAACGAGTGCCGGCCATGTCATCGCTGTCGTCGTCATGCTCACGACGATCCCATTGCTCGGAGCTGTGTTCGCGCTCTGGTCCGGCGCGGCCGCGGCAGCACGACTGAGGAGGTTGTTGCACATGGGACGAGCGTTCCCGCAGGGTCAATTCCGCCTCGTCGTCGGCATGCACGCCGTCGTGCCGCCGATGCTCGACGAGCTCGTCGCCACCGGGCACGACGTCGTGCTCGTGGCCGACGTGGACTCAGCGAGTGTCCCGCCCGAGGTTCACCACGTGAAGGGCGATCCGACGAGCATGCACACGCTCCGCTCGGCACATCCGGAGAAGGCGGAGCACGCGCTCGTCACCGGCGCCTCCGACGGAGACGTCCTCGTCGAGGTCGTCCTGCTGCGCGAGTGCGCTCGCGAGCTGCCGATGACTGCGCTCGTGCACGCCAAGGCTGCAGCCGAGGCGGTGAAGGATCTCGGTGTCGAGGTGACCATCTCTGCCGACGACCTGCTGGCGCACACGCTGGCGAAGGTCATCGAGGCACCCCATGCCGGGGAGTTGCTCGTCGCTCTGCTCGGATCGGAAAGCCACCGATTGGACGAGCTGGCGACGACACCCGAGATGGCCGGACGGCACCTGTCGGAGCTGCGGGCGCAGCGCGACGACCTCGTGCTCGGGCTGGTCCACGGAAAGGAGGTCAGCCTCGGCATCGGTGTCGACCCCGAAGTGGCGGAGGGCGACCGGCTCCTCGTCGCCCGGCCCAGCTCCGACCGCCGCTGAGCCGATTCAGCCGCGGTCGATCCGAAGGGTGACGAGCTCGAACGGCCGAGCCTGGAGCTCCAGTTCGCCATAGGCATCGACGGCGAGCGCGTCCGCGATGCCGCCGGACGACCGTTCGAGCAGATCGACCTTCGTGGCCCGGGCGCCGGGCGGGAGGCCCGTGAGCTTCACCGTCGCGAAGGTGCCGGCGTGCTCGTAGCAGCGCACGACGAGGTCGCCGCTCCCGTCGTCCGCCCGCTTCACGGCCGAGAGGCAGGCATGCTCGACTCCGAGGACGGATCCCCTCGGCGCCCTGTTGCCGCTCCGATCCCTCGAGGAGCTCGGAGCTGCCACCGCCCGGAGCGGGATGTTGAATGCCTCGGCCTCGGCGACGAAGCCGGCGGCTCCGCGTGCGTCCCCGGGCACGACCGCGTACGAGAAACGATGCAGCCCCGCGTCAGCCTCCGGGTCCGGCCAGCCTGGGCCGCGCAGCAGCGAGAGCCGCATCACGTTCGCCCGCACGTCGTACCCGTACTTGCAGTCGTTGAGGAGTCCGACCGACGTCGTCCCATCTCCGAGAGAGGCCCAGCGTTGTGCCGGCACCTCGAAACGTGCCACGTCCCAGGAGGTGTTGGCGTGCGTCGGCCGCTCCAGGTGCCCGAACTGCACCTCGTAGGTGGCGTGCGGGGAGCGAACGGCAACCGGGAACGCCACCTTCAGCATCTGGTGGCGCTCCTCCCAGGCCACCTCGGTGGCGAATTCGACCCGCCTGCTCCCGGCGCTCAGGCGTACCTCCTGGGTGAGCGTGGACGACCGGCCGATTCGGCGCGACACCCGGATGGAGGCACGTACCGGACCCTGCTCGACGACCTCGACCGACTCAGCCTCGATTTGATCGACCGCACGGTCGAAGGTCCCGAGCTCGACGTCCCAGGCGTCGAAGTCGTTCGGGAGGTCGTAGTGCAGCTGGAAGAGGTTGGCGCGCTCACCCGGGGCGATCGCCTCGCGACCGCTCGCCAGGTCGACGAGCGAGATGACGAGCCCGTTCTCGTCGAGCGCCACCGACACGAGGCCGTTCGTGAGCGTGAGCCCGTCCGCGGCCGCCGGGTGTTCGAGCACGGCCGTGCCCGCCGACTCGGACGCCTCGTCCACGAGTGTGACGACCGACCATCCGGAGCCGTCGACGTCCACGGGCACCAATGCCAATCCGTCCTCGAGCAGCTGCACGGGACGGGCGATCCCGGCGGAGTCGATCGCCGCGACCGGGACGCCTGGGAGGCCGAGCTCACCGAGATCGACCACCACCGGTTCGAAGCGGCGCCCGGAGGCGGCGTTCAGCACGAGCACCGATCCGAGCGAATGCGGGGGTGCGATGCCGGCGTCGATGCTCGCGGCGATCGACTCGGCTGCCTCGCCGATGACATCGCCCGCCAGCTCGGCCACCTCCCCGTAGGCGACGAGGGCGTCGTCGTGGACCCAGTGGATGCTCGAACCGGGCAGGATGTCGTGGAATTGCAGCAGGAGCGCCGCTTTCCAGGCGCGATCGAGTGCTGCGGCCGCCCGGGTCCACGCCTCCCCGTCGAGCGCGAGCGCCGCCCAGAGCTCGGCTTCCCGAAGGAGGATCTCCGAGCGCCTGTTCCCGAGCTTGCCGCGCGCTTGGCTCGTCTGGACCCCCCGATGGCGCTCGAAGTACATCTCGCCGGACCAGACCGGCAGTCCGCCCGAGCCGGGGCCGTGTGCCGTCCGGCTCGTGCC
Source organism: Actinomycetes bacterium (assembly GCA_021838945.1). Lineage (GTDB taxonomy): Bacteria > Actinomycetota > Acidimicrobiia > Acidimicrobiales > Bog-793 > JAKCCH01. The sequence goes on from JAKCCH010000029.1 coordinate 17,144, forward strand.
GGGTGCGGCCGCGTCCGCCGCCTCGTCCCACCGGCGAGCCTCGGCCTCTACGGCGTCGAAGAAGCCTCGCTGCGTCCCGAGCCGGACCTCCGGCACGGGCTCGCAGTGCTGGAGCCGGGCCGCGCGCTCGAGCATCTCCTCGGTCGGGCCGCCGCCGCCATCGCCGTAGCCGTACACGTAGAGCGATCGATCCGAGGTCGCATGCTGGGCGAAACGTCGCTCCCCTCCGACCAGCTGGCCGACCTGGAACTCACCGTTGTACGTGTCGGTCGGCGGGCAGTGGGCGAGCACGCGTGAGCCGTCGATGCCTTCCCACCAGAACGTGTGGTGGGGGAAGGCGTCGAGATCGTTCCAGCTGAGCTTCTGGGTGAAGAAGCGGCGGACGCCGGCGGCCTGCAGGATCTGGGGCAGGTTGCCCGAGTAGCCGAAGGCGTCAGGTAGCCAGCAGTCGACCGTTTCGACGCCGTAGTGGTCGAGGAACCAGCGCTTTCCGAAGATCAATTGGCGGGCGAGCGACTCGCCGGACGGGAGGTTCGTGTCGGGTTCGACCCACATGCTCCCGACGGGCTCGAAGCGACCACCGGCCACTGCCTCTCTCATCTCGGCGAACAGCGCCGGATAGTGCTCTTCCATCCAGGCGTGCTGCTGGGCCTGCGAGCACACGAAGACGAAGTCCGGGTGGCGCTCGAGGAGCCGCAGGACGGTCGAGAACGTGCGGGCGCACTTGCGGCGGGTCTCCCGCACGGGCCAGAGCCACGCCGAGTCGATGTGGGCGTGGCCGACGGCCGTCACGTGATGCGCGTGTTCCGGCGCGGGGCGGTCCAGCAGCGGCGCCCAGCGGTGACGCTGCGCCGCGATCGTGCCACCAGGGTCGTGCAGGTCGACGCCGAGCGACACCGAGTCGAGCACACCGAGGATCTCCATCGAGCGGCGGTGACCGGCGCCGAGGGCGCCCACGAGCTCCATGAGGACGGTCCAGTCGTAGAGGACCTGCATCATGGCGTCGTCCTCGACCGCGAGGTCGAACCGCCGGAGCCGGTAGAGCGGCGTCCCTTCGTAGTCGGGCATCAACATCGGCCACTCGAGCGGGCCCTGGCGCTGCCCTGGGTTCGCGGCGGCCTCGAGCAGGATCTCGACGGGGTCGCCCGCCTGCGCCGACGCAGCGATCTCGACGGTGTCGTGCCTGGGGTTGATGCCCTGGCGGGGCACGAGGTGCACACGGTCCGGCGCCGGATCAAAGACCAACCCCTCGCCGCCGAACCCCACTTGTGCCCGGTAGCCGAGGTCCACCCGCGCGACGACGTGCTTTCCATCGAAGCGTTCCGGGATCTCCCCTGACGCCCGGAACCAGGACGTCGACCAACCACCACCCCAGTAGTCGCCGACCTGAAAGGGCACGTAGGTGAGCGAGAGCGCGTCGTCCGGGGGGATCGGCTCGCCTGCCAGGCGGCTGATCGACACCGAGAGCGGTGCCGACATGGGATGCGTGGCGGGCCAGATGACCTGCTCGAGCAGCCGCTTGATTCGGTCGCGTTGGATGTCGGTGGGGGAGCCCATGTCGCGTTTCTAGTGGGTGCGTGGGCGGGTCGAAGACGACGACACCGCCGTCGTCTCTTGTGCTCTCGTTACAGAGTCGGCCGCCACGCCTCGGCTGCCGCGACGTCACCAAAGGTCTCGAGGTCGAGGCCCGGCATTCCGGTGTCGCTCGTGGAGCCGGCAGAACCACGCCGCCACAGCCACAGGTCGAGTGCCCAGGCCGGACCACGCACGGCAACGTCCGCCTTCAGGTGAGCGGTCGCGTACACGCGATTGCCGGTGTCGATCGTCCACTCGGCGTCGGATGTGTCCGTGGCGTGCAGATGGACGCTCAAGTCGTCGCCGAGCTGAAGGTCCTCCCAGCTCACCTGCTTGTGGCCGCTGATGAGGAGGAAGTCGCCGATGCCGTCGGCGGCGAAGGCCGGGTCGACCGGCTCCACTTCCGCACCTGCAGCCAGCTCGGCGTCGACGCGGTGGATGAGCGTCTCGTGTGCCTGCCGCCTCCACCAGAACCCGACCGGTGCTCCCGTCCCCTCGGCGAAGTTCCAGGCCCGGTCATCCTCGGTCCTCGCCCGGAGTAGCCCGAGAAGGACGTCGAGTCGGTCGTGGAGCCAGTCTGCCGGTGACTGTTCTGCGGGGCGCTCCGGGATCGTGCGGCGATCGAGAACCTCATCGGGGTCACCCTGCAGAGCGACTGTGACCATGGCGTAGACGCGACCCAGGTGGTTGGCGAGGTCGGCGAGGGTCCAGTCGGGGCAGCTCGGGATGCGCTGCTCGTGTGCGGGCAGGGTCGCCATCTTCGTCGCGAGCTCGAGGATGCGTGTCGCATCCCGCTCGATGTGCTCCAGCGCCAGGTCTCGTTCCATGGTGAGAGTCTGGCGCGACGAGGCCAACCGTGAATCGCCCGGCCGTTGCCTCATGTCAAGACCTCCGGGAGCGGGTGCCACTGGTAGCATGGTCGGGCCTTGCGCGCCGGTCCGGTGCGTCTCGGCCCCATCGTCTAGAGGCCTAGGACACGACCCTCTCAAGGTCGAGACACGGGTTCGAATCCCGTTGGGGCTGCCAGCGGTCGAGCCGCGGGATGGTGGGTGCTGCTCGGGCGTCGCTCATCGAGCCCGGCCTTGACGCCCAGAGCTCAGCTCTGCGCTGCCCGCGTCACGTGTGCTGCTCGGTCACGGCGCTTCTGAAGACGCGCAGAGACGCTTGGCAAGCTCGTCGGCGCCCCGGTCGGGGTGTGAGCGGTGGCTCGCGTTCTCGGCCACGACGTTTGCACCCTTGGCTTCGAGCGATCGGCGCAAGGTGGCGAGCGTGGCGCGAGGATTGGCCGCGTAGGTGCAGAACACCGCAGCCGGCTTGCCTCCCATCGCAGGCAGTCGTCCGATCGCGTTGAGCGCGGCCTTGGCGGGCCCGACCTTCACGACGATGAAACCCTCTACCCACGATCCGACGGCGACCGCGTCGGCGTGCTCGATGTCGTCCGCTGTCGTCTCGGCCAGTGCTTTCAGCGTGGCATCCGAGCCACAAGCCCGTACCGCCGCGGCTACCGCCTCAGCAGCGCGGCGGGTTCGACCACTGCGGCTTTCGTAGGCAATGAGTACGTTCATGTGCTTCCTCCTGTGTCCGGGTCGGCGCGTCCCCTGATAGGACGGCAGCCAGCCACACGTAGTCCAGCTTGTCACCATCGAAGTGCGATGATCTTCCGGGCGTTGGCTGGCGGGCAACGATCCCACGACCCGGCGCGGGACCCGTGGCCGGACCTGGCTGCGTCGTCTTCCCTTCGGCCACGACTGAGCACCGGCCGGTCGACTGCGCGGGCGGGCGGTCCGGCGACTAGCCTGACTGCCTCAGGCGCGGCTGTTAGTGCCCGCTGATGAGCGGGAACAGTGGCGCTTGGTGACGCTCGCTGTTCCGTGGTTGTCGCGTGCTCGTACGCGATCGCCACCGTCACACGTCGGTCAGGCACGTAGCTAGGCACATATCGAACAGGTCTGTCGGTTCGGAGCAAGCCGCGGATGAACATTTGCGGCGGACCTGAGGAAGGACTCGGAAGCCATGATCCGCGACCAGGGCAGGCGACCGGCAGATGGCGGCTCTGCTCCCGAAGGCTTCAGCCTGAGTGGCACCGTCGAGCTCGGTGGCCCGGCCGCGGCGGCCTGCCAGGTGCCCGGCGACCCAGCCGGCTCCTTCACGGTCCTCGGCGAGGTGGAAGTAGGCCTCGATCCGGAAGGAGTCGTGGTCGACCGGAACACGAACCGCGCTTATGTTGCATGCTCCCGCTCGAACAGCGTGACGGTGGTGGACATCGCGAGCATGTCGGTCGTCGATCGGATCGAGGTCGGGCGCGAGCCGATCGACGTCGAGTTCGACGATGAGTCCGGTCTGCTCTTCACTGCCGACGCTCGGTCGAACCAGATATCGGTGATCGACGTCCGAAAAGGGCGGCTCGTCGGGGCGGTCCCGGTCGGCACGATCCCGGCAGGCCTCGCGTTAGACCGTGCCGGGCGCCGGTTGTACAGCGGGGACACCATGAGCGCGTCCGTGAGCGTCGTCGACGTCGATCGTCTCGAGCGGATCGCCTCGGTGCCCGCCGAGCTTGGCGCGGGAGCCGTCGCCGTGGAACCGAGAACTCGGCGCCTCTATTGCGTCAACTTCGTCACCGCCACCGTCACGGTCGTCGATACCGAGAGCCTCGAGGTCGTGGCGACGATCCCGGTGGGAGAGGGTCCCTGTGCCGTGGCCATCCGCCCCGGCACGTCAGATGTCTTCGTCGTCAACTCGCTCGCATCGACGGTCGTCCGAATCGATGGGACCACGAATGTGGCGGTGGAGGAATTCCCCGTGCCGAACGCTCCGGTTGGTCTGTTCGCGGGCCCGGCGGGGGACCGCCTCTATACGGCGAACAGGGGCGATGGCACCGTGAGCGTGCTCGGCCTCGACGGCACCGAGTGGGGTCGCGCGCGCGTCGGCACGGCACCCGGCGGCGTGATCGTCCACCCCGAAGAGCCCGGCCTCGTCCTCGTTGCGAATGCAGGGACCGGCTCGCTCAGCCTGCTCGAAGACACGCTCTCCGGGCCGTCTGCCACCGAAGCGCGAGACAGCGTCCACCCCCTCGTTGGAGAGCGTGTGCCCGGCTTTGCATTGCCCGACCTCCGCACGGGCAAGGTGCGGCACCAGAGCGAATGGGCGGAGAAGAAGTACATCCTCAACTTCTTCGCCAGTTGGTGAGGCCCGTGCAACGCGGAGGCGCCGGTCATCGAGGACCTGCGTCGCCGTACAAGCCGGTCGGGCTTGGAGATCATCTTGGTGAACGTGTGGGAAGGCGTGAACGCTGTGGCCGAGGCCACGAGCTTCTGCGACCTCTGGGGAATTGGGGGAACCGTGCTCCTCGACGAGTCAGGGGAGCTCGCCGAGCGCCTCGGCATCAGGGGTGTGCCGACGAACGTCTTCGTCGATGCCGATGGGGTGGTCTCGGCCGTAGGGGCTGTGAGGCCGGAGGAGCTCGAACGAGAGACCCGCCGGTTGCTCGGCCCGGACGTCGAGATCGAAGCCCCGGGACGCGCGCAGATGGGCGCCGATCTCGGCAACGTCGAGCACCATGTCAGCTCGCGCGCCTGAGGCCGGGCCGAGGCTCGACGGGTAGCCGCCGAGGAACCCAGATCTCGCCCTCGAGGAGCACCTGCGGATCGGTCGCCCGCTTCAGGTGGGCGAACTCCTCCCAGCGCTGTGACATGACGAGGGCGGACACCGCCGCGTCGAACGAGTCCTCGCTCCTCGCCGCCTGCGCCGCCAAAGCTTCGGGGATGCCATGCGTGCGCGCCAGCGCGGCGAGATAGTCGCGCCGCCGTTCGGCACTGCTCTTCACCACCGGCCCCGTCAACAGACGCGGCCAGATCTCGACGACGAGGGGCAGTGCGGGCTCGTCGAAGGGCCAGATCGAAAGTCCGGCCCTCCTCAACTCCGAGAGCCAAGGCATGCCGCGGATCGACCCGGTCCCGACGGAACCGGCACCTCCGATTTGGAAGACGGACTTGGGCCTGAGGCCCCCGACAGGCGCGAGTCGCTGCTCAGTGGACCTGAAGTGGCGGTAGAGGTCGGGCTTCTGCTTGCCCGGCCGGCCCCAGAACGGCGGCTCGCAGCCCGTGAGCCAGCTCTCTCCCTCGGCGGCGACGAGCTCCCAGACCTCGTGAACCGACCGGAGCCCTCGCTCCCGCAGGAACCACGCCGGCAGCGAGAACGCGAAGTCCAGACCGACGACCACGTCGCTGTCCCTGCGGGCGACGTCGATGACGTGGCCCATCGCCTGTTCCCGTGAGATGCCGGCGAGGAGCTCTTGCAGCTCGCCGTCACGAGCACGCGCGAAGGAGATGGCCCGACCCGATCCGGCCGCCCCCGACCAGTCGACGGCGATCACATCCCTCAAAGCGATGGGCGGACGATACCGTGCGGTCCGGCAGGAGTCCGTGTCTCCCGCGCCCGCCGCGGCCGGCGGCGAGGTCGGCCACTGAGAGCGGGCGGAGTGTGCCGAGGCGGGCAAGCCCGACTACCATTCGGCCGCGTGGACCATCGAGGGGGTCCGCCCCTGCAGGGGAAGTTGCCGTGACGCGGGCAGAGTGGTTGGACGCCGTGTCGGAGGCCGAACGAGGTACCTACGACGAGAGCCGGCGCGCGTTCGAGTCCGATCTGCCGGGGACGTTCGAAGCCTTCGCCGGCCTCCTCGAAAAGGCAGAGCTGCGTGGCTCCTACAAGACCGCGAGCGCGGCTCTGTACGGCATGATCCGGCACACCGACGAGACGGGTGGCGACCCGCTCCAGCTGGTCGAGCGCCTTCGGCAGCTGGCCGAAGAGGAAGGCGACGAGGCGACGGTGGCGCTTGCCCTCGCCTGGCGGGCCTGGGCATGGATCACGAGACACGACGCCGCCCACCTCGCGAGTGCCTCGCTCGACCTGGCCCGCGCCACGGTCATGCTCGAGACGACCATCGGCGACGAGGTCGTCCGGGCGAGCGCGCACCTCCGCCTCGCTTTTTCGCATCTCCACCGGCGACTGTGGGAGCTCGCAGACGAGCAGTTCACCGCCGCCGCCATGATGGTCGACACCGTCGACCCGTTCGGTAAGGATCCGCTCCTTCACCGCGCTGCCCTCGCCTACAACCGCATCATGGTGCTGCTCCACTGGGCCTCCGGGCTTCGGCTGATCGGGGACGCCGCGGGTGTCGCCGACCGGCGGGAGCAATTCCGCGTCGAGAGCGCGCAAGCAGCACTCATCGACATGCCCGAGGAGTGGCGCCGCGAGCTCGGCCTCGCGTGGTTGTTCATACGCGCCATCGCCGGTGACGACGTGGCGGACGATGCCATGAGAGCGCTCGAAGATCCGAACCTGCCGGAGGGTTGGAGCGGGCTTTTGCACTTGGCTGTGGCTCTCTGCCCCGAGTCGGTCGGCGTGGAGCAGGCGATGTCTGCGTGCGAGTCCGCCGTGGCCGAGCTCGAGGCTGCAGACGAACCGTCCGAGTACGACATAGCGCTCTATCAGGCAGCCGAGCTCGAGGCTCTCGCGCTGGGGAGGACGACGGCCGGCCAGCGGGCATTGCGGCGTTTCTCCGTGCAGCGCGACAGCGACCGCTCGGGCGTGCTCCTGTCCATGCGCTTCCTCATCGCCTCCGAGCGGCTGCGCGCCGAACATGACCTGCTCAGCCAGCACGCTTACCTCGATCACCTGACTGGTATGGCGAACCGCAGGGCCCTCGACCGCTACCTGGACGACCTGCGCGCGCGGGGCATCGAGGACGCCGCGATGCTCGCCATCGACGTGGATCACTTCAAGGCAGTGAACGATCGCTTCGGGCATGGGGTGGGCGACGAGGTGCTGCGGCGACTCGGGACGATCTTCGCGGCGAGCGTGCGATCGGAGGACTTCGCCGCTCGCATCGGCGGCGACGAATTCGTCGTCGTCATGGCCCGCTCGACCTCGACAGCCGCAAAGGAGCGAGCTGAGGCGATCGTCCGTTCGGTGGCCGAGACGCCCTGGGGCCAGATCGCGCCTGCTCTCGGGGTGTCCGTCAGCATCGGCGTCGCCGCCGACCGGCTCGAGCACGTCGATGCCCTCGCGGCTCGGGCGGATGCGGCGCTCTACCGCGCCAAGGAGGCGATGGGGACCGTATCGGAAGCCCTCTGACCCGTCGAGGGACATTTCCCTGCATCTTCGGGAAGAGTGTCACCTCTCGGGTGGCAAGCTGGGGTTGAACGTCACCGTCGCACCGGTCCGTGACCGGCCGCCGTACCCGCACCCCGCCCGGGCCACCACATCGTCACTGTCTCCATCGGTGCCGGTTCACCCAGTTCCGCCACTGCCTCGCGCAGCTCGTCGTCGCGTTCGGGCGGCAGGCAGAGACGCTGGCGCAACCACTCGATGTCGGTCTCGGGATGGGTGTGCCCGGCGGAGGCACTCGAGTCGGGAGTCCAATGTTCCACGGATGGCACCTCGCCGAGCGCCTCGGTGACCACAGCGGCAGCGTCGTCGGCAGTCGGTCTCGTCGGCCGAGTCAGGCCCCACATGCGCTTCCACAGCGGCGACACCCAAGACTGGGGGTGGGCCGCCGTCAGCTCCATCACGACCCTGACGCTCGCGTGCATGGTCAGCGCCTGGACGAAGGGGCAGAGGTCCGGAGCGTTGTAGGCTACGTGGGCGCAGACGACGACGTCGGCGACAGGGATCTCGTCTGCAACGTCGGGCCAGCGGCCCTGGACCAGCTCCACCTCGACGGTCCCGGCGGCGAGTGCTGCCACGATGTCCAGCATGTCCCTGCCCTGGTCGACGGCGATGAGGCGCGACGCATGACTTGCGAGTGGCAGGCTCGCCGCCCCACCGCCGCAGCCCACGTCGAGGAGCGTGCCCCCACCGTCCTCGGGCAGGGCCGCCGCGATGCGTCGATGGGTGGGTGTCAGCTTTGAGGCCACCGCGTGCCGAGCAGCGTCGCCGAACACCGCCGAGGGGAAGCACCACGGTGAAGTGGGCGCGTTCGACAGGATCTCGTCGGGGATCGCCCACTCGGCGAGTGACTCGGACCAGTAGGTGGCGGCGGACGTGGCGGCGCCGTCACCACCGCTCATGGTGCACCGCCTGCTCGGGGGTCCTCCGCCCGCGTTTCAGCGAGGGCGAAGGGGCGTCCGGCGCTCGGTGCCCGACGGCGATGGCGCCAATGGGCGTCAGCGCGCCGGGCACACCGAACGCCTCGCGGAAGGAAGGGATGCGCGCGGGCGGGATACCGAAGAAACACGCCCCCAGACCCTCGTCCACCACTGTCAACAGCACGAGGAGGGACGCGAAACCCGTGTCGATGTGCCAGTAAGGCACTGGCCACCTGCTCTCGTCCCTGTCCGTCCATCCCTTGTCGGCCTCGGCGTAGCGGTCGAGGTAGGCGTCGCGGTTCGACAGCGGGACGATGAGGAGAGGAGCCCGGCGCATCCCTTCCAGGAACGGGGTGTCCTGCGGCGAGTCCTCCGGCGTGGTCGCCTCCCAGAAGCGCTTGTTCGAGTCGAAGGACTCGCACACGAGGAACTCGAACCCCTGCGAGAAGCCGGCACTCGGCGCCCGGAGCGCGTTCGAGAGCAGGCGGTCGCGCACCGCCTGATCGACCGGGCGGTCCGGGTCGAAGTTCCTGACCATGCGCCGGCGCAACACCACGTCCTGGAATTCCATCGTGCCATATTGCCCGGCTCACGCCTCGGGCATCACCGGTTCTCTCTGGTCGAACCACGCGCTCCCTGCGTTTGCGACCACCACCAGGACGAGGGCGCTCACCTCGATCGCCGTCAAGTGCTGCCCGAGCACGATGAGGCCGGCGAGCGCGGCGAAGGCGGGATCCATGCTGAGCAGGATCCCGAAGGCGCGAGGCGTGACGCGCCGCAGCGCCATCAGCTCGAACGAGTACGGGATGACCGACGACAAGAGCGCAACGGCGAGCCCGATCGCGATCACGCCAGGCTGCAGCAGACGGACGCCTGCCTGGTCGATGCCGATCGGCAGCACGGCGAGCGAGCCGACGATCATCGCGATCGCGAGCCCCGACGTGCCACCGAAGCGCCTCCCCGTCTGCGCGTTCAGCAGGATGTATCCCGCCCAGCACGCTCCGGCGAGAAGCGCCAGGACGAGCCCGACGAGGTCCAGGTGGTGCACGGCGCCGAGGAGGCCTCCTCCGGCGAGCAGCACGACGCCGGCGCCCGCGAGGACCGCCCAGAGGACGTCTGCACGCCGCCGAGATGCAGCGATCGTGACCCCGAGCGGTCCGACGAATTCGACCGTGACGGCGACCCCGAGCGGGACGCGGGCGAGCGCTTCGTAGAACGACAGGTTCATCGCCCCGAGCACGAGCCCGAAGGCCAGGGCGACCCCGAAGTCGCCCCGCCGACGCACCAGCTCCCGAGGGTGCCGCAGCTGTGGCAGGTTTGCGAGCGCCAGCGCGACGGCGGCGAGGACGAGCCGCAGTGTGACCGCGCCGGCGGGGCCGACCCGCTGGAACAGGTGAGTGGCGATTGCGGCGCCGAGCTGCACCGAGATGGCTCCGGCTGCGACCAGCATGGCCGCCGGCGGCCGGCGCGCGGAGAGCCGCGGGCGGGTCGAGGTTCGGGTGCCGGCCACCGTGGCAACGCTACGGGCGCGGGCGCGGCACCCGTGAGGAGGCGCGGCAATAGTGAGGGCATGACGCGACACACGACGGTCGAGGCGAGCGACGGCATCATGACGATTACGCTGGACCGGCCGGACCGGCTCAACGCCTTCACGACCCAGATGATGCGGGAGCTGCTCGACGCGTTCGACGAGGCCGACGCGAACGACGACGTGCGCGTGGTCGTAGTCACCGGTAGCGGCAAAGCGTTCTGCGCAGGTGCCGATCTCGGATCAGGCGGTTCCACTTTCGACCCGGGTCGTGAGGACCGGGAGGGCGAGCCTCAACTCGTGAACGGGGTGGCGGTGCGACGCGACGGCGGGGGGCGCGTGGCGCTCAGGATCTTCGCCTTGCACAAGCCCGTCATCGCAGCCATCAACGGGCCGGCCGTCGGCGTCGGCATCACCATGTGCCTGCCGATGGACGTGCGGGTGGCGTCGCAGGATGCTCGGTTCGGGTTCGTCTTCAGCCGCCGGGGCATCGTGCCGGAGGCGGCCTCGTCGTGGTTCCTCCCGAGGATCGTTGGGATCAGCCGGGCGATGGAGTGGGTGGCCACCGGTCGCGTGTTCGACGCCGACGAGGCACTGCACTCCGGCCTCGTCTCGAGGGTCGTCCTGCCCGACGACCTGCTCCCGACGGCCCGCCGGATCGCTGCCGAGATTCGGGACAACACGGCACCGGTCTCGGTCGCCCTCGCCCGTCAGATGCTGCTCCACATGGCCGGTGCGCGGCACCCGATGGAGGCGCACCGGCTCGACTCGTTCGCCATGCACCGGCGGGGAGGGGCAGAGGACGTGCGGGAGGGAGTGGAGGCGTTTCTCGAGAGGAGGCCTCCGCACTTCCCGATGGTGGTCTCGAAAGACCTCCCGGACCTCGGGCTCGAAGATCCGCCGTTCACCTGAGCCGTCCGCTCTCGGCGTACGCGTCCAACCTCGCCGTCTACGCGCGCCGCGCCGGCGGGGTCACTCCCAGGTGCCCGCCCAGTGCCGGTCCCAGAAAGGTGACTGCTGGCTCCCGTCGACGTCGGTGAACCCGTACTCCTTGGCGAGAGCCGGTGTCGTGAAGACGCCGCCCGACTTCTCGAGCACGTGCTCGTCGGAGGCGAGCGCCGCGATCGCGCGACCGGGGAACTCCGCCGACTCGGTCATGGACGCAAGCTCGGGCGAGAGGTCCATCCGCTCGAGCCGCATGAACCCCGGCGACACGGCGACACAGGCGACGCCGTAGGAGCGCAGGTCGTCCGCCATCTGCGCGGTGAGCTTGTTGGTGCCGTTCTTCACGACCTCGTAGAAGGCATGCCCGTGCGGCCGGTCGAGCACCCAGGTGATGTTGACGATCAGGCCGTGCCCCGCTTCGATCATCACCGGAGCTGCGAGGCGCGAGGCGAAGGCAGTCGCACGGAGGCCACCGGTGAACATGAGGTCCCAGTGGCGCCACTCGATGTCCCAGAACGGCAGAGATGGGTCGGGGGAGATCTCGTAGCCGCTCCATGCGTTGTTCACGAGCAGGTCGAGGCGACCCTGCTCGCTCCGGATGCGCGCGAAGACCGACTCCACTTGAGCGTCGTCGGTGTGGTCGCAACGGATGGGGATCGCCTGCCCGCCACGGGCTGTCACCTCCTCTGCTGTCTCGTCGATGGTGCCCGGCCTCCCGAGCGTCGTCGGCTCGCCCCGCACGCTGCGGCCCGTGAGGTAGACGGTCGCGCCTTCCGCTCCGAGCACGAGAGCGATGCCCTTGCCTCCGCCACGGCTTGCTCCGGTCACGAGCGCCACCTGTCCGGAGAGACGTCCCATGAGGCGCAACCTAATCCTGGGACGACCGTCGACTGCAACGCCCCGAGTCGCCGATGCCGTGCCCAGGCATGGGCTGCTTGCGAGCCCCACCCGAAAGGCGGGCTGCGATGGCCGTCAGCACCAACCGGCGCCTCGAGGTCGAAGCGGTCGCGGGAGCACTAGGCGCGACGGGACGGTGAGCGCGGGAGACAGCCTGCAAGTCGGCATCTGACGGTGGTCGGCTCGGCCGGCCGTCACCACTTCGCCAGCCGGTCCAGTGCCTCGGCGATGACCGACTCACGCTTGCAGAAGGCGAAGCGCACGAGTCGGTTGCCGCTCGACCGGTGCTGCTCGTCGTAAAAGACCGTCATCGGGATGACCGCTACACCGACGGACTGGACGAGGTCGAGGCAGAACTGACGCGCATCTGTCCCCCCGAGAGCGCCGGCGTCGACGGTGGCGAAGTACGTCGCCTGGGGCCGCATCACCGGCCAGCCGAGCGACTCGAGCCCGCCACACAGCTGGTCCCGGCGTTCCTGCAGGCGCCCGACCACGCGGTGCAGGCGATCGTCGGGCAGCCGCAGACCGGCAGCGACGCCGAGTTGGAACGGCGTGCCGTTCGTGAACGTGAGGAACTGCTTCACTGCCGTGACGGAGCTGACGAGGAAGGGTGGCCCGATGACCCATCCGATCTTCCAACCGGTGACCGAGAATGTCTTGCCGGCGCTCGAGATCGTGAGCGTCCGTTCGCGCATCTGGTCGAACGTCGCGAGACGCTCGTGCCGAGGGGCAGCCGGACCGCTGAACACGAGGTGCTCGTAGACCTCGTCGGTCACCGCGAGGAGGTCGTGCTCGATGCAGAGCTCTGCCACGAGCGCGAGCTCGTCGTGGGAGAACACCCGTCCGGTCGGGTTGTGCGGCGTGTTGAGCAGGATCATCCGGGTCTGCGGCGTGATCGCCCCTCGGAGCTCCTCGGGATCGAAGGCCCAGCCGTCATCGGCCGGCTCGAGCGGCACGACGCGCCGCCGTGCTCCTGAGAGCTCGATGGTGGCGGCGTAGGAGTCGTAGAAGGGCTCGAAGGTGACGACCTCGTCCCCTGCACCGCACAGAGCGAGGACGCTGGCAGCGATCGCCTCGGTGGCTCCCGCAGTGACAAGGATCTCGGAGTTCGGGTCCACATCCTGGCTGTATGTACGGCGACTGTGATCGGCGATGGCGTCGAGCAGTGCCGGCATGCCGCGGCCGGGCGCGTACTGGTTCGCGCCGTCGGTGATCGCCTGGCGCGCCACCTCCAGCACTTCCACGGGGCCGGGCTCGTCGGGGAACCCCTGACCGAGGTTGACTGCGCCCGAGGCTGCCGCGAGGGCAGACATCTCGGCGAACACCGTCGTGCCGTATGCGCCGAGCCGCCCGGGCCGGGCGAGTCTGGAGCTCTCGGTGTTCACCACAGCATCTTGCACCTCGCCGCGGCCGGTACCGGCACAGCGCGGAGGTTCGCGTGAAGAATGGTGACATGACCAACGCGAACGGCACGAAGCCGCGCATCGTCGTCGGAGTCGACGGGTCGCCGTCGTCGATGCAGGCCCTCGACTGGGCGGCTCGCCAGGCTTCCCTGACGGGAGGAGTCGTGGAGGCGACGACGACGTGGCAGTACCCGATGAGCTTCGGCTTCCCGATGCCGGTACCGGACGACTGGGATCCCGAGGCCGATGCGCTGAAGGTCCTCGAGGGAGCGATCCAGGAAGCTGAGAAGGCCTACCCGGACGTAGAGATCACTCCTCGGGTACGAGAGGGCTATGCCGCCCAGGTGCTCGTCGAAGCCTCAGCAGGGGCGGATCTCCTCGTGGTCGGGTGTCGCGGCCACGGTGAGCTGATCGGAATGCTGATCGGCTCCGTGAGCGAGCACTGCGTGGCACACGCGCACTGCCCCGTGCTGATCGTGCGGCACTGATCTGACTCCACTCGTGTCCCGAGTTCCGGCTCGGACGACCGACTGAATCGAACATACGTTCGCTATACTCCTGCGCCATGCCGGATCAGCGGCGTCCCGCGGCATTGCGATGGCGGATCGCCGAGGAGGAAGAGCAGTCGCGCCTGTTCCCGGACGACGCCGTAGTGGAGCGGCACGTGGGCCGTGGCGAGTACGCGGGGATGGAGTTCCTGCACGTCAATGCACGGACGATCGTGAACCGGGTGCCGGAGGCGAGCAGGGTGCCGTTTCGCCACACGATCAACGCGTACCGCGGGTGTGCCCACGCCTGCGTCTACTGCTTCGCACGGCCCACGCACGAGTACCTCGGTCTCGACATGGGCGAGGACTTCGAGCGGCGAATCGTCGTGAAGATCAACGCCGTCGAACGGCTCGATGCCGAGCTGCGGTCTCCGCGCTGGCGGGGCGACCGCATCGCCATGGGGACGAACACCGACCCGTACCAGAAGGCCGAGGGCAAGTACCACCTCACCCGCGGCATCGTGCGGGTGCTCGGCGAGCACGCCAACGCCTTCAGCATCCTGACGAAATCGACTCTCGTGCTGCGCGACCTCGAGCTGCTTGTCGCTGCGGCGCGGCAGACCGACGTCCGGGTCAACCTGTCGATCGGGACTCTCGATCGCGAGGTGTGGAGGCTCACCGAGCCGGGCACGCCGCCACCGAACAAGCGGCTCGACGCGGTGCGACGCCTCAACGACGCGGGCATCGCCTGCGGCGTTCTCGTCGCGCCCGTGATACCCGGTCTGTCCGACTCCGAGGAGCAGCTCCGTGCCGTCGCAGCCGGCTGCGCCGCCGCCGGCGCGGTCTCGGTGTCTGCCGTCGCACTCCACCTGCGGCGGGGCACGCGTGAGCACTACCTGGGATGGTTGGCTCGGGAGCGGCCGGATCTCGTGGGGCTCTACCGGGGACGTTTCGGTCGGGCGGCGTACCAACCCGAGGCTGAGCAGGCGCGCATCACGCGGATCGTCCGCGACGCGTACGAAGCTGCCGGCGGGGGCCGGCCCGTGCTCGAGGCGGGCTCGTGGCGGTGGAGCGGGGTGGTTCCGCAGCCCGGTCCGGACCGCACGGCTCATGCCAACGTCCCGCGGCCGGGACCGGAACAGCTCAGCTTCGGCTGACCTCGACATCCGCCCGCGTGCGGCCGGGCGTAGACACCGCCGGAGGTTGTCTGCAGGCGGCTTGTGGATAGCCATTGCCGAGATGGCAAGGTCTGCTTTTTTCGCGGCTTCAGCGCGTCGGTGGGCGCGTGAGTGACCCGCTCGCCGGAGTCGGTGGTCCCGAGCGCCGGTCGCGTGGCTGTCGCTCTACTGGAGGCGGCTGCCCGTGTGACTGCTCGTCAAGCCGGCGGGCTGGATCACGGACGCGCTCGACGGTCTTTAGAGCGGAGTGGTCAACGACTACGTCACCTGGCTCGTGGTCGGCGTGGTGTGCTTGGGAGGGGCGCTCGCCTTCAGC
>JAKCCH010000128.1 GCA_021838945.1 Actinomycetes bacterium
TGGTACCGGCGGACCGGCACAGCCTGCCTCGGCACCACCGCCGCCGCCCCCGCCCGCAACACCGCCGCCGCCGGCACCGGCACCGCAAGGAGACCCCCGATGACGGCCACTTCCATCGCAGTCGCCTCGAAGGTTTCGGTCGAGCCGACCCACGGTTCGCACTACGGACCGATCCAACTCCTCCACTCGGAGTGGATCAAGCTTCGCACCGTCCGCTCGACGATGTGGACCCTCGTCGTGACGGTGGCGGCGGTGGTCGGCATCGGCGCCCTCGCGACGGCCGTCACGGCTCATCAGTGGAAGCAGGGCGGGATCATCGACCGGATCGGTTTCGACCCGACGGCGCGCAGCCTCGCCGGCCTGTTCCTCGGACAGATCACGATCGGCGTCCTCGGTGTCCTCGCCATGAGCGCCGAGTACAGCTCCGGCACCATCCGGGCGACGCTCGCGGCGGCACCGAACCGGCCACTCGTGCTCGCCTGCAAGGCGGCGGTGTTCGCCGCCGTCGCGCTGGTGACGAGCGAGGTGCTGACCTTTGCTGCGTTTCTCTTGGGACAGGAGCTCCTGAAGGGCTCGACGCCGTACGCGACGCTCGGGCAGCCAGGCGTGCTCCGCGCCGTCGCCGGTGCCGGCTTGGTGCTCACGATCGTCGGGCTGTTCGCCCTCGCTCTAGCCACGATCATCCGCCACACGGCGGGCTCGATCGCCGCATACGTCGGGGTCATGCTGGTGCTGCCGCTCATCACGCAGGCCTTCCCGGCGTCCATCCAGAAGGACGTGATCAAGTTCCTGCCGCTCGTGATCGCCGAGCGCATGGGCGCCACCGTCTCCACGGTGCGGGACTTCGGGCCGGCGCAGCCCTTCGCACCATGGGTGGGATTCGCGATCCTGTGCGGATACACGGTGGCGCTGTTCATCATCGGCGGTGTGCTGCTGGTGCGGCGCGACGCCTGAGCCCGAGGCCGCGCTCACGCCCGCGGCGGACCTGCCTCCAGCCGCTCGGTGACGACACGAATGCCCGTCGCGTCGAGCTCGGGAAGGCTCCAGCGGTTCTCGATCCACCAGGTGGCGCCGGCCTCGCGCCACAGATCGACTCGTCGCGCAGCTTCCACGGCATCGTCTGCGGGTGTCTCACCCTCGGCGATGAGATCGACGTGCGATGCACCGTGCCCGTCGAGCCATCGCCGGACGGCGCGGGCATCCTCCGGATCAGCCTCCCGCCCATCAGCGAGCTGGTACTGCGGGATCACACCGTCACAGCGGGCGGCGCGGCGCATGGACTTCGGCCGGGGCCAGACCCCGACGACCCAGATCGGCACCGACCGCCGCGCCGGACCGACTGCAGCGATCAGATCGGGACGTGAACCGCCCTCGTAGTGGTAGTGGCTGCCCTCGTAGCTCGTCCCTCCGCTCCACAGCGTTCGGATGAGGTCGATCCCCTCGTCCAGCATCTCGGCCCGTTCGCGGACGTCGGTCGGTTCCCCTGTCTCGGGCAGGTCCGTCCCGAGCGCGCCGATCCCGACCGAGAGGATGGCGCGCCCGCCGGAAAGCTGGTCGACCGTCGCGACCTGGCTCGCGACCTTCCAGGGACGCCGCCACGGCAGCGGCGTCAGCAGTGTGCCGACCTGGATCCCGGCCGTCCGGACGCAGATCGCCGCCAGGAGTGACCAGGCGTCGACGCCGTAGGCGGCCTCCCACACGAAGATGCCGTCCCATCCGGCCTGCTCGGCGAGCACCGCCTGCTCGAGCTGCTCGAGAGCACTTCCGCCGGGGAGCACGAAGGCATACTTCATCGGCGCGGGGAGGCGAGCGGCCGCCGTGGCAGCCTCGCGGTCACCCGGGCGCTGGAACATGCGACACAGCGTGTGGTCGTCGGCAGCAAGGCCAAGCGCTCCTCGCCGATGAGGTCGCCGCACTGGTCGCAGCGGCCGTAGTTCCCCTGCCGGGCGCGGTCGAGCGCCTCGTCGACGCCGGCGAGCGACACCCTCGCACTCTCCAGCAGGGAGGCGACCCGTGCACGCTCGAAACCAATGGTCGAGCCTTCCGCGTCGTGCTCGTCGTCCGGGCTGCCGGCAGTCGATGCCGCGATCGCAGCCGCTTCGCGCTCGAGGTCGCCGATCAGTGCAAGTGCCTCGGTTCGGGTGTGCCGCAGGTGCTCGATCGTGCTCACCGCCGTCAACGGTGGCAGATCGAGGGCCGTCGCGCCAGGCCCTGCTCGGCGCAACCACGCTGCCGGCGACACCTCTCGACACGGCGCGCGGCCGTCGCGCACGGTCGCCCGCACGCTCCGACCGAGCCGTCGTTGCGGCCGATGCGCCGAGCTAGCGTCGCGACCCGATGAAGGACCTCACGGTCACCGCGATTCCCTTCTACTTCGGGACCATGGGTGCCGAGTACCTCTGGCTGCGGAACCGGGAGCTCGAGACCGACCCCGACGGCGTCACGTCGGACCGGAACGGCCGCGACGTCTCCGCCGGGGTCTACGAGCGACAGGACACGATCGCGAGCCTGACGATGGGGGTCGGGAGCCTGTTCCTGCCGATCGTCTTGCCGAAGCTGCTCCGCCCGGTCACTCCCGGGCGCGGCAGGTACGGCAAGGTGCTCCCGATCGCGGCCGCTTCGGCTGCGGTGCTGACGACTCTCGCCGACCGGGTCGCCACCCGCTCCGGGCGTCTCGGCGACGCCTCCCGCACCGTCGCCTCGGCCGGCGGGGTCGTGTCAGTCCTCGCCGGAGGCGTCGCCTTCACGACGGCATGGGCGGACCGCACGAGCATGAGGCGGATGCGCGAACACCGGATCATCGACGACCTCGGCAAGGGCACCCTCGCCACGGCGGCCGCCATCCTCGGATGGGACTTCATCTACTACTGGAACCATCGCCTCATGCACGAGTGCAGGGCGCTCTGGGCGATCCACGTCGTGCACCACTCGAGCCAGCGGTACAACCTCTCGACGGCGCTTCGACAGCCGGTGGCGGACACGTTCGGAGCCTTCGTGCCGTATTCGCTCCTTGCCCTCTTCGGGGTCCGGCCCGAGCTCGTCAACACGGCCCGCGGTGTCAACCTGCTCTACCAGTTCTGGATCCACACCGAGACGATCGGCTCGCTCGGGCCGGCCGAGTCGGCGCTCAACACACCTTCGCACCACCGCGTCCACCACGGCGCGAACGGCCAGTACCTGGACCGCAACCACGGCAGCATCCTCATCCTGTGGGACCGGCTGTTCGGGACGTTCGAACGCGAGCGAGAACGCGTCCGCTACGGCCTCACGAGGAACATCGACACCTTCAACCCGCTCCGCATCGCGAGTCATGAGCACGTCGAGATGCTGAAGGACGTCTACCACGCGACGAACTGGCGAGATCGGCTCTCCTTCGTCCTGCGCGGGCCGGGCTGGGCGACACGCCGCAAGGAAGAGCTCGCCGGCGCCAAGCCCGGTGTCTCGGATCAGCGGGAGACCGAGGCGACGAGCGGCGATCCTCCGGGCGCGGGCACCGGCATGGACACATCCGAGCTCGCATCCCTGAACGAGACGGGGATCGCGGTCGGGTAGCTGCCGGTCAGGCACGCCCAGCAATAGCCCGAGCCCTTCTCGTCGGCATCCACGGACAACCGGAGGTTCTCGATCGAGAGGTACTCGAGCGAGTCGGCGCCGATGTGCTCATTGATCTCCTCGACGGACCGGTAGGCAGCCAACAGCTCGGAGCGAGAGGGCGTGTCGATCCCGTAGTAGCAGGGCCACTCGATCGGCGGGGACGAGATCCGCAGGTGAACCTCGGTGGCCCCCGCCTCCCGCAGAATCTTGACCAGCTGGCGCGTCGTCGTGCCGCGAACGATCGAGTCGTCGACCACGATGATGCGCCTGCCTGCGATGCTGGCGCGGAGGGGATTGAGCTTGCGCCGTACGCCGAGGGCGCGCGCCTCCTGCGTCGGGGCGATGAACGTGCGTCCGATGTACCGGTTCTTCACGAGCCCCTGCCCGAAGGGGATGCCGCTCGTCTCCGCGTAGCCCTCTGCCGCCGTCACCCCCGAGTCCGGCACGCCGATGACGAGGTCGGCGTCCACCGGTCGCTGGAGGGCGAGGAGCTCTCCCATCCGCCTGCGGACCGGATACACCTCCTTGTCGAACAGACGGGCGTCTGGTCGTGCGAAGTACACGAACTCGAAGACACAGAGGTTCGGCTCGCCCTGCGAGCCGAACGGCCAGAGGCTGTGCAGCCCGGTGCCGTCGATGACGAGCATCTCGCCCGGCGCGATCTCCCGCACCAGCTCTGCTCCGCAGACGTCGAGCGCAGGCGACTCGGAGGCGACGATCCACCCCGTTCGGACGGAGCCGTCGACCTCGTACGAGAGCCGTCCGAGGCAGAGTGGGCGGTACCCATGAGGATCGCGTACCGCGATGAGGCGGCCGGCGTCGATCAGCCCGAAGGAAAAGGCGCCTTCGACCTGGGGCAGCACTTGCAGGAGAGCATCCACGAGGTCGCCGGCCGCCTCCTCACCCTCGTGCTCTCGGTCGTCGGGAGAGGCCTGCGGCGCCACCTCGAGCTCGGGCGGGAACCGCCGTAGGAGCAGCTCTGCCACGAGGTCGCTGTCGGATGTGAGCACCCCGAGCATCCCGGCGCCTGCAGCCAGCTCTTCGGTGTTCGTGAGGTTGCCGTTGTGACCGAGGGCAAAACCGGCACGTCCTCCGGACCTGTACACGGGCTGTGCGTTGTGCCAGGTGCTCGGGCCGGTCGTCGAGTACCGGGTGTGTCCGAGGGCGATGTCTCCTTGCAGGGTGGCAAGCGTCCGCTCGTCGAACACGGCGGCGACGAGCCCCATCTCCTTGAACACCATGATGCTCTCGCCGTCGCTCACGGCCATGCCCGCCGACTCCTGCCCGCGATGTTGCAGTGCAAAGAGGCCGTCGAACGTGAGCCGGGCGACCGGGGCGCCCGGCGCGTACACGCCGAAGACGCCGCAGGCCTCCTTCACGGGGCCATTCTGCCACCTGCCGGTGCCAAGGCGGTCCTCCGACGAGTCTGACCGAGGAGTCTCCCGGACCGGTCAGGGCGCGGGCCGGTACGCTTCGGCGGCCATGATCGATCTCCACAGCCATTCGACCTGCTCGGATGGTTCGGACGGTCCGCATCGCATCATCGAGCTCGCTGCCGCCGCAGGCTGCAGCGCCATCGCCCTCACCGATCACGACGGGCTCGACGGCATCGAGGAGGCCGGTCACGCTGCACGCGAGCACGGGATCACCTTCGTGCCGGGATGTGAGGTCTCGTGCAAGTTCACGCCCGGGACGATGCACGTGCTCTGCTACTTCGTCGAGCCGGGCGAGGGACCGCTCCAGGATCAGCTCGAGCGTCTCAGGAACGACAGAGCGACCCGCAACGGGCGGCTGATCACCCGCCTGCGCGAGCTCGGCATCGATCTCACGCTCGATGACGTCCGGGCAGAGGCGGGAGGGACGACTCTCGGGCGTCCTCACTTCGCGAGCGCGCTCGTGAGAAAGGGCGTGGTGGCGACTTACGAGGAGGCTTTCGACAACCTGCTCCGCAAGGGGGGACCGGCCTACATCCCAAAGGCCTTCATCTCTGCGGAGACCACGATCGAGGCGGCCGGCGGTTCGAGAGCACTCGCTGTGCTCGCCCATCCCCTGTCGCTCGGCCTCAAGGCGTCGGATCTCGAGCGCACGATCGGCGAGCTCGCGGACTCCGGCCTCACGGGTCTCGAGTGCTGGTACGGGCGCTACACCTCCGAGGAGCGGCAGCGCCTCCTCCTCATCGCCAAGCAGTTCGGCCTTGTCGCGACCGGCGGCTCCGACTACCACGGGACGTTCAAGCCGGACCTCTCGATCGGGACCGGCCGGGGCGATCTCGAGGTGCCGGACTCGGCTTTGAACGAGCTGACCGAACGGAGGGAACGGTGAAGTCATGACAGGCGACGACCTGACCACGACGGGAGACGGAGCCGCCGAGCTCGTCGCGAAGCTCACCCTCGACGAGCAGATCCTTCTCTTGTCGGGACGGGACTTCTGGCACACGAACCCGGTGGAACGGCTCGCGATCGGGGCCGTCCACCTCTCCGACGGTCCCGTCGGTGTGCGGGGCGAGATC
>JAKCCH010000129.1 GCA_021838945.1 Actinomycetes bacterium
CTCCGGCAGTGACGGCGCTGCGGCTGGCGAAGGTGCCAACCCCGTAGGGCAGAAGGGCCGTGTCGCCGGCGCGCACGTCGACGTCGTCGATCGGGACGCCAAGCGCGTCGGCGCAGACCTGGGCGAGCGTCGTCAGGTGGCTCTGGCCGTGCGGCGCCGACCCCGCGCGCACGACCACCTTGCCGTCTCCGTTCACGCTCACCGAAGCTCCCTCGAACGGACCGATACCCGTGCCTTCGACGTACAGGGAGATGCCGAGCCCGACGCGCCGGCTCTCCGACGTCCGCAGCGCCTGGCCAGCCCGGAACGCTTCGTAGTCGACGGCGCTGAGCGCCGCATCCAGCGCCGCAGGGTAGTTACCGCCGTCGTAGATCACGCGAGCCCCGTCACGATAGGGAAGACCCTGGTCGTAGGGGAGCTCGTCTGCAGTGATCAGGTTTCTTCGCACCACCTCAGCGGGATCGAGTTCGAGCCTCGTCGCGACCAGGTGCATCACGCGGTCCATTACGAAGACGACCTCCGGCCTGCCCGCGCCGCGATAGGGACCGTTGGGCGTCTTGTTGGTGAGCACGCACAACCCGTCGATCCGAGCGTTCGGAATGCGGTAGAGACCTCGAAGATGTGCTGCGGAGTTGTATGCGCAGGTGAGGGAGAACGGGTTGTACGCACCGCAATCGAGCAGGAACCGGTCGTCGACGACGGACACGTGCCCGTCGGAGGTGAAGCCGACCGTGACATCGTGGAGCTGGTCGCGGGCGTGCATGGTGGAGACGAGGTGCTCTTGGCGGTCCTCCACGAACCGCACGGGCCGACCAAGCGCCCGGGCGAGATGGGGAACGATCACCTCCTCGGGATAGACGTTCACCTTCGGGCCGAAGCCGCCGCCGACGTCGGGCGCGACCACCCGCACGTCCGCCTCGGGAATGTGCAGCTGCTCGGAGATCCTCGTGCGAACCATGTACGGAACCTGCGTCGAGCTCCACACGGTGAGCTGCTCGCGGGAGGGGTCCCAGTCGGCAAGGACCGCGCGCGTCTCGAGCGGGTTCGCCGAGAGGCGCGGGACTCGAACCCGGCAGGTGAGGCGGTGCTCGGAGGTGGCGAGCGCAGCCGAAGGGTCGCCGACGCTCACCTGGAAACATGCCTGGACGTTCGTGCCGAGATGAGCGTGCACCAGGTCCGCGCCGTCTCTGACCGCAGCCTCGGAGTCCACTACGGCGGGCAGCTCCTCGTAGTCGACCACGACCAGCTCGACCGCGTCCTCGGCGACGTACCGGGATGTGGCCACGACGACCGCCACGGGCTGGCCCACGTACCGCACCTCGTCCGACGCGAGCGGCTCCATCGGGCAGGGGCGCACGATCGGGTGCACCGCCTCCTCGAGGCCAGGTGGGGTGTTCTCCTGGTCGACGAAACGGGTGAACGGAGCGACGGCGCCGGCGAGATCCTGGGCGGTGACGACCGCAACGACGCCCGGTAGCTGTCGGGCTGCGGTCGCGTCGATGCCGAGGACGCGGGCGCGGGCGAACGGGCTGCGGAGCACGGCGGCCTCGAGCATGCCGTTCAGGCGGATATCCGCGACGAACGTGCCCGCCCCCGTCACGAGGTGCCGGTCCTCCCTCCTCGGCATGGACCTGCCGACGTAGCGCTGCGTCATCGTGGCGCGGGCACCCGGGCGGCGGCATCGCCGAGGCCGAAGCACGCCAAGATCTCCTCGTTCTTCTCCGCCACTGTCAGTATCGAGCCTGGCGGCGGAAGCATGAGAATACGCATGCCGACCTCCTCGGCGTGTCGCAGGTTCTCCTGTCCGATCCGCGAGCTGCTCGACTCTGCCATCGCCAGCACGAGCGTCCTGCCCTCCTTCAACGTCACGTCAGCCGCGCGCTGGACGAGGTTGTCGGCGACACCGGTCACGATGGCCGCGAGCGACCGCATCGTGCACGGCACGATGACCATCCCGAGGTTCAGGAACGAGCCGCTCGAGATGGCCGCGGCCTGGTTCCTCTCGTGGTACCACCCGTCCGCCCTGGAGCACAGCTGGCGCAGCCCGAGGCCCGTTTCCGAGTAGATGATCGACCTGGAGCACCCGCACGTGACGAGATGGCTCTCGACTCCGAGCTGGCGCAGACGCCCGAGCAAGCTCACCGTATAGCTCGCCCCTGGAGCTCCAGCCATGCCCACGATGAGCCTGCGGGGCGCCGACACGTCCGCCCTCAGTCCTGGCGGACCTGTCGCCAGAGGTCGCCGAAGAGGGCGTCGAGGTCGACCTCGTCGACGCCGGGAGTGGAGATCTCGGGCTGGTAGTTCGCCTTCCTCGTGGCGTCGATACCGACCTTGGTCACGAGGTGCGAGCCTCCCGCCGGGTCGTAGGACGCCGGGTCGAGGGGTGAGCCGCGCGAGTAGGAGACGACGAAGGCGTCGTGGTCGAAGCGCACTCGGGTCGCAATGGCGTGCCAGACCTCCGAGTCGTTGGTGATGTCGACATCGGCGTCGACGACGACGACGTACTTCAAGAACGGATCGGCGGCGAACGCGGCCATCGCGGCGTTCTTCGGATCCCCCTCGATCACCTTGTCCATCTGGACGTAGCAGATGTAGCGGGAGCGCCCCGAGGGGGGCACGTAGACCGAGGTGACCGCGCCCGAGGCGAGACGGCAGCTCTTGTAGATCTGGCTGTTGCGGGTCACCCCCGACAACAGCAGGTTGTCGCGGTGGCCGACGAACGAGCTCTGGTAGTAGGCGTCCCGGCGCATGGTGATCGCCTTCACGTAGACGACGGGGTTCAGCCGCTCGGGGCCGTAGGTGCCGGGGTACTCGCCGAAGGGCGCCTCGGGCTCGCGCTCGGTCGGGTGGATCTCGCACTCGAGGACGATCTCGGCCTGGGCGGGCACCTCGACGTCGATGGTCTCGCACCTCACCATCTCGAGAGGCTCGCCGAGCATGGCGCCCGCGATGGCGAACTCGTCGACGTCGATGCCGGTGAACGAGAGGAAGCCGAGCTCGACGGTCGGATGCAGCCCGATGGCGACGGCCATCGGGGTGGGGCGGCCCTGGCGCAGGTTCTTCTGCATGATGTAGTGGCCATGCGCGGTCTCAGAGATCTGGATGCCGAGCTTGTTGCGCCCTTTCACCTGCAGGCGGTAGATGCCCGCATTGCGCACCCCGGTGTCGGGGTCCTTCATGATCTCGTAGCCCAAGGTGAAGTAGCGGCCCTGGAACGCCTCGAAGCCAGGGTCGACCTGGCCCGAGTCGAGCTCGTGGTACTTGAGCGTCGGCAGCGCCGTCACGTCGACGTCGGCGCCGGTCATCACGACCTCCTTGCAAGGAGCTCCCGCAGCGTCGACGAGACGCGGCTCGATCGCGTGGTCCTCGCGACCCATGTACTCCAAGATGAAGTCCCGGGGCGTGGCGTCGATCGGGAGCCCGAGGGCGAGGGCGAGCCGGGGGAAGCTCGCGTGCACGTTGGTCACACAGGGGATCTTCGACCCCTTCACGTTCTCGAAGATCACGAGCGGGAACCGCCGCTCGTTCTCGAGACGCCACAGCGTCGCGGTCACCTCGAAGACCGGGTCGACCTCTCTCTCCACCCGCAGCACCTCGCCGGGGTGGTGCTTGTCGAGGAAGTCGATGAACTCGTGAAGGCTCCTGCCGAGCTCGTCTTGGGAGTACCGCTCGGAAGCTGACATCGATGACCACCCCTCCGGGTCAGGCGACCGGCGACCTCGTGCACCGGCCGAAGACGATCTAGATTCTTCTACGTCAAGATTCTTACGTCAAGGACATTGGTGCCTCGGACCGTGGGCGGCCACCGAACATGGCCGTGAGCGCCAGCACCGCGCCGACGACGAGCAGGCAGGATATGGGGGTGACCGACGCTCCTCATGCAGCCCACACCCCCGGCGCCGCCCACGAGCCCGGCGCCCACACACCTGGCGCGACGAACCCGGTCGCCTTCACGTCGGGATCGCCCACGACGGGATCGCCCGAGACGATCCTGCCGCCGTCCGAGCCCGGCGCCGCCGAGGCGACGGCCGCCGCAATGGCCGAGGCACCCGAGCGACGTCGTGCCGCGCTGTCCTCCGTCGCGGTGCGATGGCCCCGACACCTCGACGCGTGGGCACGCCTCGCAGAGGTGGCCACCACCGATGCGGATCGCTATGCCTTCGCGAGGGTCGGCTATCACCGTGGCCTGGACGCACTGCGGGCGGCGGGATGGCGAGGTACGGGGCTCGTCCGCTGGGCACACGAGGAGAACCGGGGGTTCCTCCGCTCGCTCGAGGCGCTGCGTGCCACGGCAGCCGCAATCGGCGAGCACGATGAGGCCGAGCGCTGCCGGCGGTTCCTCCACCAGCTCGACCCGGATTGGAGGGACTGAGGAGCCGCCCTTGCGATCCCCCGGCCCTAGCGGTCGATGTCTCGGTGGAAAGCTGAGGTTCGGACCCCGGCTCCCGAGAGGCGCTCGGCGAGGGCGTCGGCGAGGACGACGGAGCGATGCCGGCCCCCGGTGCAGCCGAGCGCGACCGTGAGGTAGGACTTGCCCTCCTGCTCGAAGCTCGGCAGGAGCATGGTGAGCAGCTCCTCGACCTTGCCGAGGAACGCCTGGGTTCCCGGCTGCGACAGCACGTACTCGCGGACCGGTGCGTCGAGACCTGAGAGCGGCCGGAGCCGGTCGACCCAGTACGGATTCGGGAGGAACCTGCAGTCGAGCACGATATCCACGTCGAGCGGGATCCCGTGCTTGTACCCGAACGACACGACGGACGTCTGCATGTGCGCGGTGTGCACCGGGTCGCCGAAGAGCTCGATGACGCGCTGGCGGAGCTGGTTCGTGTTCAGCTCCCCGGTGTCGATGACGACGTCCGCCATCCCTCGAAGCCCGTCCAGGAGCCGGCGCTCGTCGGCGATGGACTCCTCGACACCTCGGGAAGCCACGGGATGTCGCCGCCTCGTGCCCTCGAAACGACGAACCAGGACGTCGTCCGGCGCGTCCAGGAAGAGCACCCGCACCTCGTGATGTCCCCTGCGCAACCGGGTGAGCATCGGCGCCACGTCGTCGACGTACTCGTCGCCCCCGCCGCGTCCGATCACCAGCGCCACGCGCTCGCTCTCGGAGCCTGGCCGCGCCACGAGGTCGGCCACCTTCGTGATCAACGAGGGCGGCAAGTTGTCGATCACGAACCATCCGAGGTCCTCGAGCGTCGCCGCCGCCGTCGAACGCCCCGCCCCCGACATCCCGGTCACGAAGAGGAACGCGCTCATTGGTGCTCATTCTCTCGCATCGCTGTCACGTAGTGCGACGACGCACCGCCGTGCCGGGCCACGGACCCGGTCGTGCCGTGCCCAGCCGCGGACGGGACAGCAGTAGCGCCTGCAACCGACGGCACCGCGTGCAGCCTCTCGTAGACGGCTGCGGCCACCCGGTCCGGAAGCCACGCCAGGGCCCGGAGGTCTTCCTCGCTCGCCTGCCGCAAGCCTCGCACCCCGCCCATCTCCTTCACGAGCCGCGCCCGCCGGGCCGGACCGAGCCCCCGCACGCCGTCGAGGACGCTGGCGGTCATGCGGCCGCCACGTCGCTTGCGGTGGAACGTGATGGCGAAGCGGTGCGCTTCGTCCCGGACCCGCTGGAGCAGGTAGAGGGCCTCCGATCCCCTCGGGATCCGGACGGGGTCGGGGCTGCCGGGCCGGTAGACCTCCTCGAACTGCTTGGCGAGCGCGGCGAGCTCGACCTGGCCGGTCAGCCCCAGCGACTCGAGCACTTGCACGCCGACCGAAAGCTGCCCCTTGCCTCCGTCGAGCAGGAGGAGCTGCGGGGTGTAGGCGAAGCGTCGGCGCGGCGCGCGCACGCCGGGCGTACCAGGC
>JAKCCH010000030.1 GCA_021838945.1 Actinomycetes bacterium
TCATCCAGAAGGTGCCTTTCCGTGAGGGGTTCTGAGACTTCGAACACCTCAAGTTTCCCTTACGGAAAGGCCACTTTCGCGTCTTTCGAGCCGTCAGCTCCCGTGACGCCGTGAAACAGGCGGGCTAGTCGGAATCGAGGCCGTGCCCGGCGAGGCTCGCACTGGCCCGTAGCTCGAGAGCCAGAGCGCCCTGCTCACTGGCGAGCCGCGCCGCCAAGCGGAACCGCGCTTCTGCTTCGGCCGTACGGCCCTGGCGATGGAGCAGGAGCCCTCGCAGCCGATGCAGCTCGGGCAGCCACCAGCCCTCGCCGGTGCGCGTGGTCACGGCATCCGCCTCGGCGAGCGTTTCCATCGCTTCATCGATCCGTCCTTGCCGCTCGAAGGTCTCGGCAAGGAGGTACAGGAAATACGGTGTGCCGAGCTCGGACCCGACGGCACGCCACTCTCGAAGGCCCACCTGCATCGCTTCGATGCCGCCGGCGGGGTCGCCGAGGACGGCCTCAGCCCAGCCGTGCATGATCCGCGCCCACCCGACCCAGAACTGGAAGCCTTGGTCGAGAGCCAGGTTCAGCGCACGCTCCGCCAGTTCGTGGACACCGGGCGCGTCGCCGGCGAACTGGCGGAGCCAGGAGGTGAACGCGAGCGACAAGTCGACAGTGAACGGATGTTCGAGGTTGGCGGCCATGGAGATCGCCCGCTCGGCTGCGCGATCTGCCCCTTCCTGCTCTCCCTGCAGCCAGAGTGCCCAGGAGTCGTATGCCTGGCAGGTCACCCAGGGGTCGACAACGTCCTGCAGCTCCTCGAGCCAGGCAGTCCCGTTGTCCGCAGATCCGGCGGCGATGACGCGCTCGAGATGGGAACGAGCAGTCGGGATGCGCCCGAGGTAGAGCAGCGTGCTCCCGATGGCACGATGTGTCGCCGCCTGCTGGGTCGGGTCCCCGGGCTGCGCCATCTTCTCGAGCTCTCCCGAGTAGTGGACCGCCTTGGCGTAGTCGGCCCTCAGGAGATGGACCCGCCAGGTGCCGTAGAGGGCGCGGAACAGGTGAGGTGACTCACCGCCGACGGCTCGGCAGAGCTCACCGGCACGCGAGTAGGTCTGCTCCACCTCCGGGGCGCTGTACCCCTTGCACGCCGTGAGCGGTGCACCGACGGCGATCAGCAGTCCCAGCTCTCGCTCGTCGCGCTCGTGTGACGGCGGCTCTCCCTGCAGCAGATCGACCGCTCGTCGGAAGTGCGCGATCGCCTCGAGGTTGGCGGACCGCCGCGCCGCCGCCTCCCCGGCGCGCTGCAGGTAGTCGATCGCTCGCACTGGTTGGCCTGCCGCCACGAGGTGGTGGGCGACAACCTCCGGCTGGGCGTGCGCTTGCTCGGGGAAGTCCCGGATGAGCGTCTCTGCGATCCTCTCGTGGTACCGCTGGCGGTCGCTCCGCAGCAGCGACTCGTAGGCGACATCACGAACCAGCCAATGCTTGAACACATAGCTCGTCTGCCGGCCGGCGCGGCGCCTGCGGACGAGGTCGGTGCTCACGATGGACGCCAGCTGCTCCTCCAACTGCTCGTCGGGGACGAGCGCTCGGAGGAAGTCCTCGCCCACCTCTCTGCCCACTGTCGCCATGAGCTGTGCGAGTGACCGGGCGGAGCCGAGGCGGTCGATCCGTGCCATCAGCGACTCCCGCACGGTGGAGGGCACGAGGTGGTCGGGAAGGTTCCCACTCAGCCAGTCCGAACCCCCTTCCTCAACCTCGCCGGACTCGAGCACCGCGTGTGTGATCTCCTCCGCGAAGAGCGGGACCCCGTCCGTGCGCAGCGAGATCTGCTCCTTCACCGATTCCGGCAAAGGGGTGTCACGAGCCACGATCTCCACGATCGCCATCACGTCTTCGGCCGAGAGGCGGTCCAGCGCGAGCCGGATCGCGTGCGGCCGGTCCGGCCACGGCAACACGTAGTCGGAACGGTGGGTGACGATGGCCAGGACGCGGTCGATCGGCTCAGGGCCGAAGTACGGCGCCAGGAGCTCGAGGGTCGTGGGGTCGATCCAGTGCAGGTCCTCGACGACGAGGAGGACGGGGGCATGCTCACTGCCGGCGAGGAGCCAGGAGTGGATGGCGTCGAGCGTGCGGCGTTTCTTCCGCTCGGCTGACTCGACAGTTGCCTCCCAACGATGGGCGAACGGGATGCCGAGCAGCTCGGCGATCAGTGGTCCGGCGGATGCGAGGGGGAGGTCGGCGTCTCGCAGCTGCTTCTCGAGGCGATCGAGGCGCTCCGCCGGGCGGCCGTGCTCGCCGATGACCCGGTTCAGGTGCTCGATGAGCGGGAAGAGCGCGCTCGATCCGCGGTGGGGGGAGCACTGGAGGCGGACGCGCATGCTCGCTTCGTGCCCGACGAGGTTCTCGAGCTCTCGGACAAGTCGCGACTTCCCGATGCCGGCCTCACCCGAGAGCGCGACGACCCTGCCTCGGCCGTGGTGCACCGCCTCCCAGGTGGACGTGAGGAGGCGCATCTCCTCGTCACGTCCCACGAGCGGTGTGAGGCCGGAGCTGATGGTGGCGTCGATACGGCTCTCCGCTCCGGTCGGCGCTTCGACCCGGTACACGGTGAGCGGCCGGCTCACGCCCTTCAGGAGCACCGGACCACGATCCTCGAGCCCGAACCATCCCCGCACCAGTGCGGCCGTCGCCGCAGAGATGAGAACCTCACCCGGTTCTGCTAGCGACTGCAGCCGGGCTGCGACGTTCGGTACGTCGCCGACGGCGATGTTCGGGACGTCGGCGACGACGTCCGGCCGCTGGCGGCGCCGCCCCCCGAGATCGGTGATGACCACCTCGCCCGAGTGGATGCCGACACGCACGGCGATGTCCGGACGACCGAAACGTGCCCTCAGCGACGCTGCCACCTCGGCGATGGCGAGACCGGCCCTCACTGCTTGGCGAGCGTCGTCCTCGTGTGCCTCCGGATAGCCGAAGTACGCGAGGATCCCGTCGCCCAGGTACTGGGCGACGAAGCCGAGGTCCGCCTCGATCGCACTCGTCGTGGCCGTCTGGTAGGCGAGCACGAGGTCGCGCATGTCTTCGGGGTCGAGCTCCTCTGAGAGCCGTGTGGACCCGACGAGGTCGCTGAAGAGCACCGTCAGGTAACGGCGTTGCCCTGCCGCGCCGGCGTCGGCGTCGAAGGGCTCGGAGACAGCTCCGGGCGCGGCAGGCGCGGCAGGAATCGCGTCTGCGCCGTCGCGCGGCGCGGCAGCGGGTTGCGCAGGCTGTCCCCGCTCGCGCTCCTCGATGCGCGCCGCTTCATGCCTCCCCCCGTCCGCCACATACCTGTGTGCATCTTCCTGTGGAGGGGCGGCGCGCATCGTCTGCGGCGAAGCGGCCTGAGCCCCGGCATCGCGGCTCAGGCGATCAGCACGAGGATCAGGCTCGTCAAGGCCGAGCGGCGACCCGCAGCCGTAGCAGAAGGTGTTCGTGACATCGTTCTGCCTGCCGCAGGCCGCGCAGGCACGGCTCGTTGCGAGAGGCCGTCCGCAGCCTCCACAGAAGGTCGCATCCAAAGGATTCGCGCGGCCGCAGCTGGAACAGTCCACTTGGCTCCCCGTTTCCCCGTACGAGATTACCGCGAAAGGGTGGGATGCTCAGGAGCCGCTGGTCCATGCGACCTCCGCCACGCCCGGTCTCTCACGTCGGTGAGCTGGGCGCGTTTCGTCACGAACCGGCGCCGCGCTCAGCCTCGACCGTCGGTCACGGTCGCTCGATGCTGGCCTTGAGCGACTCGGGATCAGCAGAACCGACGATCCAAGCGTCGTAGTCGGCGCCCTCGAAGTTGATCCGGAGCCCCCGCTTGGTGTCGTGGTGGACGACAGCGAACAGCTTTTCGCTCCCAGTGTGCACGACGGCGACCTCCGAGTACCCCGGAACACGCTCACCCACCTTGAAACCGTGGTCGGCCGGCTCGTGCGCGTCTTCCAGCACCTCGACGGACCGGACCGCCGCTCGCGGCGCCCGCAGGTCGCCGTGGACGGACTCGACCTTCTCCATACGACTGAGGTGCAGCACCAGCTCGTCACCCTCGACTGCCAGATCGGCCACCGGACCTCCCTCCGACGTCTCTGCATCGCGAAGCGTACGCGCTGCCGGGAGGGTCTGGAGGGTGGCGCACTCCCTCTCCCTCTCCCTCTCCCTCTCTCGCCGGTTGGTGACGGCCAGCGGCGGGTAGCAGATGTCTTGGAGAAGGAGATGTCGATCGAAGTCGAGCACTCGTTCAAGTGCGGCGTGCAAACGCCCGCTGCAGTACGCGAGTTCGTTTCCGAGATCCTTGCTGCGTGGGACTGCAAGGACACGGACGAGACGACGTGCCTGCTCGCGAACGAGCTCGCCACGAACGCCGTCGTCCATGCGGGCACAGACATCACCGTCCGTGTGAGCCCGGTGCCACCGATGCTGTTCGTCGAGGTCGAGGACGGCTCGCCGGAGTTGCCAGAACAGCTCGACCTGACACCGGAGTCGGAGCGAGGACGCGGCCTCTTCCTCGTCCAGGCACTCAGTGAACGCTGGGGGGCGGAACGCACGAGCGGGGGAAAGGTCGTCTGGTTCCAGGTGAAAGCCGCTTTCGCATCAGACCCGGGGCGTCGCCGGGAGAGGGTCAGCCGTCAGATCGCGGTCTGACCGGCGTGAGCCGCCGGTCACCCACCCGCCCGGCCACCCAGGTGGCGAGATCCGCGACCGGCACGATGGTGCTGTCGCGTCCCTCTGCCGAGCGGAGCCGGGCTTCGACGCCGCCGGACTCGAGTGAACGCCGCGACACCGTGAGGAGGACAGGGGAACCGATCAGCTCCGCATCGGCGAACTGGACGCCCGGTCGTTCGCCGCGGTCGTCGACGAGGACGTCGAGCCCGGCGCTCTCGAGTACCCCGACGACGCCGTCCAGTGCTGCGAAGCCCTCGTCCCCGATGACACAGAGGCAGGCGGCGAACGGAGCCAAGGCAGCGGGCCAGCGAACGCCACGCTCGTCCCTGTGCTCCTCGGCTATGCAGGCGAAGAGCCGGCCGGTGCCGATGCCGTAGGAGCCCATGACGATCGGATGCTCGGTACCGTCCTCGGCCAGGTAGGCAGCACCGAGGAGGCTCGTGTACCGCGTCCCGAGCTTGAAGATGTTGCCGACCTCGACGCTCCGTTCGGTGCGCAGCGGAGCCCCGCAGTCGATGCACGGCTGGCCCTCTTCCGCCGCGGTGATGTCAGCTACGACGTCAGGAGTGAAGTCCCGGCCGACGTTCACGTTGCGGAGGTGCCACCCCTCCTCGTTCGCGCCTGCCACCAGGTTGCGCGACTCGGCCACGACCTCGTCGACCACGACGGTTGCACGGTCACCGACGCCGATCGGCGAGGCGTAACCGGCGACGCACCCGATCGACTCGATCTCCTCGGTCCTCATCGGCCGGAGCTCGGCGGCATGCAGCAGGTTCGCCAGCTTGGTCTCGTTGAGCTGCATGTCGCCGCGGACGACCGCCACGACGAACCTGCCGTCGTCGGTGGCCATGAACACCACCTTGGCCGTGCGGGTCTGCTCGATCCCGAGGAAGTCGCTCAAGGATGCGATGGTCGGCGTGTCCGGGGTCTCGACGCGCTCGAGTGGCCGGGACTGCTCGGTCGCGTCGATCACGGGACGTCCTGCTCGCGCGACCTGACGGTTCTGGGCGTAACCACACGAGTCGCAGAGCACGATCGTGTCCTCGCCGAGCGGGTTCAAGTACATGAACTCGTGTGCTTCGGTTCCACCCATCATCCCGACGTCGGCGGCGACTGCGATCACCGGCAGCTCGCAGCGGCGGAAGATCTCGTCGTACGCCTGGCGCAGCCGTTTGTACTGGAGGTCGAGTCCGGCATCGTCGCGGTCGAGCGAGTACGCGTCCTTCATTGTGAACTCGCGTGCGCGGATGAGGCCGGCACGCGGACGCGGGTCGTCGCGGAACTTGAGCTGGATCTGGTAGACGAGCTTCGGCAGCTGTCGCCACGACTGGATCTCGGACTCGGCGAGCATCGCGACGACCTCCTCGTTGGTCATCGCGAGAACGACCGGCCGGTCGCGCCGATCGGAGAAACGTGCCATCTCCGGGCCCACCGACTCGTACCGCCCGGAGCGCTTCCAGATCTCGGCCGGCTGGACGACCGGCATGGACAGCTCGACTCCCCCGGCCGCGTCCATCTCCTCGCGCATGATGTCCTCGATGCGCCGCATGACGCGCCAGGCGAGCGGCAGGTACGCGAAGATCCCTTGACCGAGCTGGCGGATGAAGGCGCCGCGCAACAGGAGCTGGTAGCCCGGGGTCTCCGCTCCGGACGGCGCCTCCCGCAGGGTCGTCCCGAACAGCTGCGACATCCTCATCCGGCCAAGGCTACCCGTGTGCCGAGGGCTGCCCGTGTGGCGGTCCACTGCCACGGGTAGGCTCGTGCCGTGGGAGCGGTCGCGCCCACCGTCGCGCCGCGACCACGATCACCGCATCGGAGAACGGCAATGGCTCGGGCTATCTGGACAGGTTCCATCAGCTTCGGCTTGGTCAACATCCCGGTTGGCTTGTACTCCGCTGTCTCGGAGAAGACCATCCGCTTCAACCAGCTGGAGCGCGGCACGTCCGACCGCATCCGGTACAAGCGCGTCAACGAGAACACCGGCAAGGAAGTCGAGTACCAGGACATCGTGAAGGGCTACGACGTCGGCGGCGGCCAGTACGTCGTCCTCACGCCGAAAGAGCTCGAAGCCGTCGAGCCGACCGGCAGCCGCACGATCGAGATCGAGGACTTCGTCGACCAGGTCGACATCGACCCGATCTTCTACAGCCAGACCTACTACGTCGGTCCGCGCAACGACGCGGCCTCACGGCCGTACGCGCTGCTGGTCGAGGCGATGAGGCAGTCGGGCAAGGTCGCCATCGCGCGGTTCGTGATGCGCACGAAGGAGTACCTCGCAGCCGTGCGAGTGAACGGCGAGGTGCTCGCCCTCGAGACCATGTACTTCGCCGACGAGATCCGCGACCCGCGAAGGGAGCTCGAGAGCGCTCCGACCGGTGAGCCGCCGCGCGAGCGAGAGCTCACGACAGCGATCTCGCTCATCGAGTCGATGAGCACGAAGTGGGACCCGACGAACTATCTCGACCGTTACCGCGAGCGCGTGGAGGAGCTCATCGAACAGAAGCTCCAGGGCGAGGAGATCGTGACGCCGAAGCGTCAGGAGCAGGACACGAACGTCGTCGACCTGATGGAGGCGCTGCGACGGTCGGTCGACCGCGTGCGCGGCGACCGCCGTGGCGGCACCCGTGCCGGGGAGGCGGACCAGCGCGGCGGCAAGGCGCCGGCATCGAAGCGTTCCGGTCGAAGGGTGGCGGCCGATACCGGCAGCCGTGGCACGAGGACGGCGGCCAAGACAGCTGACGGCTCTTCGACCGCCAAGTCGAGCGGATCGAAGAAGAACGCGGGCGCCCCGCCCCAGGGGGAGCAGCTCGCCATGATGACCCGTGAGGAGCTGTACCAGCTCGCGCAGGACATCAACGTCCCCGGCCGCTCCAAGATGACCCGGGACGAGCTTGCCGAGGCCGTCGCGAACGCGCAGGCAGGTCGCCAAGCTTCGTGACGCGGTCGCAACACAGGGGGACCTGAGTGCCCGCTCGCGGGCGCAAGGACGCTCTCGAGGAATACCGCGCAAAGCGCGATCCCGCGCGCACCCCCGAACCCGTTCCCGAACCCGTTCCGGAGCGCGAGGCCGAGGCCGAGGAGCCCTCGCGCGGTCGGAGATCCCGGGCAGGGAAGAGGGGGCGCGTGCGCACGGGGCCGCACTTCGTTGTCCAGGAGCATCATGCGCGCTCACTGCACTGGGACTTCCGGCTCGAGCGAGACGACGTCCTCGTCAGCTGGGCCGTGCCGAAGGGGCTCCCGGTCGACAAGCAGACGAACCATCTCGCCGTGCACACCGAGGACCACCCGATGGAGTACCTCACGTTCGAGGGCGGCATCCCTTCCGGCGAGTACGGCGGCGGGGAGGTGATCCTCTGGGATTCCGGGACTTACGACACCGAGAAGTGGAGCGACCGCGAGGTGATGGTGACGCTCCACGGGGAGCTCACCGGTCGGGCACGAGGCAAGTACGTGCTGTTCAAGACCCGCGGCAACGACTGGATGATCCACCGTATGGACGAGGAGCCGGCGGGCTACTCCCCGATGCCCGAGGGCGTGAGGCCGATGCTGGCAGCGCTCGGCGCGTTGCCGAAGGACGATGCCGGCTGGGCCTACGAGTTCAAGTGGGACGGGATCCGCGCCATCGCCTACGTGGACGGCGGCCGGATCAAGTTGTGCTCCCGCAACGGCAACGACCTCACGACGTCCTTCCCCGAGCTGCGAGCGCTCGGTGAACGGCTGGGCTCGGACCGTGTCGTCCTCGACGGCGAGATCGTCGCCTTCGACGAGAGCGGACGGCCGAGCTTCCAGCGCCTGCAGCCCCGGATCCACGCCGGCGACGCGTCGAAGGCGCGGCGGCTGGCCGAGCGCCAGCCCATCACCTTCATCCTGTTCGACCTCGTCTACCTGAACGGGGAGGTGCTCTTCGAGCGCACCTACGAGGAGCGGCGGGGCCGCCTCGAGTCCCTCGGGCTGGAGCGGGGAGCGGGGTGGGCGACAAGCCCCCGTTTCGAGGGACCCGGATCCGACATGCTGCAGGCGAGCAGAGAACAAGGCCTCGAGGGGGTCCTCGCGAAGCGCCTCGGCTCGCCATACCGGCCGGGGCGCCGCTCACCGGACTGGACGAAGATCAAGAACCTCACGACCCAGGAGGTCGTGATCGGCGGTTGGACACCTGGTCAGGGACATCGGACGAACCAGATCGGGTCGCTCCTCATGGGCATCCCCGA
Source organism: Actinomycetes bacterium (assembly GCA_021838945.1). Taxonomy (GTDB): domain Bacteria; phylum Actinomycetota; class Acidimicrobiia; order Acidimicrobiales; family Bog-793; genus JAKCCH01. The sequence continues at coordinate 8,885 of JAKCCH010000030.1, forward strand.
CGGCTCGAAGCTGCGCTACGTCGGCCAGGTCGGCACAGGGTTCACGGAGGCGACGCTCGGCGACCTGGCCGCCCGGTTGGCGCCGTTGGCACAGGACAGCAACCCGTTCGCCGGCGAGATCCCGGCGCGGTACCGGCGGGGCGCGCGCTTCGTGAAGCCTCTCCTCGTCGGCGAGGTCTCCTTCGGCGAGTGGACCGCGGACGGGAGGTTGCGCCATCCGTCCTGGAGAGGGCTGCGAGACGACAAGCGCCCTCAGGAGGTCGTGCGTGAGTCCTAAGAACGAGAAGGTGACTGTCGACGTGGACGGCCACGAGCTCACCCTGTCGAACCTCGACAAGCCCTTGTTCCCGTCGGGCTTCACGAAGGGCGACGTCATCGACTACTACGTGCGAGTCGCTCCGGTGATGCTGCCTCACCTGCGCGGCCGGCCGGTCACGGTGAAGCGCTTCCCCGAGGGGACGAGCCACAGCGGGTTCATCGAGAAGAACGTCCCGCGACACGCCCCCGAGTGGGTGCGGACCGTGACCTTGCCGCGAAAGGGGACCGGGTGGGGCTCGACGCGCACCAAGTCCGATCGCGACACGACGGAGTACACGATCGTGGACGACCTCGCGACGCTCACCTGGCTCGCGAACCTCGCCTCGATCGAGCTCCACACGCCGATGTGGCGCGCCGGAGCCGACGACTCGCCGAGGTCCCCGGACCTCGTGGTGTTCGACCTCGACCCCGGTCATCCCGCCGGCATCGTCGAGTGCTGCAAGATCGCCGGCCGCTTGCGCGAGCGTGCGGCACAGGATCGGATCGAGCTGTTCGCGAAGACGAGCGGATCGAAGGGTCTCCAGTGCTACGGCCGCATCACCTCGAAACGCTGGCCCGCCGACCGCTCCAACGAGTACGCCCACGAGCTCGCCGAGGAGCTGGAGCAGGAGGACCGCGCACTCGTCGTGTCCCGCATGGCCAAGGAGCTTCGCCGCGGCAAGGTGCTCATCGACTGGAGCCAGAACAACCCGGCCAAGACGACCGTGACGCCCTACTCCCTCCGCGCCTCAAAGCGGCCCTCGGTGTCCACACCCGTCACGTGGGACGAGGTCGCGCAGTCGGCCGAAGGCGGGATCGACCTGCTCGCGTTCGGGCCGGCCGACGTGCTGCAACGGGTGGAGCAGATGGGCGACCTGTTCGCCCCGCTCGTCAAGTGAGGTGGCGGAGGTTCGGCACGCCTACAGCGACATGGGCGTGAAGGTTGGGCGCGCAGTGCCCGGACACCTGAAGCCCGTGCGCGGCTGCCACTGCCGCCGCGTGCATCCACTCGAGGAAGCCGCCACACCGCGTGACGTCGATCTGGAGGCAGGCCACGGCTTCGGCCTCGACCATGCCGGCGAAGTAGAACTCCTCGCATGTGACCTCCGGCGGAGGTGCCTTGTACATGCGGACGTCCTCGGCGAAGCGCCCCGCCGTCTGCGGCGCCCCCTGCACCATCGCGGACCGGCCGACCTGTCCGTGGTCGTTGCACAACCCGTCCGGGAAAGCGCTCGAAGCAGACAGGAGAAGCAGCCTCGGGGTCTCGATCGAGTAGCCCGCCACTGCGACGAGCCGGGCGCGCTGGAAGTGCTCCGCGCCGTCGTGGAAGTACCTCTCACCTCCGGCCCGACCGTGCTCGACGACGACCGGGCCCTTGGCCCGGTAACCCGAGGCCGGGTCGGCCGCGCGGCAGGGTCAGCCGACGAGCAGGCGGATGGCGGTCGTCAGGCCGAGCGCGAGGACGAGGATGCGAAACGCCACCGCCGGCAACCGCCTCGCCACCCGGGCCCCGGCGTAGCCGCCGACGAGGCTCGTGAGAGCAAGGATCCCGGCGTCGGCCCACGCGATCTCGCCGTGGGCGATGAAGACGAGGGCAGCTGCGGTGTTCACGACGAGAGAGAGCACTGCTCGCAGGCCGTTCGTCCTCACCAGGTCGTCCGGGAGCGTGACACCGAGCACGGCCAGCAGCACGACGCCGAGCCCGGCCCCGAAGTAACCCCCGTAGATCGAGCTCGCGAACGTCCCCGAGTGCGCAGCGGCCCGCCGAAGCAGCCCGGCCTCTCCCCCTGCGGCCGCATGCTGCCTCACGGCACGTGCGACGAACGGCTGCACGGCGAACAGCGCGCAGGCGGCCAGCACGAGGTACGGCACGATCACGGCGAACTCGTGCTGGGGCGTGACGAGCAGCAGGACGGATCCGACCACCGCCCCGGCGAGCGCAGGCGCCGAGAGCTCGGCGACACGGCGCCGCTGGGCCGACACCTCGGACCGGAACCCGGCCGAGCCGCCGACGTAGCCCGGCCAGATGCCCACGGTCGAGGTCATGTTCGCCCGAAGGCTCGGCAGGCCGACGGCGAGCAGGGCCGGGAACGAGACGAGCGTGCCTCCTCCGGCGGCTCCGTTGACGACTCCGCCCACCAGGCCGGCCGCCACGAGCAGGCCGGTCGCACCCGCCCCGTTCAGGCTCGCTCTCCTGGCAGGTGGGGCAGGCAGCGCAGTGGGAGGCCTTGCACGAGGGGTGTTCTACTACGGGGCATCCCCGACGCTGTTACAACCCCGGCGTAGCCTTGCTCGCGATGACGTTGACGGCCTCTTCCGCGCCTGTACCGGCCGTATCGGCCGTACCTGCGACGTCGCGGCCACTCGACCTGCCCGGCACCCTCACACCGTCGAAGATCAGCGCCTTCACGAGCTGTGCTCTCGCGTTCCGTTTCTCCGTGATCGAGAAGCTGCCCGAGCCGCCATCGGTGCCGGCGGTGCGCGGGACCCTCGTCCACCGCGCCCTCCAGCTCATGTTCACCTATGTCGACCAGGGCCGGCGGGACCGGCGGAGCGCCGAGCGGTACCTGCTCGCGGCATTCGAGGAGATGTCGGACGGGGACGCGGAGCTCGCCGCGCTCGAGCTGACGATCGAAGAGCGCGAGACCTTGCTGCGGCACGCCGGGATCCTGCTCGACCGCTACTTCGAGATCGAGGACCCCAATGCCGTCCGGCCCGTCGGCCTCGAGCTCGACCTGCAGCTCGAGATGGACGGGCTGCTGCTGCGCGGCATCATCGACCGTCTCGATGTCCTGCCCGACGGCCGGCTCGCCGTCGTCGACTACAAGACCGGGCGTTCTCCACGCGCCGAGCAGGCGAAGTCACGACTGTCCGGCGTCCAGCTCTACGCCCTCTTGTGTGAAGGGATCCTCGGTCAGCGACCGGCCGCCGTCCGCCTCCTCTACCTGCGCGACCGCTGTGTCGTGTCCGCCGAGCCGAACGACATGTCGATGCGTGGCGTCCGCCAGCGCGCCACCGCCGTCTGGAAGGCGATCGAGCGCGCATGTGCAGAGGGTGACTTCCGGCCGAACCCCTCGCTCCTGTGCGGCTGGTGTGCGTTCCGCAGATACTGCCCTGCATTCGGCGGGGTCCCCGACGCGCCACGATGATCCAGCTGATCCATCGCGTCGACGACCGCGTCGAGGCGGCCTTCGGCTCGTTGCGCGGCAACCCGGTCGCGGACCGCGTCTTCTACACGGCCTCCTCACTCGGTGAGTTCGGGCTCCTCTGGGTGATGCTGGCGCTCATCCGCTGGCTGCGCGGACGGCCGGGCGACCAACGGGCTGCCATCCGCACCCTCCTCGGGCTCGGCATCGAGTCGCCGATCGTGAACGCAGGCCTGAAGACGCTGTTCGCGCGGCCGAGGCCGATCGTCGAGGTCGACCACCCGCACCCCTTCCGGCGGCCGCTCACGTCGAGCTTCCCGAGCGGCCACGCCACCTCGTCGTTCTGCGCCGCGACGCTGCTGTCCGAGGACGACGAGCTCGGGCCCCTCTACTTCGCCCTCGCATCGGTCGTGGCCGCCAGCCGCGTCCACACGAAGATCCACCACGCCTCTGACGTCGTCGGGGGCGCCCTCATCGGCACCTGCTTCGGCCTGATCGGCCGGCGTCTGGCGCCGCTGCAACGCAAGCGGCCAAGCTGAGCCGATGAGCGTCGCCATCGTGATGGGAAGCGACTCCGATGCCGGGGTCATGCAGCAAGCAGCGGATGCCCTCGACGAGTTCGGGGTCCCCTGGGAGATGCGCGTGCTGTCCGCGCACCGGACACCCGACGCCACGCTCGAGTACTCACGTTCGGCAGTGGCTCGCGGCATCGACGTGATCATCGCCGGGGCGGGCGGCGCGGCCCACCTGCCCGGCGTGATCGCCGCCACGACGACGGTGCCGGTCATCGGCGTGCCGATCGCGCTGAAGAACCTCGACGGCCTCGACTCGTTGCTGTCGATCGTCCAGATGCCGAAGGGGATTCCCGTTGCAACTGTGGCGGTGGACGGCGCACGTAATGCCGGGCTCCTCGCCGTCCGCATCCTCGCCGTCGGAACGCCCGAGCTCCGTGCGAAGCTCGACGAATTCGTCTCACGGATGGGAGACGAGGTCAGGCGGAAGGATGCATCCCTGCAGGAGCAGTTGAGCTCCCGGTCGGCCGGCTCGGCTTGAGCGGGTCCTGAAGAGCGCAGGCTGCTGACCGAGCTGGCGCCGAGTACCTTGCGTGGCGTGACGACTGCTGATCCGGTCGGAGGCGGCACGCCGACACTCGCCGAGCGCCTCGGTCACGAACCGAGCACCCGGCTCCTCATCGTGAACTGCGACGACCTCGGTTCGTCGTATGCCGCCAACGTCGGCGTCTACGAAGCACTGCGCGACGGCGCCGCAACCTCGGCGACCCTCATGGTGCCGTGCCCCTGGGCTCGGGGTGCCGCGGCGGAGTACCGGGGCGAAGACGTCGGTGTACACCTCACGCTGAACGCCGAGTGGGACCTCTACCGGTGGGCGCCGATCACGCAGGCACCGTCGCTCCTCGACGGGGACGGCGGGTTCCCGCGCACGGTCACCGACGTGTGGGAGCACGCCGATCTGGACGAGGTGCGGCGCGAGTGCCGGGCACAGGTGGAGCGGGCGATCTTCTGGGGTTTCGATGTCAGCCACCTGGACTCACACATGGGAACGCTCCAGCTGCGGCCGGAATTCTTCGACGTCTACCTCGACCTCGCCGACGAGTTCGGGCTGCCGCTCCGCCTGAGTGGGGCGTCGACGGAGAGGTTGATCGGGTTCCCGTTTCGGCAGCTGGCAGCGGAGCGAGGCGTGGTGTTCCCCGACAACTTCGTCTACGTCACCGGAGGCGTCGGCAGCCGTGAGGTGGTCGACGAAGCCCTGTCCGGTCTCGAGCCGGGCGTCACGGAGGCCTACTTCCACCCGGCTGTCGACACCCCGGAGCTTCGAGCGATGTCGCCGGACGCGCAGGGGCGGGTGGACGACCACGACTACCTCGTCGCGCCCGATGGGCTGGCGGCCTCCGTCGAACGCCACGGAGTGCACCTCATCGGGTACCGGGAGCTCCGCGAGGTGATGAGCTCGCGCCGCGTGACCGGCGCGTCGTAGCGGTCAGTTCAGGAGATCAGAACTCGGTCTTCTCGAGGATCTGCTGCTGGAGCGCCTTGTACTCAGGCGAGTTGGTGATCGGGAGCAGCGACATGAGCTTGGCCATGTTGCCGGTCACCTTCACGCGTCCCTGCATGAAGGCGGCGTTCGCGTCGAGCTCCCCCTTCTGGATGCGCATGGCGTCGTCGTAGCTCTGGGTCAGCGTGACCTCGGAGTCCTCGAGGTCGCCGAGCTTCGACTCGAGCAGCTTGCCGTTCTCGAGGACCCAGTAGTACTTGACGTCGCCCTCCGGGCCGCCCGTCACGACGTACTGCATCCGGGCAGTCGCCCCGGGACGCTCCGGCTGGCTCTCGGCGAGCTCGCGTCCCTCGTCCAGCCACTCCTGGCTCAGCCATTTGGCCATGTTGCATTCCTCCTTAGCGCCCCGTCTCGGCGAGGCATCGACCCCGTTGGCCTGCTGTCCCCTTACGAGCGCCCGATGTTATCGACCTCGCCGGAAGAGTGCCTGCTCGGGAAGGTCGGTCAGCGGGAGACGGAGGCGGAGACGCCCGCGAAGAGGTCCGTCTCGGGTGGCTCGGAGTCTGTCAGGTTCCGTGCGAGCACGTAGTCGTCGTAGGGGTAGATGGTCCGGGCCACCTCGGGCGGAAGGCCGAACCAGAACTTCGACGTCGGGTCGATCTGCGTGGCGTGTGCCAGCAGCGCCTCGCTGCGCACATCCTCGTATCCGGTGAGATCGATCGATGTCGTGATCTGGTCCTCCTGGTCCGGACGCTCGAACCAGCGGTCGTCGTAGGGAGATTCGAGCCCGAGCTCGAGGAACTTCTCGTGGGTCTCGACGATGCGACGCCTGGACCACACCGTGTAATAGAGCTTGAGCGGCTGGTGAGCCGGGCCGGAGCCCTCGAACTGCCCGGGCTCGCCGGCCGACTCGAAGGCGGCGACGGCGATCTCGTGAGCCTTGATGTGGTCCGGATGCGGGTAGCCGCTGTGATCCTCGCCGTATCCCACGATGACCTGGGGCCGGACGCGGCGGACGATCCGCACCAGCTTCTCGACCGCCTCGTCGAAGGGCGCCTGGGCGAAGCTGTCCCCCCTCGCGTTCGCCTCCGCCCCCGCCATGCCCGAGTCGCGGTAACCGAGGAGCTCCAACTCCTCGTACCCGATGATCCGGGCGGACGCCTCGAGCTCCCGTGCCCGCACGGCTCCTATGTCTGCCCTGATCTCTGGCGTGTCCATCGTCGGGTTGAGGATGTCGCCCTCCTCGCCGCCGGTGCAGGTGACGAGAACGGTGTGGACGCCGGCCGCCCGGTAGCGGGCGACGGTGCCCGGCCCTTTCGAGGCCTCGTCGTCGGGGTGCGCGTGCACCGTCAGGAGACACAAGCGATCGTCCATGGTCCCGGAACGCTACCGTCGGGGGACTTCTCCTCAGAACAAGCTGTGAAGAGGCCCCTGAAACCTGGAAAGCGCAGGCTCCGACGTAGAATCCGCTGTCGTGCGTCGTTGCGACGGGGCTGGAGAGGAAAGGTACGGCACATGGGAGTGATGAAGCGCCTCACGGCGATCGTGCAGGCCAAGGCGAACAAGGCCCTGGACCGAGCCGAAGATCCGCGCGACACGCTCGATTTGTCGTACGAGAAGCAGCTCGAGCAACTGCAGCAGGTCCGCCGAGGGGTGGCGGACGTGGCGACGGCGCGCAAGCGCCTCGAGCTCCAGGCACAGCAGCTCCAGTCAGCGGCCTCCAAGCTGCAGGACCAGGCACGCCAGGCGATCTCCCAGAACCGCGAGGATCTGGCGAGGGAGGCTCTGACACGGCGGTCCGGCATCGCGACGCAGCTCGAGACGCTCAAGGTGCAGCACGACCAGCTCGTCCAGCAGGAGGAGAAGCTCGTCGCGACAACCCAGCAGCTGCAGGCTCGGGTGGAGGCGTTCCGAACGCAGAAGGAGACACTGAAGGCCTCGTACACGGCCGCTCAGGCCCAGACGAAGATCGGCGAGGCCGTCTCGGGGATCTCCGAGTCCATGAGCGACACCGGCATGGCGATGCAGCGTGCGCAGGACCGGATCTCCCAGATGCAGGCCCGTGCGGGAGCCGTCGACGAGTTGCTCGCCTCGGGTGCGCTGACAGACCTCACGGGCTCGTCAGACCCGCTCCAGGCAGAGCTCGACAAGACGAGCCAGCAATCCCAGGTCGAGCTCGAGCTCGCTCAGCTGAAAGGGCAGATCGCCCCGCCGGCGCCAACCGGCGCGCTGACGACGGGCGCTGCCGACACGGCCGGCGAGGCTGGCGCCGAGGCTGCCGCTGCCGACACGACCGGCGGCGATGTGCCGGCGGCTCCCGGCACCGGGAGCGAGGCGACCGGCGAGAACGACGAAGCGGCACCGGCCGAGATCGAGTCGGCGCCGGCCGCCACGCCCATGCCGTCGTCCCGTGCGTCCGAGGAAGAGGCAGCTCCGGAATCCGACGACCTCTTCTCGCTCGGCGACGGAGGCCAGCAGTGATCGTCCGGATCCTCGGTGAGGGGCAGTACGAGCTGCCCGAGTCCGAGCTCGGGGCCCTCGAGGCGCTCGACAACGACCTGAACACTGCGATCGAGGCCGAGGACGAGTCGGCCTACGAGACAGCCCTCCAGGCGCTCGTCGAGCGCGTCCGGAGCTCGGGCAGCCTGCTCGACCCCGGAGTGCTCGTCCCATCCGATCTCACTGTCCCCCAGGAGCACTCGACGCTGGCCGACCTGCGCGAGCTGCTCTCATCCGAGCCGGACACGGCCGGAACTGTCACGGAAGGCGCTTGAACATGGCAACGCAGACTCGGCGGCGCAGCCGCTTCCCCGTCGATCGCGGGTTGACGGCTCGGATGATGACGACGGTGTTTCTCCTGTTCGTCTTCTACGCGGTGCTCGTGTTCGCCCTCGCGACGTTCGTGAAGAGCATCGCCATCATCATCCTCATCCCGGCTGCGCTCCTCTTCGCCCAGTACTACGCGTCCGACAAGATCGCTCTGTTCGCGATGCACGCCCAGGTCGTGGACGAGCACCAGGCGCCGCAGCTCCACGCCATCGTCGACCGGCTGTGCGCCATGGCTGACATGCCCAAACCTCGGGTGGCGATCGCCCAGACCGACATGCCGAACGCCTTTGCCACCGGCCGGAACCCGTCTCATGCCGTCGTGTGCGTCACGACGGGGATCGTGAAGCGCCTCGGCTACACCGAGGAGCTCGAGGCCGTGCTGGCGCACGAGCTGAGCCACGTCGCCCACCGCGACGTGGCGGTCATGACAGTGGCGAGCTTCCTCGGGATCATCGCCGGTTTCGTGACCCGGATGCTGCTTTGGAGCGACATGCTCGGGGGCCTCGGCGGCGGGCGCGGGCGTGGCAACAACAACCAGGCCGGCCAGATCGTCCTGTTCGAGCTCGCCGCGCTCGTGATCTCGGCGCTCTTCTACTTCCTGAGCTTCCTCCTCATCCGGGCGCTGTCCCGCTATCGCGAGCTGGCGGCGGACCGGGCGGGCGCCATCCTCATCGGGCAGCCGAGGGTGCTCGCCAACGCCCTCGTGAAGGTGACCGGCGAGCTCGGGCAGATCCCGATGCGGGACCTCCGCACGGCCGAGACGTTCAACGCCTTCTTCTTCGCTCCGGCCGTCGGCAGCAACCGTGGCGTCAGCCTCTCGACGCTGTTCAGCACGCACCCGCCCCTCCAGGTCCGCCTCGACCAGCTCGCCCGCATCGAGGCGCAGATGGGACGGGCGGCCTGAGCGGCCTTCGGCCCCCGGACCTCTCGACAGCCTTTCGCCTGTGCCACGCATCTTCGACGTCCTCCTCGGGAGGACCAAGCCCGTCCAGGCCAACCTCGACGAGCTGTTCGGGCTCGTCAGCGCGCAGATCACGCTGCAGGCGGGGCAGGCGCTCCTTCCGACGGGACAGGCCGGCGTGTGCTTCAAGGCGGTCGCCGGCCGGTCCTTTGCTGAGACGGCGGCCGAGGCGAGCCAGCTCCTCGGGCTCGACGACTCGTCGGGAGCAGCGACGGCCCCCGGCGCCGCCGCCCCTGGTGCTGCCGTCCAGCCGCTCGGGACCGGCCTGCGCCAGGAGGACGACCAGTACGGCTTCCACTGGGTCGTGCTGACCGTCCCGGACTTCCAGGACCTCGTGAACCAGGTCCACGTCGTGAACTCGACCCTGCAGGACAACGGATACGGGCCGCAGCTGCTCTGTTCGGTCTTCGGATTTCACGCCGACCCGTCCGCGAGCGAGGAGATGCGGCGAGAGGCCCCGCCGATCATGTACCTCGTCTACCTCTACAAGCGTGGCGCCTTCTACCCGTTCATCCCACTCCCCGGTGGGGACGAACGCCGTGACGTGCAGCGCGAGATCGTGATGCAGCAGGTGCTGGCGGACGATCTCAAGGTCGAGCCGGACAAGGAGCGCTGGATGCCGCTCTGGGGGCTGCCCGTCCGCTGAGGCACGCCGGTGGGTGACCAGCTCCGCTTAGCCGATCGGTCCGATGTACGGCCCTGCGTCCCGCCACGGGTCCCACGCCCCGGGCGCACGACGGAGGTAGGCCCTGACCCGCTTTGTGACGACCTCGGGAGACAGCTCCGTCTCGCCCTCGCCGAGCGGTCGGAGCCGGCAGACGATGGCGCCGACCCCATGGGCCTCCCACGTCAAGGGGCCCGGCTCGAGCGACGTGAGCTCGGCGGCGAGCGGTGCCAGATCAGGTCTGAGCGGGACGCGCCGGCTGCAGTACCGGACCCAGCTCTCGTAGCGCAGGTAGAGCTCGCAGCGCGAGCCGTCGAACGCGAGTATCCGGCTGCTCGGGCTCGTCGAGTGCACGACGGCGGCGTGCACCGGCAATCCGCCTGCTGCTCCGGCGGACGAAGCACCCGCTGCGCGCCTCACGACCGTCAGGTCCAGCTCGGGCTCCTCGTCGAGGGTCACGTCGCCCCGCTCGAGGGCGCGCCTGCCCGCTTCGTAGACGGTTATCTCCTCGTGCCACAAGGCTTCGTAGGACGCGGGTCGATCGATCAGTGACCGGATGACGGGGAGCACCGCCAGATATCGATCCGACGTGCCCGCCCCCGGACCCGCCTCTTCGTCGGCGAGCGGCTCGATCGCGAACGCCACCCTGGCCGCCAGATCGCCGACCTCCTCCGGCACGACCCCGAAGTCGCCGCAGGAGGCGATCCCGACCAGGAGGTGCTCTCGCTCGAGCGCCCACTCCGGATCGACGAGGGACAGAACCGACATCAGCCCGTCCTCGTCGAAGTGGTCGTTCGTGACAGCGAGGGCTGCCTCGCCCCGCTCGAGGAGCGCACGCATGGCGACCGCACCATCGCCACCCCTACCGCCGCCACCGCCGCCGCCTGAAGACGGCCACCCGACAGCCATCCGCGCGTAGTCGAGCGCCATCTCGACCGACAGGTCCCTCGCGACGGCCTTCGGCGTCGCCGCCTGAGGCCAGTGCGACAACGTCACGACACTCCGGCGCCGCGGCGCACCGTCCACCATCACATGAGGCCGCTCGTCGCACGCCTCGAACGGGCTGTAGCGGAGCGGAAGACCAGTCACGACGCCCCGGACGCGCCCGTCAGCCCTCGACGGCCATGTCGTCGAGCAGGCTCGCGAACTTGGCCACGGCAGCAGCCCGCCTCGTCGGGACGTGCTCGCTCGGCACGTCGACGCGGCCGTAGCGCTTCAGGATCTGGCGCGCCACGGTCTGGCGGTGCACCTCGTCCGGCCCGTCGTAGATCCGCGCCGCCCGCGCTGCCCGGTACATGTGCTCGAGCGGCATATCCGTCGAGAAACCCAGACTCCCATGCACCTGAATCGCCCGATCGATCACGTCGTGCAGCACCTTGGCCCCGTAGAACTTGATGGCCGCGATCTCGAGGCGGGCGGCCTGAGCGCCCTCCTGGTCCATCTTCCAGGCGGCGTACAGCGTCATGAGCCGTGCCGCCATCATCTCGGCGTAGGAGTCGGCGACCCAGTTCTGGACGGTCTGCTTCTCGGCGAGGTAGGAGCCGTGCGTGTAGCGCGACACGGCCCGTTCGCACAGCATGTCGAACGCCCGCCTCGACTGTCCGAGCCAGCGCATGCAGTGGTGGATGCGGCCCGGGCCGAGCCGCTGCTGGGCGAGCCTGAACCCGTCACCTTCCCTCCCGACGAGGTTCCCGGCCGGGATGCGGACGCCCCGGTAGACGACCTCGGAGTGCGCGCCGAACTTGCCGAAGTGCTCGACCGGGTCCGCCATAGTTGCGACGTCCCGCACGATGTCCACGCCCGGTGTCGACGTCGGCACGATGAACATCGACGAGCCCTGGTAGGGGTGGACATCCGGGTTCGTGACCGCCATCACGACGAGGATGTCAGCCACCGAGCCGTTCGAGGTGAACCACTTGTGGCCGTCGATGACCCACTCGTCGCCGTCGCGGATCGCCCGGGTCGAGAGCAGCGTGGGGTCGGCGCCGGCACCCGGCTCGGTCATCGAGAACGCCGAACGGATCTCCCCCGCCAGCAACGGCTCGAGCCATCTCTCGCGCTGGTCCTCACGCCCGGTCGCCTCGATGCCGAGCGCGATCAGCTCGGCGTTGCCCGAGTCCGGGGCGTTGTTGCCGAACACGACCGGCCCATACGAAGTCTGCCCGAGGATCTCGTGCATCAGCCCGAGCTTCACCTGGCCGAAGCCTCCGCCACCGAGCTCCGGCGGCAGGTGGGCGGCCCAGAGACCCTGCTTTTTCACCTGCTCCTGCAGAGGAGCGAGAAGGCGACGATGCTGCTCGGCCGAGAGCGACTCGGTGATGCCTTCGAGCGGGACGATCTCGTCCCTCACGAGCTCGCGCATCCAGGCGAGCTTCTCCTCGAACTCCGGCTCCGTCGCGAAATCCCACGCCATCTCGTCCCCTTCTGTCGCCGTAAACCCTACGCCTGGCCGGCCGGCACACGCCCAGCTGGCAGGATGGAGCCGTGGACCTCATCGGAGTGGTGGACACGATGTTCGCGAGGATCGACCTCGGCGGCTACGCGCTCGAGGAGTTGAGGTCGTGTCCGGGGTATGGCGACCGTTTCGACGTGGTGTACCGGACCGTGCCTGGGTTCAAGGACCTCGCCGTCGAGTGCAAGCGCCTCGTCGAACAGGAGAACTGCAGGATCGTCGTCGCCCTCGGGATGCCCGGGCGAGCTGCCATCGACCAGGTCTGTGCGCACGAGGCGTCACAGGGGATCATGATGGCCCAGCTGCTCACCTCGACCCACATCCTCGAGGTGTTCGTGCACGAGGCCGAGGAGGAGGATCCCGCCGCGCTCGTCCCGGTCGGCGAGGACCGGGCCCGCAAGCACGCGAGGAATGCCTACTGGATGCTCTACGAGCCAGAGCAGCTGCAGCGGCGGGCGGGCCAGGGTGTGCGCCAAGGTTACGGCGACGCCGGGCCGATCACCGGCTGAGCCTGCCTCCCGCGCCGGCTCGGTTCAGCCCACCGACCAGTCGAGGTCGACGAGAACCGGCGCGTGGTCCGACGGCGGGTTGTCCCCCTTGCCGAGCCCTTTGCGCGCCTCGCGGTCGATGAGGGCGTACGTGACGCCGCCGGCAAGTGGCTTCGAGACGAGGATGTGGTCGATCCGCATCCCGCGGTGCTTGTGGAAGTCGCCGGCACGGTAGTCCCACCACGAGAACAGCCTGTCGGTGTCCGGGTACACCTGCCGGAAGGCGTCGGTGAGGCCCCACTGCTCGAATGCCTGGAACGCCGCGCGCTCGGCCGGCGTCACGTGCGTCGCCCCGGCGAACGCGGCCGGGTCGTAGACGTCCCGGTCCTCCGGGGCGATGTTGAAGTCGCCGCAGACGGCGATCGGCTCATCGGGCGAGCACTGCTCCGCGAGGTCCCGCCGCAGGCGATCCAGCCATTCGAGCTTCTGCTCGTAGTGCTCCGAGCCGACGGAGCGCCCGTTCGGGACGTATACGCTCGCCACCAGGATCCCGCCGCAGCGAGCCGACAAGAAACGGCACTCCTCGATATCTGCCAGCTCCTCCCCCGCGAACCCCGGCCGCGCCTCGGCGATCCCGACCCTCGAGGCGATGGCGACGCCGTTCCAGCGCCCGTTGCCGTGGTAGGCGGTCTCGTATCCGAGAGCGGCGAACGCCATGGCGGGGAAGGCGGCGTCGGCGAGCTTCGTCTCCTGCATGCAGAGGACGTCCGGCCTTGCGTACCGGATCCACTCCTCCACCTTCGCCAACCTGGCCTTCAGCGAGTTGACGTTCCAGGTGGCGATGCGCATGCCTCTGGTCTAGCTCTACCGGTTGGCGAGAACGAACAGCAGGTCCACCTCGCACGCTCGCTCGCCGCCGACGCGAGCCTCCCCGTGACCGGTGCCGGCGCGGGCCGAGAGCCGGCCGATCGTCACCTCGAGCTCCAAAGTGTCGCCGGGCACCACTTGCCTGCGGAACCTCGCCCGGTCGATGCCACCGAAGAGCGGGAGGCGGTCCTTGAAGCGCTCCTCGGCCAGCACTGCACATGCGCCGAGCTGGGCGAGCGACTCGACCATGAGCACGCCCGGCAGCGTCGGGCGCCCGGGGAAGTGGCCGGCGAAGAAGGATTCGTCGCCGGTCAGCCGCCAGACTCCCCTTGCGTACAGGCCGGGCTCGAGGTGTGTGATCTCGCTGACGAGCAGGAACGGCTCGCGGTGCGGCAACAGGTCCGCTGGGTCCATCTCGCTCCCTCTCGTGTCGGACGGGCGAGCCATGTTCGCGCGCCCAACGGCCGTCAGGGAGTGATGGAGTACTTCGTGACGGTCCAGCCCTGGAGGTACTGGGACGCGTGCTGGGCCGAGGTGAAGTAGAACGTCGGGTCACCAGACACGCTCATACAGTTGACGACGGCGGACCCGATCAGCGTCTGGCCCAGGCCCTGGGTCGTGACTTGGGCACCTGGGGCGTAGAAGTTGGAGTCGAGCACCACCGGGCTCGATCCGTTGCCGGACCAGTTGAGTGCCGAGTCGCCACCCCAGAACAGGTTGAAGTCGTTCGGCGAGCCCGCCTCAGCCGTTGTACCGCCGCTGTAACCCTTCGGGACCGAGATCTTTGGAATGACCGGACCGGAATAATTGCTTGGTGGTGTCGTCGCGTTGACGAAGCCCTCCACCGTCAGTTGCGGGGAGGACGACCCGCCCACGGGGCAGGTGTAGCTAGGAGATGAAGGCACATCGAACGGACATTGGCCGCTCGTCGAGCCCGAGCCACAGGCTTGCGGCATGATGAAGATGTTGACCGGCCCGGTGGGTAGCGCGCTCGGCGGGATGCCGCAGATCGTGACGTTGTTCGAGTCGAGGTAGTAGTTGCCGGGCGGGATCGTCGTGAAGCCGTCAGGCATCAGGCTGATCGGCGGCGGCGACGTGCTCGAACAGTTGGAGGTGTCCCCGATGCTCACACTGCCACCCGAGGTCGCGCTCGTGCAGTCGAACACGGCGTTCTGTGGCGGCGTCGGGGCAGAGGTGACCGCCGGCTGCGCCTTGAAGCCGGAGCCCGGCAAGGGACAGTACGTCTGGCCGTTCACGGTCTGGCAGCTCGGGCAGGAGTCGAGTGACGAGCCACCTGTGTCGATGCACGGTGCGAACGCCAGCGACACCTGGTCGGTGCCGCAGAACGACGGATCCACCGGCTCGAGCGTCGTGGTCTCGTTCAAGTTGGTGCCCGAGCAGGTGATGATCTGCCCACCGTTCTCCGCGATCCAGACGACCGAGGTGGATCCTGTCCCGGAGCAGGTGGTGGTGCCGTTGGGACCGGTGCCGACTTGGACCGTCACGCCGCCCGTGAGGGACAGCGGGTTGCCGCTCGCCGACCAGAACGTCGAGGCCGACTTTCCGTTGAAGAAGACCGTGCCGACACCGAACAAGGCAAAGCTGTTGGACTGCCGGTACACGATCTCGGTCGCCGTCCTCGTCTGGCCGTCCACCCTGGCGCTCGACGTGATGGTCACCTCGTTCGTGACGCCGTAGGGGAGATTGCTCCTCGTGGCGTCGGCCATGTAGTAGGTGACCCCGGGCGCGCCCGCCAGGGGCGGTGACACGTTCTGGTTCGTGCAGCTCGTCAGGCCAGAGGCCGAGAGGAGCGACGACGGAACGTCGCCGACGCAGAAGCTGCTCACCTGGTCACCCATCTGGTCGAGTTGGAGCAATGCGTTGCTGAGCCCGGCGTTCGCCTGCGCCACTGCCTGCTGTCCGTTCTGGCTGGAGGAGCTCACGTAGTTCGTCGGTATGACTGCGGCGACGGTGATCGTGACGAGAGCGGCAAGGGCGAGGACGAGGATGAGCACGGCGACGAGGTTCCCGTCGTCGCCTGGCGGACGGCCTCCTCTCCTGGCCAGCCACCGCGAATACGCGCGAGTGGCTCCCTTCAATCCGGGTCGTGATGTGAGAGTCAGCATGCTTGATAGCTCACTCCTGCTTCGTTCGGTAGCGAGACCGAGGTGCGGATCGTGAATGTGCCTTGCTGCCCCGCCTTCTTGTTGCGGACGACGACATAGACGGACACGGTCGTGCCGCATGCCGGCGCCGCCTGGTTCGTGACCGTCGTCGAGGACGGCGTCGTCGCCTGTGTGTTCGGCGACGAAGTGCCTTGCGACACGCGGAACATCGTGGCGCCGGGGTTCTCGACGTGAGCCAGCACGAGATCGCTCACCCATCCTCCCGTCTTGCAGGTGGGCGTGGATGCGCTCGAGTCCGGGGTGACGTAGTTGTACCGGGTCAGCGTGTGCGCCGTCGGGTTGTAGCCCCATACGACGTTGGCCGCGAACGCGCTCGAGATGTACGAGGTCGGTGGCTGGGTCGTCGTCGTCGAGCTCTGCGGGCAGGGGTCGTACCGGACGTCGTTCTCGTACATCGCCAGAGAGTCGGTCGGTGACGTTCCGTAAGTGCCTGAGCTCGTTACGGCGCCGCCGCCGAGAAGAGTCGTGGAATCGAACGAGCTCGGGAGCAAGGTGAGCGGATCCGCCGACCTGATGTCGGATTCGAGGATCCGCTCGACGTTCCTCACCTGACCCTGCTCCTCGGAGAACTTGACGGTCGAGACGCCGGACGATGCGAAGCCGAAGTACATGAAGAAGAACGAGCCCATGATGACGAGCATCAGCACGAGGGTCACGAGCAGCTCCACGAGCGTCATCCCCTCGTCGGAGCGCGCGCGGCCATGCCGGCCAATGGCGGCGCGGTGCTCGGTCGGGCGCGAGTCGTCGCTGGTCATCGACATCACGGGGTGTAGCTCACACTGTTCGAGCCCACGCTCTGGTCGACCGCGATGAGCTGGATAGGTAGGCCCTGTGGGAGCGGATTCCCCGAAGCATCGTCAGGCACGGTCATCGTGCAGCTCGTGCCGCCTGCCGAGCAGTTGACATTCGTCGCGCTGACGGTGCCGAAGTCGAAGCCGGTGTTGCTCGCGAACAGGTTCGTACCGGTGACTGTGATCGTCGTCCCTGACGCACCAGTGGTCCACGTCGCTATGTGAGGTGTATAGACGAACTCGTTCACGGCCTGCGGAGCCGAGGTGATGAACGGAGAGCCGGTGGTCTCGGCGATGATGAAGTACACGCCGCTCGTGGCGGCCGAGAACAGAGTCGGAACCTGGACGCTGCACTGGGTCGCAGAGGTGCAATTCACCGTCTGGCAGTACGTGGTTGCGCTGCTGCAGTTGGAGGAGAAGCCGTTGGTGCAGCTCACTGTCACAGAGCAGAACTCGAATGGCTGGGAGCTCGTGGAGAAGCCTGTGCCCGTCAGCGTGACCGACGACCCGGCGGTGCCGGAGACTGGCGTGATGCCGCTGATCGTGGGGCCGAGTGGAGCATTGGCCGAGGCGTCCCCTGACTCCGCTGAAGCCCCGACGCCCGACGCGCTGTACGCGGTCACGTAGAAGTCGTACACCTGCGAGCTGCCACCCGACGTCAGGCCGGTCACGCAATACGACGCGGTCGAGTCGTTGATCGTGAGGTAGGTGGGGGGGGCGGTCCCGACAACCGACGGGCACGTACTCGTGCCGTTGGAGGCAGCCGTCAAGAACCCGCTGCCGTACTGGTTCTCGTTGATGTCCGACCAGCCGACCCTGAAGCAGACCGTCGACGACGTCCATCCGTCAGGCAGCTTCCAGCTCACCACCACCTCACCGGAGACGCTCTGCGGCGTCACAGACGAGATGCTCGGAGTGGCCGGGGGAGAAGACGAGGAGGACAGTGCGTTCAGTCCTCCCGGGTAGATCAGCTTGTCCTGCCAGAGGCGCTGCGACCCGATCGAGCCGTTGCGCCAGATGACTTCCACGAAGGCGCGGTCGTAGGCGTCGGCGACCCTCGTCGTGCCGTTGCATGACAGCACGTTGGCCGACACCGCCACGATGTGGGTGTAGACGCTGAAGATGGTGCTTCCCTGGATGACGCTGGTCATGATGGGGGCAAAGGACGTTGCCGACGTACCTACGGTGAAGCCCGGCTGAGTCGTCACTTGGACGAGCGTCTCGCTCGTCGTGTCGCCGTCTTCGTTCGGGGTCCAGCTATAGGTGGTCCCGCTGCTCGTTGTCGCGGCCTTGGCATACGCGCTGTCGCTGGATATGGCGGAGGCGATCGCGGTCCCCGTGAACCCGACGTCCGCGTAGGTGGTCTCGTCGAGGTGCGAGAGGACCGTCGAGGCGATCAGAGCGGCGTTCTGCCTGCTCGCGTTGGCGGCCGAGGCGTTGAGAGTGTTGTAGAAGAGGGTGGCGAACGGGAACATCACGAGCAGGATGATGACGACAGCCACGATCATCTCCACGAGGGTGAACCCGCCATCGTCGCGACGCGTGACTGCCGCTCTGGTCCTACGCAACTTCCGGACGCAGTTGCGCGGAACCATCACCCACCGTGAGGCCCCTACCACGCTGAGTAGCATACCCTGCGCCGCCGACGCTGAGAAGGCGCTCTCCTCCTGCCTCAGTGATTGTTGTCTGCCCGCGTCGAAAGGCTAGCGGGACTGTCGCACTGTTGTCACTGAATGTGCCGTGACGCAGGCAAGGGGAACAACAAATAGACCATTGGCGACCGAGACGGACCAGATTCCTGACGAACGCTCAAAGTAGCAAGCCGGTTGCAGAGTCAGAAGTCAGATCACCGCGAGCTCGTTCGGCGTCACGCGCAAGCTCCGCCAACTCCAACTACCCGTCGTCATCGAGCGGCGGCTTGTTCCTGACCATCCCGCCGGCGACGCGATCCGGCACGTGAGGATGTGTCCTTGGCCGGTGACGGGTTGCCGTCCGATCCAATCTTCTTCCTGGTCGACGCTGCCTTCTCGACCGGTGTGGCGGCGCCAGCTGCACCGGGCCCCTTCTTCTGCGACCGACCAGGCGCCTTGGTCTTGACCGCGGCAGCGGCCTTCTTCGCCGGAGCGCCGGCAGCAGCCTTCTTCCCCGTGGCTCCGGCTGCGGCCTTCGTCGCCGCACCGCCGGCAGCCATCTTCGCCGCCTTCGCCGCACCGCCATCGGCCTTCTTGGCCGCCTTCGCCGCCGCGCCATCGGCCTTCTTCGCCGCGGCGCCGGCCTTCGCCGGCGCCGCGCCGGCCTTCGTCGACGGAGCGGCTGCCTTCTTGCGAGGTCCCGCCGGAGCGGCTGCCTTCTTCGCCGGCGCCGCCTTCTTCTTCCCGAGCTTCACCTCCGCCGCGATCATCTCCTCGCTCGGCCGCCCGGACACCTCGCCGAGCCCGGGCAGCGCGAGCTCCACCCCGCGCCGCAACGGGTCGAGTGCGGTCACGACGAATGTCCGCTCCTCGTTCCGCTTCAACACCGCACGCGCGCTGCGAGGCGGAGGGTCACCCAGGTTCGCGAGCGGGACGTAGCACTGGACACTGCCCGCGAAGACCACGGCGCCGTGCGATGTGTAGCTGTCGACCCTTCCCGTCACCTCCTTGCCGAGCGGGTGCTCGGCGATGAACGAGACGAAGGTGAGCGGGTCATTCACGGCTGCCGCAACGGTGCCGCCGAGGGCACCTCTGCCGCCACCACGCCTTCCTCCACCGCCCTTCGCCGCCGCTTCGACCTCGGCGGCCTTGCCGTCGCCGGTCGTTGCGGTGAGGCGCCGGGACCGCCCTGAACCTGCACCACGGCCGGTCGCAGACACCGCCTTCGGTGGCGAGACCGCCTCTTTCGTCGCCGCCTCGATGGCTTTCGACACCTGGCGGCGCGCCTTGTCGGTATCGCGGACAGCGCGCCTGCTCCGCGGCCCCCGGACCGGCGTGCGCGGTGTGAAGATCCATCCCACCCCCGGCACCGGCGTCGCGCCGAGCAGCCTGCCGCGGTCGAACAGCCAGGGGTGCTCGCCGTGGAACTCCTGGAAGGAGTCGTTCGAGAGCACGACGGCGTCGATCTTCTGTGCGATGCGGAGCAGGAAGGCGTCTCCCCGCCCGATCGCTCCGGCGGGCGGGTAGACGTACTCCCCCGCCAGCGCCGCCTGCTCGAAACGCTCGAGCTCCGACGCCTCGATCCGGTGCGCAAAGGTCGCGTCGACGATGACGGTCACCTCGGCCTCGGGGAACTCACGCTTCAGCTCGCCCACCGCCTCTTCGAGCTGGGCAAGGCTCGGCGCGTTGCGCCCCTCTGTGGCGACGTTGGACCCGTCGACGACGATGTGTTCGCTCGGCATCTCGGGTGTAGTCAATCACCTTCGCTCGGTACGGCCGCGGAAGGTCGGTACAGCTCCGTAAGCTGGCGGGCGTGGGGGCACCCAGGACTGCGAGGTCTGACGCGCCGCGACCGGGGGTCCGGGCGGTCCTCTTCGACTTCGGCGGCGTGCTGTCCGCGAGCCCCTTTGAGGCATTCGCCCGCTATGAACGGGAGCGCAACCTCCCCGAGGGCTTCATCCGCTCGCTCAATGCCACCGACCACCACGAGAACGCCTGGGCGAAGCTCGAGCGCAGCGAGATCACCCTCGGGCGCTTCATCGAGCTCTTCGAGGCCGAGGCGGAAGCTGCTGGCCACCGCATCGACGGTGCCGCCGTGCTCAGCCTGCTCGGGGGCGAGATACGTCCCCGCATGCTGCAAGCGGTCGAGCGTTGCCGTGAGCGCTACCTCGTCGGCCTGCTGACGAACAACTTCCTCACCGCCGAGGCGGCCGAGCACCCGGGCGGCGCCATCGACCGTGTGCTCTCGCTCTTTCACGAGGTGATCGAGTCCTCGAAGATCGGTGTGAGGAAGCCCGAGGTGCGTTTCTTCGAGATCGCCTGTGAGCGACTCGGGATCGAGCCGCACGAGGCCGTGTTCCTCGACGACCTCGGCATCAACTTGAAGCCGGCACGGGCGATGGGCATGACGACGATCAAGGTCGTGACCGAGGACCAGGCGCTTTCCGATCTCGGCGAGGTGGTCGGGCTCGACTTGAGCTGAAGAGCTGTTAGCTCACCGCCACAGCGCCGACCGACCGCTCCAGCACGTCGGCGAGCTCGAGCTGGTGGATCGTCGCCGAGCCCGTGGCAGGACTGCCGCTGATCGGCCGGCTGACGTGGCGGAGCGTGGCGCGCTCGCGCAGGATCCGGTGAAGGGCGCCGTGCACGTAGTTCCAGGCACCCATGTTCTCCGGCTCCTCCTGGAGCCAGACGACCTCGTCGAGCCCTCGATAGGCATCGAGGGCAGCCAGGACCTCGGCCTCCGGCCATGGGTGAAGTTGCTCGACTCGTAGGACGGCGACCGGCGCCTTTCCGGCGGCGAGGAGCTCGTCCCTCCGGGCGAGGGCGTCGTACGCGACCTTGCCCGAGCAGAGGACGACGCGCTTCACGGCCGCGGCATCGAAGGCGCCGACCGCACCGGGGTCGGCGAGGACCGCCTGGAAGTGGCCGCCTTCGAGCTCGCCGACAGGCGAGCGTGCCTGGCGCGCGCGGAGGAGCGACTTCGGCGTCATGACGACGAGCGGCCGCCGGATCGTGCGCCGCGCCTGCGCCCGCAGTAGGTGGAAGTACTGCGCGGCGGTCGTCGGCTGCGCCACCGACATGTTCCCGTTGGCGCACAGCGTCAAGAAACGCTCCAAGCGCGCGCTCGAGTGCTCCGGCCCCTGACCCTCGTACCCGTGCGGCAGGAGCATGACGAGACCGCAGTTCTGGCCCCACTTCTCGCCGGCGGCAACGAGGAAGTTGTCGATGATGATCTGCGCGCCGTTCACGAAGTCCCCGAACTGCGCCTCCCAGGCGACGAGTGTCCCTGCCGCCTCGACGGAGTACCCGTACTCGAAGCCGAGCGCGGCGTACTCG
>JAKCCH010000130.1 GCA_021838945.1 Actinomycetes bacterium
CCGTAGCTCCTCTTAAGTCAGGCGGGGGCCTGCGACCGCTCACATGCTCGCGAGTGCCGGGCCCCGGGTCGTGGAGTGGCGGGTGAGGCTCGGGCCCGGAAGCACGTGCCGGACGGGCGAAGTCGCCAAGCAGGTTCTTGACGCTTTCGCTGCGATGCGGTTATCGTTCTCGCCACGCATCTGACCTGACGCCTGGTGGCGTCGCCCGTAGTGATAGCGCTAACAACTCCAGGTCATGCCGGTGTGATAGCGCTCACAGCGTGCGCCGCGAGGAGGTGACAGGGGGGTGCGCCGGAGGAAGCGGACAAGAAGCGGACAACTCGGGAAGGAGGGCCGAGAGCTCGCACCGCTGGTGCGCGACCTATAAATCCGGGCCGCCGGCAGCGGCGGCCGCTCGATGGGACCCAAGACCAAGACCAGCACAAAGGGGGACAGACAGATGTCCGGACGGTTCATGCGGCGGGGGGCGCTCGTGCGGCTCACCGCCCTGCTCGCGACGGGAGGCCTTGCCGCCTCGATGGTCGCCGCAGCAAGCGGCGCCTCGGCGACCACCAGCAGGGCGCCGGCGAAGATCAAGGTGGCGATCGTTCCGAAGCTGCTCGGTCTGCCGGTGTTCGAGGCGAACGTGAAAGGTGCCGAGGAGGTGGCTCCTTCCCTCGGCATCGCGCTGAAGTACACGGCGCCGGCGACGGCGTCCGCGGAAGGGCAGGTGCAGATCTTCAACAGCCTGATCCTCCAGCACTACAACGTCATCACGCTGTCCGCGGACGACCCGACGGTGCCGGCGCCGGTGCTCGAGAAGGCGATGAAGGCGGGGATCAAGGTGATCTCCTTCGACTCCGACGTCATCCCGGCTGCTCGAGACTTCTTCATCCAGGACACGGCGTACAACACGATCGCCCAGGGCGTGATCAACGCCACGGAGAAGTTCACCGGCCCGAACGCGCAGATCGCGATCATGTCCTCGACGCCCGACGCGACGATCCAGCTCGCGTGGATCGGCGCGATGAAGTCCTATATCAAGACGAAGTTCCCCCACCTGAAGATCGTGACCATCGGCTACGGCCAGTCGAACCAGGCCACGTCCCTCACGCAGGCGGAGGACATCATCCACTCGTACCCGAGCGTGAAGGCGATCCTGCCCATCGACGGCGCCGCGGTCGTGGGCACCGCGCAGGCGGTGCAGGATCTCGGTGACGCGGGCAAGATCGGCGTGTTCGGGATCGGCGACCCATTGCCGAACCAGAAGTACTTCGCGAACGGATCGCTGCAGGCGCTCTTCCTCTGGAACGAAGTGAACCAGGGCAAGCTGATCATGTACGTGGCGAAGCTCGCCTACGAGAACAAGCTGCACGCAGGCGGGACGTTCACCGCCGGCCCGCTCGGCACGTTCACGATCGCCGCCAAGGCGAACCCGGTGACGGGTGCGACCCGGAACACGATCATCTTCTCCAAGCCCCTCGAGTTCACGAAGGCGAACTACAAGCAGTACGACTTCTGATCGAGGGACCTCGACGCCTCCGCGGGGCTGGCGGCCGGCAAAGCCGGACGCCGGCCCCGCACGGCGCCGTCCCGGCGTCTTCTCGCCAGGTCGGGTGGAAAATGACGCACCACGAAGGAACGATGGAGCCGATGAGCAGGGCCCTTGGCGGTCAGGGGGTTGGCCGGAGGTGAGCCCGGACCGTCTGGGCGCCGCTGCGCAGACTCGGGGGCT
This sequence comes from Actinomycetes bacterium, assembly GCA_021838945.1. Lineage (GTDB taxonomy): Bacteria > Actinomycetota > Acidimicrobiia > Acidimicrobiales > Bog-793 > JAKCCH01. The sequence goes on from JAKCCH010000130.1 coordinate 1,715, forward strand.
GGGCCACGGGGTGCCGGTGGGCCGCGCTCGCGCGAGACGCGTCCGCTCTCCTGGCGGCACCGAAGAGCGGGTCGAGCTCGCAGAGCTCGGCGAGCGCGTCCCCGGCGAGGCCGGGACGGGCCGGGTGCCCTCCGCGCCGGGCGGCACGGGTCAGGGAGGGCGCCCGGAGGCCGGGTCGCCGGCGGTGTCGGGATGGGGCGCGCCGGCCCGCTACGAGGCGCGCTCGGTCACCAAGTCCTTCAACGGCGCCATCGTGCTCGACGACGTGTCGGTGACCCTGGAGCCGCACGAGGTCCACACGCTGGTAGGAGAGAACGGCGCCGGAAAGTCCACGCTGTTCAAGATCCTGAGCGGGCTGTACACGCCCGACTCCGGCCGCCTCGAGCTGGGCGGCGAGACGCTAGGCGACCTGACGCCGCGCTCGGCGCTCGGGCTCGGCATCTATCTCGTGCCGCAGGAGCCGAAGCTGATGGCCCACCTGTCCGCGGCCGAGAACCTCTACGTCGGGATCCTTCCACGACGTCGGGTCAGGCTCCTCGTGAACTGGAGGCAGGTCCACAGGGAGGCAGCCACGTACTTCGAGCGGGTCGGGCTGCAGATCGACCCGGCCACGCCGGCGCGTGAGATGAGCATCGCCCAGCAGCAGCTCCTCGAGTGCGCCCGGGCCCTCGTCCACCGCTGCAGGGTGATCCTCTTCGACGAGCCGACGTCGCCGCTCACCACCCACGAGACGGAGATCCTCTTCGGCCTGATGCGTCAGCTGCGCGACGCCGGGCTCGCGATCGGGTTCATCAGCCACCGCCTGGACGAGGTCCTCGAGGTGAGCGACCGCGTCGAAGTACTGCGTGACGGGCGGCTCGTCGCCTCCCTGCGCCGCGGCGAGGCGACCCGTGACGGGCTCGTGTCCGCGATGATCGGCCGAGAGATCGGCGTGCGCACGCGAGTCCGGCGAACCTCGGACGTCACCGAGCGGCGCGAGGTGCTGCGCGTCGAGTCGCTCACGTCGGAGCCCATCTTCCGCGACGTGAGCTTCGCGCTCGAGAGCCACGAGGTCGTCGGGGTGGCAGGCCTCGTCGGGAGCGGGCGCACCGAGATCGCCGAGGCCATCTTCGGCCTGCGAGCGGCCGACTCGGGGAGGGTCGCGATCGACGGGAGGGTCCTCGAGCGCAGGTCGCCTCGTGCCTGTATCGAGGCCGGCCTCGTCTACCTCCCCGAGGACCGAGCACGACACGGGATCTTCTCGGAGGTCGAGATCACGAGGAACGTGACGGCCGGCACGATCCCAAGGCTCCCGAGGCGCTGGGGGCTCATCCGCCAACGCGAGGAGCAGGAGCTGGCGGCTGCCTCCGCGGCACGGACCTCGGTGCGGATGCAGTCGCTCGAGGTCGCGATCGCAACGCTTTCGGGGGGGAACCAGCAGCGCGCGATGTTCTCCCGCTGGCTGCTCGCCGAGCCGCGGGTCGCCATCCTCGACGAGCCCACGCGCGGCGTGGACATCGGCGCCAAGGACGACATCTACGACATCATCTCGGACCTTGCGGCGTCGGGGCTGGCGTGCCTGATCATCTCGTCGGAGCTCGAGGAGCTCTGCCTCACCTGCGACCGTGTGCTCGTCGTCTACGAGGGGGCCATCGTGGGCGAGCTTCGCGGCGAGGAGATCACCGCGGCGCGCCTTGGCGAGCTCGTCGTCGGAGGGAGCAGCTCGTGAGCGCGGTGGCGGGGAGCCTGACAAGTCGCCGGACGTTCCTGCCCACGCGGGCGCTCTGGGCTCGGCTCGTGCGGCTGCGCGAGTTGCAGCTGCTGCTCGCGATGGCCGTGGTCGTCGCCGTGAGCGCGGTGCTTCACCCCGATTTCGTGTCCTCGAGCAACGTCTCGTTCATGCTCGCCGACTCCTCGGTGACGGCCACGCTCGCCATCGGGCAGACGCTCGTGATCCTCGGCAAGGGCATCGACCTGTCGGTCGCGCCGATCCTCGGCATCGCCGCGATCGTGGTGGGGTTCCCCGCACAGAACCACGGCCTCCCGCTGGCTGTGGCGCTGGTGATCGTCATGGGGGTCGGGATCGTCCTCGGGGTCGGCAACGGGATCCTGGTGAGCTGGGCGCGCATTCCCCCGATCATCACAACGCTCGCGACGCTGAGCGTCTACGGCGGCCTGCAGTTCATCATCGCCAACGGGCAGGAGGTCGTGAACATCCCGAACTTCTACGACACGTTCGGGAACTCCGACCTCGTGCCGGGTGTCCCCTGGGCGCTGCTCGCGGCCGTCGGGCTGGCTCTTGTCGTGTGGCTGTTCCTCCGCCAGACCAATCTCGGTCGCTCGATCTACGCGGTCGGAAACGACGCCGACGCGGCGCACCGCTCCGGCATCCCCGTCCAGCGGATCATCTTCCTCACCTACGTCCTCTGCGGCTTCCTCGCGGGCATCGCGGGCCTGATCTACCTCTGCCACACCGGCTCGGCGGATTCGACGACCGGTACCGACAGCAACGTCGAGCTGACCTCTATCGCAGCGACGCTCATCGGCGGCACCACGCTCACCGGAGGAAGAGGAGGCGTGATCGGCAGCGTGCTCGGCGCGATCTTCCTCTCGATCGCGCTGACCGCGATGGTCTTCGCCCGTATCCCGCCGATCTGGGAGCCGGCCGGTGTCGGTGGGCTCATCCTGCTCGCGATGGTGACCGACCGGCACAGCGGGAACCTCGGATCCGGAGGGCCGCGCCGGGTCGGGAGGCGGCACTGATGGCGGCGCTCTTGTCCGCCCCGCCGGCACAGCGGAGGTCGAGGACCGCCACGAGCTCGGAGCGGCGAAGGGACCGTATCTGGGTGATGGCGCTCGCCGTCGTGCTCGGCGTCGAGATCCTCTACTTCTCGATCGCCGTCTCCGGCTTCTTCGGCGGCGGCTCGGGACTGCTCAGCCTGACGGAGCAGTTCCTCGACGTCGGGGTCATCGCGCTGGGCGAGGCAGCGGTCATCCTCGCAGGTGAGATCGATCTCTCCGCGGGGACGATGTCGAGCCTGTCGGGGATAACGATGGCCGTCCTGTGGCGCCAGGGCATGGAGATCTGGGTGGCAGTCCTCGTCGCCCTCGCCATCTCTGGAGCGATCGGGTTGCTGAACGGCCTGATCATCACGGTGTTCAAGGTGGACTCCCTCCTCGTCACGCTCGCGTCGCAGTTCATCCTCGGGGCGGTCGCCACGGCGCTCGGCGGCGGGTCGCCGCCCTACGGCTTCCCCGGGTCGTTCGTCTCGATCGCGGGCACGGGCACCGTCGGCCCGGTGCCCGACCAGCTCATCGTCTTCGCCGTGCTCGCCGCAGGGGTCGCGATCGCCATCGGCCGTACCCGCATGGGACGTTCGCTGGCCCTGATCGGCTACAACCGGCCCGCGGCCCGCTGGTCGGGTATCCGAGTCGACCGGACCGTCGTCGGCGCCTTCGTCGCAAGCGCCTTCATGGCGGGCATCTCGGGCATCCTCGTCTCCGGCCTGTACAACGCGGCGCGAAACGACATCGGCGACTCGCTGCTCCTCCCGGCGATCACCGTCGTCGTGCTCGGCGGAGTGGACATCTTCGGCGGACGCGGCCGCATCTCGGGGGTCATCATCGCCACGTTCGTCCTCGGGTTCCTCACCGAGGGCATGCTCGTGGCCGGGGACAGCTCCCTCTCGGCGACGATGGTCACGGGCATCCTCCTCATCGTCTGCCTCGTGTTCAAGATCGGGCTCGAGCGGCGGGGCGGGTCGGACGTGCTCGGCGCGGTGCGGCGGCGTGCCGAGAGGCTCCGGCACCTCGGGCCAGGCGCCGGCGCTCCGCCTGCGGTCGGGGATGAGCTGCCGTGAGCGCACCACGGGACGCCCGCGCACCTCGCTGTCGCCGTCAGCAAGTGGCACCCAGGACTGCGCGCCCGTCGCTCGGCGTGCTGCGGGCTCCGCCCCGGCGGTGCCTGCGAGGACCGTGTTCACTCCGCTGGTACCGTGATAGCGCAATCACGGGGCTCCGCCTGGCGAGGCGGTGCGGGCGGAGGGGCGCGGTGGAGGAAGGTCAGTCGGGACAGGAC
>JAKCCH010000031.1 GCA_021838945.1 Actinomycetes bacterium
GCCCACGGCAAGCCGGACGACATCCTCTCCGGCCTCGGCCTCGACGGTCCCGGGATCGCCACCTCGGTCCTCGAGGCCGCCCGGCGCTACGGCCTCCTGCGGGCGGGGAGGGAGGACGGGGAGGGCTTCTCGCTCGGCGCCTCGGAGCTGCACCGGCCGCACGTCGGCAACGGCGCGCCGCTGCACGCGAGGCGACGGCGGTGACTGCCGTGGCCGGACGCGACCTCCTGCCGGTCGCAGACGGCGTGCTCGGCCAGGCGGACACCGAGAACTTCCCCGTGGCGCTCCGGCTCCTTCCTGCGACGCGCCGGGAGGACCTGCTCGCCGTCTACGGCTACGCCCGCTTCGTCGACGACGTGGGCGACGAGCTCGAGGGGACGCCCGAGAAGCGCCTGGCCGCCCTCGACGAGGTCGAGCACGAGCTCGACCGGACCTTCTCGGGGAGGCCCGAGCATCCTGTCTTCCGCCGGTTGGCGGTGACGGTCGACCGCTGCCGTCTCGACCGGGAGCCCTTCCTCGCCCTCATCGAGGCCAACAGGATGGACCAGCGGGTGACGAGCTACGCGACCTTCGACGCCCTGCTCGGCTACTGCCGGCTGTCGGCCGATCCCGTCGGTCGCCTCGTGCTCGGCGTGTTCGGCCAGTCGACGCCCGAGCGGGAGCGTCTCTCCGATCTCGTCTGCTCCGGTCTCCAGGTGGTCGAGCACCTCCAGGACGTGGGCGAGGACGCCTCGCGGGGTCGCGTCTATCTCCCTGTCGAGGACGTCGTCCGCTTCGGCGTCGACCCGGCGCTCCTGGCGCGCCACGCGGAGGGGGACCCGACGCCGGACCCTGTCCGCCGGCTGGTCGCCTTCGAGGTCGCCCGCACCCGGGCGATGCTGCGCGAGGGGGCCGCGCTCGTCGGGGCACTCGACCGCTTCGATGCCTCTCTCGCCGTCGCCGGCTTCGTGGCGGGTGGCCTCGCCCAGCTCGACCACATCGAGAGGTGCCGCTACGACGTCCTCGGCCGCCAGCTCAAGGCGCACAGGCGCGCCGTGGGGGTGTGGACGGCCCGCCAGCTCTGGCAGCGGTGGAGGGCGCGATGACCGACGTCGTCTCGGCCTACGAGCACTGCGAGCAGATCACGCGCCAGGAGGCGAAGAACTTCGCCTACGGCATCCGCCTGCTCCCGCCCGAGCGGCGGAGGGCCATGGCGGCGCTCTACGCGCTGGCACGCAGGGTGGACGACATCGGGGACGGGACGGCACCGGTGGCCGAGAAGCTGGAGCGTCTGGAGGGCGTCCGTGCCTCGCTCGCCGCAGTCGAGGGAGGCGACCCGGACCCGGCGGACCCCGTGCTCGTCGCCCTCGCCGACGCGGCGGCCCGCTTCCCGATCCCGATCGCCGCCTTCGGCGAGCTCGTCGACGGCTGCGAGATGGACTGCAGACAGACGACGTATGAGACCTTCGACGACCTCGTCGTCTACTGCCGCTGCGTAGCCGGCTCGATCGGCCGCCTCTCGCTCGGCACCTTCGCCATGGTGTCGGGGACCCGGGAGGAGGCCGAGCACCTCGCCGACACCCTCGGGATCGCCCTGCAGATCACCAACATCCTGCGGGACGTCGTCGAGGACCGCACGACGATGGGACGGGTCTACCTCCCTCGCCAGGACCTCCTCGAGTTCGGTTGCCAGCCGGACGGCGCCGGCCCCTCCGAGGCGATGTCGGCGCTGATCCGCGCCGAAGCAACCCGCGCCCGGCAGCGCTACGACGAGGGGCTCGGCCTGCTCGGCCTGCTCGACCACCGCAGCCGGGCCTGCGTGGCGGCCATGGCCGGGATCTACCGCCGCCTTCTCGCCCGCATCGAGGCGGACCCCGGCGCCGTCCTCGTCCGGCGGGTGTCGCTCCCGACATGGGAGAAGGCCTGGGTCGCCGCCCGCAGCCTGGCAGGGGCGGGCACATGAGCCCCGTCGCTGCCGACGCCCCCCGGGTCATCGTCGTCGGCGGCGGTCTCGCCGGCCTCAGCGCGGCGATCGCCTGCGCCGACGGGGGAGCCGCTGTCACCCTCCTCGAGGGTCGGCCCCGCCTCGGCGGGGCGACGTGGTCCTTCGACCGCCACGGGCTCGTCTTCGACAACGGCCAGCACGTCCACCTCCGCTGCTGCGACGCCTACCGCGGCTTTCTCGACCGGCTCGGGACGGCCGACAAGGCGCCCTTCCGGGGACCGCTCGCCATCCCGGTCCTCCGCCCCGGAGGGGGCGGTTCGGCGCCGACGCTCTCGTGGATCCGGCGCGACCCGGTGCCGGCGCCCGGACACGTCGCCCGCTCGTTGCTCGGTTACCGGCACCTGTCGGTGCGCCACCGGCTGGCGCTCGTGCCGGCCGCCCTCGCGCTGCGGTTTGTCGATCTCGACGATCCCCGGCTCGACACAGAGACCTTCGCCGTCTGGCTCCGCCGTCACGGCCAGAGCTCGGCCGCCATCACCCGGCTGTGGGACCTCATCACGCTCCCGACGACCAACCTGAGGGCGAACGACGTCTCCCTGGCGCTCGCCGCCAAGGTCTTCAAGACCGGTCTGCTCACCACCGCCGACGCCGCCGACATCGCCTGGTCGGAGGTGCCGCTCTCCGAGCTGCACGTCGAACCGGCTCGCCGGCTCCTCGAGTCGCTCGGAGCCGAGGTCCGCCTGCGCTCGCGGGTGACCGAGCTGCTCCTCGCCGACCCCAGCCCGAGCCGCCCGGCGGGCGTCCGCGGCGTCGCCGTCGGCGGCGAGGTCCTCGACGCCGAGGCGGTGGTCCTCGCCGTCCCCCATGACGCCGCCGCCGACCTGCTGCCGCCCGAGGCCGGCGTGGCGGCGCCGCTGACGGCGCTCGGGTCCGTCCCGATCGTGAACGTCCATCTCGTCTTCGACCGCAAGGTGATGCCGTACCGCCTGGCGGCCGCGGTCGACTCCCCCGTCCAGTTCGTCTTCGACCGCACGGCGGCCTCCGGGGCCGACCCCTCCGGGGGCGCTCAGGTCTTGGCTGTCTCCCTCTCGGGGGCCGAGTCCGAGATCGGCGAGCGCCCGGAGGCGTTGATCGAGCGCCAGCTGGCCGGGCTGCGCGAGCTGTTCCCGCTCGCGAGGCAGGCCGAGGTCGTCGACGCCGTCGTCACGCGCGAGCACGAGGCCACCTTCCGCGGCGTCCCGGGCAGCCGGCCGCTCAGAGTCGGGCCGGCGACGAGGATCGCCAATCTGGCCCTGGCCGGAACGTGGACCGACACGGGCTGGCCCGCCACCATGGAAGGCGCCGTCGTCAGCGGCCAAGCCGCCGCCGACCTCGTGCTCGCGTCGACCGGTGCCCGTCGCCACCCGTCCCCCCGCCGCGAGGAGGTGAGCGCATGATCCCCATCCGATCCGTGCCAGAGGTCCTGGCGCGTGCTCGCGACCTGTCGTCCCCAGCGCTCGAAGACGCGCTCGGGCGGCTGTCGCCCGAGCTCCGTCCACTGGCCGAGTACCACTTCGGCCTCGCCGACGAGAGCGGCCGCCGGGTCGACGGTGCCGTCACCGGCAAGGGGGTGAGGGCCGCCCTCGTCGTGCTGTCGACGGAGGCAGCGGGAGCGCCGGCCGAGACGGGCGTGCCGGGAGCGGTCGGTGTCGAGCTCGTCCATAATTTCTCGCTCATCCACGACGACGTCATCGACTGCGACCGCGAGCGTCGGCATCGCCCCACGGTCTGGTCCCTGTGGGGCATCGGCCGGGCCATCATCGCCGGCGACGCCCTCCTGGCGCTCGCCCAGCAGATCCTGCTCGAGACGGACTCGGCCGTGACCACCACGGGTGCAGCGGCCGCCCGCTGCCTCGCCGAGGCGACGGGCGAGATGATCGCCGGCCAGGCGCTCGACATGGCCTTCGAGTCCCTTCCCGGCATCGACGTCGACCGTTGCCTGTCGATGGAGGCCGGCAAGACGGGCGCGCTGCTCGGCTGCGCCGCCTCCCTCGGCGCCATCCTCGCCGGCGCCTCCGCTCCGGTCACATCCGCCCTGAAGGACTTCGGCGTCCAGCTCGGCCTCGCCTTCCAGGCGGTGGACGACCTGCTCGGCATCTGGGGGGACCCGTCCCAGACGGGCAAGCCGATCGGCAACGACATCCGCCAGCACAAGAAGACCCTGCCGATCGCCGCCGCGCTGGCGGCCGGCGACGGGTACGCCGGCGAGCTGGCCGAGCTGCTCACGCACGAGGACCTGGCGGACGGTGAGGTCGCGAGGGCGGCCACGCTCGTCGAGAAGTGCGGCGGGCGCATGCTCGCCACCGACGAGGCCAAGGGGCGCCTCGCCGCCGCCCTCGACGCGCTCGGACGGGTCCAGATTGACGAGCGGTCGAGGGACGAGCTCTCCGACATCGCCCGCTTCGTCGTGGCGAGGGAGTTCTGATGCCCGAGCCCGACGACGCCGGCTCGCTCGCCCGCTCCACCCTCGGCCGGGCGCGGGACCACCTCCTCTCGCTGCAGTCCGAGGAAGGCTGGTGGAAGGGCGAGCTCGAGACCAACGTCACGATGGACGCCGAGGACCTCATGCTGCGGGAGTTCCTCGGCATCAGGACCCCTGAGCTGACGGCCGAGTCGGCAGCGTGGATCCGTTGCCAGCAGCGAGCGGACGGGAGCTGGGCGACCTTCTACGAGGGTCCGGCGGACCTCTCGACGACGCTCGAGGCCTACGTGGCCCTCCGCCTGGCTGGCGACGACCCGTCCGAGCCGCACATGGCCAAGGCGGCCGCCTTCGTCCGCGGTGCCGGCGGCCTCGAGCGCTCGCGGGTCTTCACCCGGCTCTGGATGGCGCTGTTCGGCCTCTGGTCGTGGGACGACCTGCCGGCGCTCCCACCGGAGATCATCTTCCTCCCGCCGTTCGTGCCGCTCAACATCTACGACTTCGGGTGCTGGGCCCGACAGACGATCGTGGCGCTCACGGTGGTGGCGGCGTACCGGCCCGTGCGCCCGCTGCCCTTTGGGATCGAGGAGCTCCGTTCGGGGCTGTCGCCGCTGCCGCCGAAGCGGTGGCGGACCCCCGAGGGCGCCTTCCAGCTGCTCGACCGGGTGCTCCACCGCTTCGAACGGCTCGCCCGCCGCCGCCTGGTCAGGTCGACCCTGCGTGAGGCGGCACTCGTGGCCGCCGAACGCTGGATCCTGCGGCGCCAGGAGGCCGACGGCGGCTGGGGCGGGATCCAGCCGCCCTGGGTCTATTCGATCATGGCGCTTCATCTCCGCGGCTACCGGCTCGACCACCCCGCCGTCGACCGGGCGCTCGAGGGTCTCGAGGGGTTCACGATCAACGAGGACGGGATGCGGCGTCTCGAGGCGTGCCAGTCGCCCGTCTGGGATACGGCGCTCGCCGTCGTCGGGCTCGCCGACTCAGGCGACGACCTCTCGTCCGAGCCGGTCCGCCGGGCGGTCGAGTGGATCGCCGGCGAGGAGATCCGGGTCCGGGGTGACTGGGGCGTCCGTCGTCCCCGCCTCGAGCCGGGCGGGTGGGCCTTCGAGTTCGCCAACGACAACTACCCCGACGTCGACGACACCGCCGAGGTCATCCTCGCCCTTCGCAAGGCGGGAGTCCGTCCGGACGACGGCCCCGTGGCAGCGGCGGTGGAACGGGGTCGGCGCTGGGTCGAGGGAATGGTGTCCTCCGGTGGCGGCTGGGGTGCCTTCGATGCGGACAACACCCAACAGCTCTGCACCCGCCTGCCGTTCTGTGACTTCGGAGCGGTCATCGACCCGCCGAGCGCGGACGTCACCGCTCACGTCCTCGAGATGCTGGTGCGCGAGCTCCACCTCGAGGAAGCGATCGGCGTTGCGGGTCGGCGGGCGACCGAGGCGCTCGTCGAAGGCGCCGTCAGCTGGCTGAGGGAGGCCCAGGAGCCCGACGGCTCCTGGTTCGGCCGTTGGGGAGCGAACTACGTCTACGGCACCGGCGCCGCCGTCCCGGCGCTCATCGACGCGGGCGTGGCTCGGGACGAGCCGTGCATCCGCCGGGCCGTCGCATGGCTCGAGGCCCACCAGAACCCCGAAGGCGGCTTCGGCGAGGACCTCCGCTCGTACGTCGACACCGAGTGGTCCGGCCGCGGCGCCTCGACCGCCTCCCAGACCGCCTGGGCGCTGCTCGCCCTGCTGGCCGCCGGCGAGACCCGCAGCGGGTGCGTGTCGCGAGCCGTCGCATGGCTCGCCGAGACCCAGCGCCCCGACGGCACCTGGGACGAGCCCTGGTACACCGGCACCGGCTTCCCGGGCGACTTCTACATCAACTACCACCTCTACCGGCTGGTCTTCCCGATCAGCGCCCTCGGGCGTTACGTGAGCGCCCTCGAAGGGCGGGCGTCATGATCGGAATCCGGCAACGAGCCGAGACGCGGGCCGACCAGCCAGGCGGATCCCCCTCCGGGCCCGTTCTCCTGGCGCCGCTCAGGGCCGAGGTGGCAGCCGTGCGGCTCGGGGCGCCGGGCCTCCGTGTGGAGCGGGTCGGGATGGGTCCCGCCCGCGCCGAGGCGGCCCGCGCCAGGCTCGCCCGCTCGCTGCCGCCCGGCGCGCCGCTCGCCGTGGTCGGCTTCGCGGCCGGGCTGTCGGCCACCGACCGGCCGGGGGACGTCGTCGTGGCCGACGAACTGGTGACCCTCGACGGCTCGAGGCCGCCGGCCGTGCTCGACGGCGAACTGGCAGAGCAGCTTCGCCGGGCCCTCGCGCCGAGGCTCGGCGGCCGTGTCCGGACCGGCCGCATCGCCTGCGCGAGGAAGATCGTCTCCGCCGGGGCGACCGCAGCCTCCGGGGCGGCGGCGGGTGCGCTCGCCTGCGAGATGGAGTCCGCCTGGCTCGCCCCCCTTGCGGAGAGGGGTCGTTTCGCCGTCGCGCGGGTACTCGTAGACAAGCCAGGGCGCGGGATCGTGAGCCCCTTCACGATCATCGGGGGAGCCGTCGCCTGGAGGCGTCTCGCCACGGTCGCCGCCGTGCTCGCGGACGAGCTACCGCGCGCGGCACGACCTGAGCTGTAGCCAAGGAAGAGAGCAGATGCCAATCCCCGTCCGTCAGAACCTGAAGGTCGCCTCCTACCTGATGCGGCAGAAGCTCGCCAGGAAGGAGAAGTTCCCGCTCATCGTCGAGCTCGAGCCCCTGTTCGCCTGCAACCTGTCCTGCCCCGGCTGCGGGAAGATCCAGTACCCGACCGAGGTGCTCCGCAAGAGGCTGACCGTCGAGGAGGCGGTCGGTGCCATCGAGGAGTCCGGGACGCCCATGGTGTCCATCGCCGGCGGCGAGCCGCTGCTGCACCCTCAGATCGAGCAGATCGTGAAGGAGCTGATCAAGCGGAAGCGCTTCGTCTACCTCTGCACGAACTCGATCCTGCTGAAGCGCCGGATCGACCGCTTCGAGCCGTCGCCGTACTTCTCCTGGGTCGTTCACCTCGATGGGCTGAAGGAACGCCATGACGAGGCCGTCGACCGGGCCGGCGTGTTCGACACCGCCGTCGAGGCGATCCGGCTGGCGAAGGACAAGGGCTTCCGCGTCACCACGAACTCGACCTTCTTCACTACGGACTCGCCGAAGACGGTCCGTGAGGTGCTCGACTTCCTGAACGACGAGCTGGAGGTCGACGCCATGATGATCTCGCCGGCCTACGCCTACGAGAAGGCGCCGGACCAGGATCACTTCCTCGGCGTGAGACAGACCCGCGACCTGTTCCAGTCGGCATTCGGGGACGGCCGCCGGAAGAAGTGGCGCCTCAACCACACCCCCCTCTTCCTCGACTTCCTCGAGGGCAAGGTGGACTACCAGTGCACGCCGTGGGGCATCCCGAGCTACTCGGTCTTCGGATGGCAGCGGCCCTGCTATCTCATGGGCGACGGCTACGCGAAGACCTACAAGGAGCTCGTGGAGACGACCGACTGGTCGAAGTACGGCCGGGGCCGGGATCCCCGGTGCGACAACTGCATGGCCCACTGCGGCTACGAGCCCTCCGCCGTCCTTGCGACCACGAGGTCGCTGAAGGAGTCGCTCAGGGCAGCAGTCGGCACACACTGAGAACGTCTCGCCCCCGCACCCCCGTCCGACAACGTTGGCTGCCGGCTTTTCCGCCGGTCGATCTCGGCCCGAGGCAGCACGCGTCCGCCCGCCGGTTTCGCTGGCGGATACGGATCGGGTCGCTCACGGGACCTCGTCCTCCGCGGTCGGCTGGACAGTAGGCTCATGGCCTCGGGGCTGTAGCTCAGCTGGTCAGAGCGCCTGGTTTGCAACCAGGAGGCCACGGGTTCGAATCCCGTCAGCTCCACCAGATCGCCGTATTCGAACTCGCTCGAAGAAAAGAGCAGGTCAAACGGCGGGTGGTACCCCACGTCGGCGCGATCTTGCCGTCGCGTATGTCGATGCGGGTGAAGACGGCTTGGTTGAACCGCCGCCTGGTCGGCGCGGAGGCCCGCGTGTAGGCGGTGGCGCAGTTGGTGGCGAAGCGCATGGCGGTCTCCAAGATCTCCTGCCACTCGGCGAGGTGGGCGTCGACCGCGGCGAGGCGCTCTTCGGCCGAGTGGACGTCGATGGCGATGCGGGCCTGCTCGGCCTTGAGGGTGGCGACGCCGATGGCGTTGGCGTAGTAGGCGTCGAGGAGCTTGCGCCGTTCGGTGTCGGCCTTGGCGAGCTTGCGGGTGAGGAGCTCGCGTTCGGCGGCGTTGCGATGCTGGCGGGCGGTGATCTCGGCTTCCAGTTCTTCGCGGAGGCGCTTGAGCCACGACTTGGGAAGTTGGATGCGCTCGTAGAGCTGTTCGACTTGGGCTTCGAGGTCCCCGGCCGGGATGTAGGGCTCCTGACATTGGGCTCCGACCCGGAGGATCGTGTGCACCGCGCCCTCGGGGTCGTCGGCTTCGACGAGTACTCGGTGGACGTTAGGGTCGGTCTCGACGAAGTCGTCGATATGGACCAGCGAGTCGAGCACGGTCACCCGGCGGTGTGTGCTCGGCACTTCCAGTTGCGTAGCCATGAGATGGCCACCTCCTTCCCGGCGAACCGGGATCGGGGGCCGTGCCACGGGTACGCTGGTGGTTGCATCAACCGCCGCACCCGCGGCATCGGCCCGATTGGGTTTCTCTCGGAGCCGGAGAAGAAGGTCCGCTCTTGCCGGAGCAGGCCTTCTTCCGTCTCCGCCTGCCATGGTAGACGTCGGCGCTCGGCGCGAATAGCCTGGTAAAAGGACCAAAAGCATGCGGTCGCAGCGGGAAGGTAGTGCGGTTACACCGGTGACAGTGAGAGATTGCTACAGGAGCTCCATGCGGTTACAACCCCCGCTACCATGTGGTAGTGGCCAAGAGTACGGACCTCCAGGGCACCCACGAACCTCCAAGCAACCCTAGGACCACCGGTCGTACCGCAGCAAAGGTCGACGACTTTCGGCCGGAGCCCTCTCCGACCGCGCTCGCACGCCTGGAACAGATCGTGAGCCGGTCCCAACGCAGGAGCGGGGTTGCGTTCGGGGAAGGTTTCGTGCGGCGCCGGGACGACACGATGGCGCCACCGCTTGCACGCATGCTTCGAGGCGGTCAAGGGGGCGAGGTGCGCCTCAAGCTGTACCTGACGATGTCCTTGCTCGCGACCAACCCGCCGTATGACATCAAGGGGCCCATCCCAGCCCGGGCGTGGGCCGAGGCCCTCGGGCTCCCGGACCCAGACCGCAACGGCGCTCGACGAGTGAACGACGCCATCGACTGGCTCCACGAGCACCGATTCCTGGTCTCGGATCGCCGCCCCGGAGCGCCGGGCGGGATCCAGCTCCTGAGCCAGACGGGCTCCGGTGAACCCTTCGCGCGTCCCACCGGGGCCACCTGCTACGTCCAACTTCCGTTAGGTCTCTGGCTGAACGGCTGGATCGTCCGCCTGTCTGGCGCGGCACTGGCGCTGCTGATCATCCTCCTCGACCTACAAGGAGGCCGCGCCGGAGCGCAGACGATCGCACCAACCCAGGCTCGTGTCCGCTACGACCTGTCGCCGGACACCTGGACCAAGGGCATCCGCGAGCTGAAACACTTCGGGATCGTCGAGGTATCGAGAAGGCCTCAGGGCGACATCTGGGACTACCGCCGAATGCGTAATGCCTACTGGGTGAACATCGGATCCCTTCAAGGTGAGTCGTCAGACCGGCCACGTCCCCGAGCTCGACGTCGGAATCCGCGAAGGATGGGTTGAGGTCGCAGGCACGCGCCGCGCTCTGTTCGGATGGTCGCTCTCTCTGAGCCGTGACCGTCACACCCATGTCGTACAAGGAGAATCGAGTCATCCCTCAACCCGACAAGTGCTTCAAGTCCGCGAGGTTCCCGATGTCACCTGTGTCCCAGCCGTCTCTATGGGCCGGCCCGCCTGCGAGGTCCCACGCTCAGCGTCCTCGACCTGCCACGATGTCTTCGATGACGCTCTCCGCTTCGGCCACGCGGCTCGAGGCGTCGATCGCTCGGATCGTGGCCTTCCCGCGACTCCGTTACATGGGTTCGAAGTATCGCCTTGTCCCGTACCTAGCCGAGCTCTTCAGCGAGCTTGAGCCAAGGACGGCCCTGGACGCCTTCAGTGGTAGCGGCGTCGTCGCGTACACGCTCAAGGTACTGGGTGCGGCGGTGACTACGAACGACTTCCTGTCCTTCCCCGCAGTGATCGCCGAGGCGACCGTCGCGAATCAACGCGTCAGGCTCACTGAAGCCGACATCGCGCAGATCGTTGGTCCCCCATTGGACGATCGGGACTTTATCCAAACGACGTTCGACGGCCTCTACTTCACGGCTGAGGACCGAGCCTTCCTGGATTCGGCATGGTCGCACATCGACCGGCTCCAGGGCGCCAAGCGGGCGCTCGCCATCTCCGCATTGGTCCTCGCGGCTGCAAGAAAACAACCTCGTGGGGTCTTCACCTTCACGGATCTCCGCTACGACGACGGGCGAAGGGACCTCCACTTGCCGTTGCGTGAGCATTTCGTCGAAACGGCCGAGAAGTACAACTCGGTGGTATTCGATAGCGGTCAGGACTGCCGCGCCCATCATGGCGACGTCTTCGATCTCGAACCGGCTGGCTACGACGTCGTGTACCTGGACCCTCCCTACGCGCCACCACGGGACGACAACTGTTACATCAAGCGGTACCACTTCCTCGAAGGACTCGCGGTCTACTGGCGCGGGCAGGCAATCATGGAGAACACGAAGACGAAGAAACTCGCCAAGCGATATACGCCGTTCTCTTACAAGCGGACCGTGGTCGGGGCTCTTACTGAGACGTTCAAGCAGTTCGCGAACTCCACGATCGTGCTGTCGTATAGTTCGAACGCTGTTCCAAACGCAGAGGTGATCGAGGATCTGCTGCAGGACGTTCGGGGAAGCGTCGAAGTCCGGGAGATCGATCATCGGTATCACTTTGGAACTCACTCGCAAGCAGAGCGCCGCGAGGCCACCGAGTACCTATTCATCGCCTGATGAGCCCTGCACCGGCTTCATTGGAGGCTTACGTCGAATCGCTCAGCCAACTCGACCGGCCGTTCGACCCGACGGTTCCTACGGCCGAATCCGAGGCGATCCGCGCCATCGCCGACCAACTTGCCGCCCTGCCCACGATCGACCAGGCCACCCTCGCAGAGTTTGTCGCCAACCATTCCGACGCCGTGCCGATCCTCGCGCTGGCTGTCGGCCTCAGCCGCGAGCGACTGAAGAACGTCCTGCGCCACCACCTCGGATCCTCAGGCTGGGTGACTCTTAGCCGGGAGCGAGCAGGAGACGTGGTGGCAATGCTGGATCAGGAATACGACCTCGTCCGACTCGTTGGTGAGCAGCTACATCGTTCCTACGACTTCGGAGATGTGCTCGTCGCCCGGGCCGGCACCCGGCGAACCGCGGCCGCGGCAGGAGTAACGGGTCGTCGGGTTGAGGACGAAGTGGAGGCAGTGGCAGATCTCCTTGGGCTACCCCACCAGACGCGAACCAGATTCCAGGGTCGGGGCGGCGCGACGGCACCGTGCGACCTGGCGATCCCCAGCGGTGGATCGGACGCCAAGATCGTCGTGGCCGCAAAAGGGTTCGACTCTACCGGATCGAAACTGACGGATGCTGTCCGAGAGATCGAAGACATGGCCAACGTCCGCCTTCCCACCCAGTTCGTGATGGCGGCCGTCGACGGCATCGGGTGGAAGAGTCGCGCCGCCGACCTGCGGCGCATCTACGATCTCCGACACGGAGACCGGATCGACGGGCTCTATACGCTGAACACTCTCGGAGAGTTCAGGGCCGATCTCGAGGAAGCCGCACGTCGACTAGGGCTGGTTTGACGCCTGCGCTAGGCTGCCCAGGCGCTGGCGCATGCCGGCTCGGTTCGAATAAGACATCGTCTTCTCCACTTTCCTTGGCCGCGTCGATGGCCGCACCGATCCGGACCTGCTCGGTCTTGAGCGTCGGCACGTCGATGGCCCCGCCGTAGTAGGCATCGAGGAGCTTTCGCCGTTCACTCTCGGCCTTGGCCAACCGGTCGGTGAGCAGCTGGCTCTGGGCGACGTCGGATGCCTGGCGCTCTTCGATCTCGGCAGCGCTCCTCGCGGAGCCGCTCGGCCCAGGACTCGGGAAGCTGGATGCGCCGGTAGAGGTCCTCGACTTGGGCTTCGAGGTCGTCGGCAGCGACGTAGGGCTCCCGGCAGGTGCCAGCCGGATCGTTCTTCTGGCCCACTGTGTGCCCACGACCGGACAAGCGCGCCAGGGGCGAGTGCTTTGCGCCTCTTGCGCTGCGAAGTGAAGGGGTATGGCAGCAACTTTTTTCGAGTCGCGGGCCGCAGTGCGGTCTGTCTGCCAGCGGCCTCGGCCTAGTAGCTGGCATGGTTGTCGAGTGGCCGAGCGAGAAGTGCTCCAGGGGGGCGTGGCGAACGCCGGTCGGTCGTCCGGGAAGGCAACTACGTGTTGCGGCCAGCGAACCCGCACACCGAGTTGGTCCACTCCCTCTTCCGGCATGTCCGAGCGACCGGCTTCGACGGCGTGCCCGAGCCGGTGGGCATTGATCCCGATGGGCGAGAGCGGCTGGTGTTCATCCCCGGTGACGTGGCCGTGCCGCCGTTCCGGTCTGGTCGCAGACCGACCAGGCGCTGGCGTCGGTAGCAGGCCTGTTGGCCCGCTTCCACGACGCCACCAGCGGTTTCGAGGCGCCGGAAGGGACGACCTGGAATCGGGAACTGGCCGAGCCGGCGGACGGCAGCGTGGTGTGCCACAACGACGTGTGCCTGGAGAATGTCGTGTTCCGAGACGGTGCCGCGGTCGCCCTGTTGGATTTCGACTTCGCGGCCCCGGTCGACCGCTCTACGACGTGGCGGCCATGGCCCGCATGTGCATCCCTCCCGACACCCCCGCCGACGCCCTCGTATGGGGGTGGGGGCCATTCGACCCGTTCGGGCGGCTCCGCCTGGTCGCCGACAGCTATGGCCTGTCGTCCGGACGTGAGGAACTGGTGCACATCATCGAAGAGTCCATGACGCAGGGTGGCGAGTTCGTGCGACGGCGTGTGGAGCGGCACCCCATGCTTCAGCCTCGGGCCAGAAAGTGTCCGCACGTTCCGGCTGCCTCAGGTAGGCGTCCCGGTCAGCTCGCGCCAGGGCGGCACGTACGGCGTCGGTGACTCCTCGCCGCCGACGGCGCAGGAACCTCACCGAGGATCTGCTCGTGACCAGCACGCAAGGTGGCGGACGGGCGGCCACCTGTTTCAGCGCCGTTTGCTTCTCCGCTGCGCGGTTACTCCTCGGGCGGGACGAACCGGTAGCCCATTCCGGGCTCGGTATGGAAGTAGCGGGGCCGGGATGGGTCCGGCTCCAGCTTGCGTCGGATCCTGCCCATGTAGCTTCGCAGGTAGTCCGATTCCCTCTCATACTGCGGTCCCCAGACCTCCTGGAGCAGCTGGCGCCGGGAGATGAGCTTCCCGGGGTTGCGGGCCAAGGTGGCGATCATCCGCCACTCGGTCGGGGTGAGACGCACCGGCTGGCCCGAGGGGTTGGTCACCTGCTCGTTGACGAGATCGATGGTGAAGTGCTCCGTCGCGATGCGGGCCCGGTCCTCGGTCGGCGCACCCCGGCGTAGCGCGGTGCGGACCCGGGCGACGAGCTCGTCCATGCCGAAGGGCTTGGTGACATAGTCGTCAGCCCCGCAGTCGAGCGCTTCGACCTTGGCCTGCTCGTGGCTGCGGGCGGAGAGCACGATGACCGGCGTCGCGGTCCAGGCGCGCAACCCCCTCAGGACGTCCACCCCGTCGAGATCGGGCAGGCCGAGGTCCAGCAAGATGACGTCGGGGTGCTGTCGGGCTGCCATCTCGAGGCCGCCGCGCCCGTTGGCGGCCCATTCGACCTCGTAGCCACGGGCGCGCAGGCCGATGCTCAAGGCCCGGGCGAAGGGGGCTTCGTCGTCGATCACGAGGATCTGACTCACTCGCGGACTCCTTCCCAAAGGATCGAGTCGTCGAGCGGAGGTCTCGTCGTCCCCCCGCCGTTGCTACCCGCCCTTCGGACGCTGACGTCCGCTTCACCGGGTACGTCCACTTCGTCAGGTACGCCTTGGGGCTCCGCCAGCTGGGCCTGGTGGAGCCGGACGATCATCGTGGCTCCGCCGCCGGGCGTGTCCTCGACCAGCAGGTCGCCGCCGAGGGCCTCGATGAAGCCTTTGGCCACCGCCAGCCCGAGACCGACCCCGCTGCCTGCGTCGCGGTCACCGAGGCGCTGGAACGGGAGGAAGATCCGCTCTCGGTCGACCGGCGCGATGCCCGGTCCCCGGTCGACGATGCGAAGCTCTACCCAGCCGCCCGGCTGGCTGGCGGCGATGACCCTGACCGGGTGATCCCCCGAGGCGTGGACGGCGTTGGCGAGCAGGTTGGCAAGCGCGCGCTCGAGCAGCGGCGGGTCGGCCTCGACGGCGCACAAGGTCTCGGGGACGGCGAGCTCGACCAGGTCGGTGCCGTAGGCCAGCGACGTCAGCGCGGCGGCCACCACTTCGTCCAGTCCGACATGCTGGGGGTGGACGACGACGGCACCGGTCGCCAACCGGCTCATATCGAGGAGGTTGGCGACCAGCGCCGAAAGTCGGTCGACTTCGGTGTCGATGGTGCCGAGCAGGGTGCGCACCGCCTCGGGCTCCCAGGCCACGTCGTGGGGGAGGAAGCTCGTGGCTGCTGTCTTGATCGACGCGAGTGGCGTGCGCAGGTCATGGCTCACCGCCGCGAGCAGCGCGGTGCGCACCTCGTTGGCCTTGGCCAGGCTGGTCGCCTCCGAGGCTTGTGCGTGCAGTTCCCGCTTTACGACGGCGACGGCGAGCTGGCCGGCGAAGGTGCTGAGCGCCTCCCGGTCGTCGGCTCGCATCCGGATTGAGGCAAGGGCGAGCACCCTGTCGGAGTCGACCGGCAAGGCGAGCGTGGCGCCGCGGGGCGAGGAGGGCGGATCATGCCCGGCCGCCGCTTCGGGGACCCAGTCGTCGCCGACGCGGCGCAGCACCGCAGCGCCGCGCACAGGGAACGTCTGGACGATCTCGTCCACGAGGGCAGGGAGCGGGTCGGGTCGGTCGACCAACGCCGCGGTGGCCCGGGCCAGAGAGGAGGCCTGGGAGCGAGTGCGCCGTGCTTCGAGCGAGCGCCGGGCAGCCACGTCGACAAGAGCGCTCACGACGGCGGCGACCACCACGAACACACCCAAGGTGAACACGTCGCGGGGGTCGGCGATGGTGAGGGTGTGGATCGGCGGGCTGAAGAACCAGTTCAGGAGGAGGAAGCCACCGACGCCGGCCACCGCGCCCGCGGCGGCACCACCGACGGCGGCGGCGGCGACCACCGGGAGGAGGTAGAGCAGCGAGACGGTGCCGAGTGGCAGCTCGCCGCGGGTGACTGCGAGGCAGACGGTGAGGAGGGGGAGCGCCACGACAGCGATCGCCAAACCGAGGAGCCGACGGCGCCGGCTGACGACGCCAAGAGCGGTGAGGCGGCCGAGGAGACGCGCCAATCCTCGGTCCCTGTGCTCGCGTAGAGGAGAGCTGGTCTCGTCGGCCACGACCCGAGCTGGGGCGGAGATGACGTGGACGTCGACGGCGTCGCCTGACTTGGCGATGACGGCGTTCACAACCGAGCCGGCGCTCAGACGTGTCCAGTGCGAGCGATGACTGGTGCCGAGGACGATCTGGGTGGCGTTCTCGCCCTTTGCCAGCTGAACCAGCGCGTCGGCGACGTCGGCGCCGATGATCTCCCGGTAACTCCCGCCCAGCTGGGTGACGAGCGCCCGCTGCTCGTCGAGATGGGAGGGGGAGCGGACCCGGAGGCCGTCGTCGGCAACGACGTGGACAGCGACGAGTTCGCCCTTGGCGCGCTGGGCCATGCGCGCGGCGCGGCGGATGAGGTGCTCCCCGCCCTTGGCACCGGTGAGCGCCACGAGCACCCGCTCCTTGGTCTCCCAGGGCCCGTCGATCCCGTGGCGTCTGCGGTAGGCCTGGAGCTGGTCGTCGACGTTGTCAGCCACCCAGAGCAGCGCCAGCTCGCGCAGCGCCACCAGGTTTCCCAGGCGGAAGTAGTTGGCGAGCGCCACGTCGACCCGCTCGGGCGGGTAGACGTGACCGTGTGCCATGCGGCGACGCAGCGCCTCGGGAGTCATGTCGACGAGCTCCACCTGCTCGGCCTCCCGCACGACGGCGTCGGGGACCGTCTCGCGTTGGGGCACTCCGGTGATGGCCGCGACGACGTCGTTCAAGGACTCCAGGTGCTGGATGTTGACCGTGGAGATCACCGTGATGCCAGCGCCGAGCAGCGCCTCGATGTCCTGCCAGCGCTTGTCGTGGGTGGCCCCAGGGGTGTTGGTGTGGGCCAGCTCGTCGACGAGGGCCACCTCGGGTCGGCGGCGCAGAAGCTGCTCGAGGTCCATCTCTGGGAGTGTCTGGCCCCGGTGCACGAGCAGCTTGGGGGGAACGATCTCGAGGTTTCGCAGCTGGGCGGCGGTCGCCTCGCGCCCGTGGGTGTCGACCCAGCCGATGACGACGTCGGTGCCTCGCTCACGCCGGCGCCAGCCCTCGTTCAGCATGCTGTACGTCTTGCCGACGCCAGGGGCCGAGCCAAGGTACACCCGCAGTGATCCTCGGGCCATGTTGCTCATCGTAGCGAGGCTCCTCAGCAGAACCCCTGGCAGCAGGCGTGCACAGGACGCGAAAAATGCGGCCGTACGCGTGAACAGCGCGTGAAAACACCTCCCTCACCTCGGAGCCGAGAGATAGAACCGGCGTCGTGGCTCTTTCCCGACCCTCCTCCTCCCCGCCGGTCCGCCCGGCGCGCGAGCTACTGGCACCGCGCTGCCGGCTGGCCGGCCCGCACCCGTTCTCCGCCTAGCATGAGAAGCCCGACGCTCGATGTCGCGATCCCCCGCCCATGACGACCATCCTCCCTGCGATCGTGACGGTCGCTTCGGCCCGCCGGTAGCCGTGAAGGACCTCGTGGCACGCCGCCCGGCCGCAGTCCGGGGTCGTCTGGAAGGTGTCCGGACTCTGGCTGGCGCACACGGGCCGACGTTCGAAGCGGAGCTCTCCGACACGTCGGGCTCGGTGCAGCTGCGTTTCGTCGGGCGACGGTCGGTCCCCGGTCTGGTTCCGGGGGTGGCGCTCGAGGCCCGGGGCACGCCACGAGCTCACCGGGGGCGCACGGAGATCCTGAACCCCCTCTACGAGCTGCTCGCACCGCCAAGCGATGCTGAGCCGATCCGATCAGCGCGCAACCCGAGGAGCGACCCGTGACCTGGCAAGGCGTCCTGCAGATCTTCGTCCTCCTGGCCGTGGTGACCGTCATCGGCAAGCTGCTCGGCACCTACATGTTCAACTTCCTCGAGGGCGGCCGGACCTTCATGGACCGCGTCCTCGTGCCCGCGGAGCGCGGCATCTACCGCATCAGCGGGATCGACCCCACAGTCGAGATGCGCTGGACGCGTTATGTCTTCGCACTGCTCGCGGTGAACGTCGTCGGCTTCGTCATCCTCATGATCCTCCTCGCCCTCCAGCCGGTGCTCACCGTCTTCAACCCCGCCCACATGGCGAAGGTCCCGTTCTGGGTGAACCTGAACACCTCGATCAGCTTCATGACCAACACCAACTGGCAGAACTACGGCGGGGAGACGACGCTCAGCTACCTCTCCCAGATGTGGCTGACGGTCCAGCAGTTCCTCTCCCCGGTGACCGGCATCTGCCTGCTGCTGGCGGTGGTGCGCGGGTTCTCCCGTCACAACGCCAACACCATCGGCAACTTCTGGCGGGACTTCGTCCGCACCCTTCTGTGGGTGGCCATCCCCCTTGCCATCATCGGCGCCGTCGTCCTCATCGCCCTGGGCAGCCCCCAGAACCTCCACGCCTACACCGTGGTGCACACCCTGCAGGGCCACAAGCAGGTGATCGCCCAGGGCCCGGTGGCCTCGATGACCTCGATCATGCAGCTCGGCGACAACGGAGGGGGCTTTTTCAACATGAACGCCGCCCAGCCCTTCGCCGGTCCCAACGCCGCCTCGATCTTCTTCCAGCTGGTCCTCGGCTTCAGCGTGCCCGTCGCCTGCATCTTCCTGTTCGGCAAGATGGTGAAGAACACCCGTCAGGCGCGACCGATCTTCGCCTCGATGGCCATCCTGTTCGTGATCGGCTCCCTCGTCCTCTACCACTTCGAGGCGGCAGGCAACCCCGCCCTTGTCGCCCACCACCTCCACCTCGCCGCCAGCCACAACCTGGAGGGCAAGGAGACCCGCTTCGGCACCGGGACCACGTCGCTGTTCGAGAACTCGACCACCACGATCTCCTGGGGCAGCGTGATCGCCTCGAACGACAGCCTCACCCCCATCGGCGGGCTGGTGCCCCTGTTCAACATGATGACCGGCGAGGTGATCTTCGGCTCCTGGGGGGCCGGGATGATCGGGATGATCGCCTACGCCGTGCTCGCGCTCTTCCTCGCCGGGCTCATGGTCGGCCGCACGCCCGAGTACCTCGGCAAGAAGATCGAGTCCTTCGAAGTGAAGATGGCCGTCCTGTCCATGATCGTCCCGAGCCTCGTCATCCTTGTGCTCTCCGCCCTGTCGGTTGCGCTTCCTGCCGGCAAGTCCGGCATCTTCAATCCAGGGCCCCACGGGCTGTCCGAGGTTCTCTACGCCTTCTCCTCGGGGGTGGGCAACAACGGCTCGGCCTTCGGCGGCCTCAGCTCGGCGACACCGTGGTACTCGGCGACCGTGGGGCTCGCCATGCTGTTCGGCCGGTTCCCGATGTACATCCCCCTCGTCGCCATGGGCGGCGCTCTGGCCAGGAAACAGCGCGTCCCCGAGTCGGCCGGCACGTTCCCCACGCACGGACCGCTGTTCACCGTGCTGCTGACCGGCACCGTCGTCGTGGTCGGGGCGCTCATCTTCTTCCCGGCCCTCGCTCTCGGACCCTTCGCCGAACAGTTCGCCGCCCACGCCGGGAAGCTCTTCGGTGGGTGAGCAGATGACGAGCATCCGACCCTGGTGTCCACGGAGGTGGCAGTGATGACCCACGAGGAGGCAACGCTCCCGGCCGGGGCGTCCGTCACGCAGCCGGCCCCGGACGGCAGCCACCACGACTCCGCCGGCCACAGCTCAGGGCGGCGACGGACGATGAGCATGTGGGACCGCGACCTCGTGCGCCACAGCCTCGGCCAGTCGTTGCGCAAGCTCAATCCACGCGCCCTCACCCACAACCCGGTCATGTTCGTGGTCGAGGTGGGCTCGCTCTTCACCACCGCGGATGCTTTTCGCTACCTCGTCTCGGGCAGGATGGGTCTCTTCTCCTTCACTGGGCAGATCGCCATCTGGCTGTGGCTCACCGTTCTGTTCGCCAACTTCGCCGAGGCGATGGCCGAGGGCCGTGGCCAGGCCCACGCCGACGAGCTGCGCCGCACGCGCACCGAGACCGCGGCGAGGAAACTCACTCCCGGGGGCATCGAGGTGGTCCCCGCCACCACCCTCCAGGTCGGTGACATCGCAGTCGTTGCGGCCGGCGAGGTGATCCCCGGCGACGGCGAGGTGATCGAGGGCATCGCCTCGGTGGACGAGTCGGCCATCACCGGCGAGTCAGCGCCGGTGATCAGAGAGTCGGGTGGGGACCGCAGCGCGGTCACCGGCGGCACCACCGTGCTCTCCGACGAGATCCAGGTGAAGATCACCGCCGGGCGGGGCGAGTCGTTCCTCGACCGCATGATCACCCTGATCGAAGCCGGTGTCCGCCAGAAGACCCCGAACGAGATCGCCCTTGCCCTCTTGCTCGCCGGCCTGACGCTGATCTTCCTCGTCGTGGTGGTCACCGTCGCCCCGTTCTCGACCTACTCCCACGCCGTGGTGTCGGTCACCGTCCTCATTGCCCTTCTCGTCGCCCTCATCCCCACCACCATCGGCGGACTGCTGTCGGCCATCGGCATCTCGGGCATGAACCGGCTCCTCGAGCGCAACGTCCTCGCGTTGTCCGGCCGGGCGGTCGAGGCGGCTGGGGACGTGAACGTCATCATGCTCGACAAGACCGGCACGCTCACCATGGGGAGCCGTCAGGCGAGCACCTTCGTACCGGCCCCGGGGGTCGACGAGCGCGAGCTGGCTGAGGCTGCCCAGATCTCCTCGCTCGCCGACGAGACTCCCGAGGGACGCTCGATCGTGGTGCTGGCCAAGGAGCGGTTCGACCTGCGGGCGCCGAACCTCGAGGACGGCGCGGTCACCTTCGTGCCCTTCAGTGCCCAGACGCGCATGAGCGGCGTCGACCTCGAGGGTCGCCAGATCCGCAAAGGCGCCGCCGACTCGATCGCCCGCTGGGCGGACGTCGAGCTCGACCCAGAGACCAAGGCGGCCGTGGAGGAGATCTCCCGGGCCGGGAGCACCCCGCTGCTCGTCGCCGAGAACCGCCGCATCCTCGGCGCGGTCGAGCTGAAAGACGTGGTCAAGCCGGGGATCAAAGAGCGCCTTGCGTCGCTTCGAGCGGCGGGCATCAAGACGGTGATGATCACCGGCGACAACCCCATCACCGCCAACGCCATCGCCAGCGAGGTCGGCGTCGACGACTTCCTCGCCGAGGCGACGCCCGAGCGCAAGATGGACTACGTCAAGTCCATCCGGGCCGAGGGCTACATGGTGGGCATGGTCGGTGACGGCACGAACGACGCTCCCGCCCTTGCCAATGCTGACGTGGCGGTCGCCATGAACACGGGCACGATGGCCGCCCGCGAGGCCGGCAACATGATCGACCTCGACTCCAACCCCACCAAGCTCATCGAGATCGTCGAGGTCGGAAAGCAGATCCTCATCACCCGGGGTGCACTCACCACCTTCTCGGTCGTGAACGACGTCGCCAAGTACTTCGCCATCATTCCGGCCATGTTCGTGGTCGCCTACCCCGGCCTCGAGGCGCTCAACATCATGCGCCTCACCTCGCCGCAGACCGCCATTCTGTCGGCCATCATCTTCAACGCCCTCATCATCCCCGCCCTCATCCCCCTCGCCCTGCGAGGCGTGCGTTACCGGGCCACCACCGCCGTCGCCATCTTGCGCAAGAACCTGCTCATCTACGGCCTCGGAGGGCTGATCGTGCCCTTCGCCGGCATCAAGCTGATCGACATGGTCGTGACTGCCCTCCACCTCGTCTCGACCGCCCACTGACGTGCCCACCGCCACACCCCACCTCGTCCCGCTCGGAAAGGAGGAGACATGCGCCTCAAGGTGATCTGGAGCGCCGTCCGCATGGTGCTTGTATTCGTGGTCGTCCTCGGCCTCGGCTACAACCTCCTCATGGTCGGCATCGGCGAGGGGCTCATGCCCGGGCGCGCCAACGGCAGCCTGATCACCCAGCGCGGCCACGTGATCGGGTCCAAGTTGATCGGCCAGCAGTTCTCCTCACCCCGCTTCTTCGAGGGGCGCCCGAGCGCCACCACACCGGCCTACAACGCCGCCTCGTCGGCGGCGAGCAACTACGGGCCGACCAATCCGGCGCTGCTGAAGGAGATCCGGACCAACCTCGCCCGGGTCCTCAAGGAGAACCCCGGGGTGAAGGCGTCCCAGGTCCCCCCCGACCTCGTCGAGAGCTCAGCCAGCGGCTTGGACCCCGACATCTCCCCGGCCGCTGCCTACCTGCAGGTCCCGCGGGTCGCCCGGGTGAACCACCTCCCGGTCTCTGAGGTGCGAGCGCTCGTGGCTCGGCACGTGTCCGGACGCTTCCTCGGGCTCTACGGTGCACCGCACGTGAACGTGCTGGAGCTCAACCTCGCACTGCTCAAGCTGGTCGGGCACTGAACGATGGGGCACATCGGACGAGTGAAGAGGAGTAGGTGACATGGCATACGCATGGGAGACGATCGGAGGGATCGCCGCCGTTGTGGTGATGTTCGGGCTCTTCTGGCTCTACGCCCGCGCCTGCGAGCGGCTCTGAGCCGAGAACCCCACCTTCACATCGAGCATGAGGTACCGAACCGCATGAGCATCATCGAGATCGCAGCCTTCATCATCAGCGTCGCCCTTCTGGTCTTCCTGTTCTACGCCATGCTCCGCCCGGAGAAGCTCTGATCCATCGCGTCCGCGCGACGGGTAGTCGGCCTCCAGACGGAGGGGCGAACAGCGCGTCACCGCCACCGCGCGGCGGTGACGGAGCCGACCCGTGGTCGTGACTGGCCTCGGTGGCCCGATCGTCGGCAATCCGATGACGTCATGATGACAGCAGCCAGCGTCTGGTTCCGACCGGACCAGCACGAGAGGCGCCTACCCGGGAAGTTGCCGCCGCGGCGCTGCCCATGCGGGGGTCGATCTGGTCAGTGCCCACGCGCCGGGGCGGACGTGGCGATCAGGTTTCGGGTCGCTCGCGCTCCAAGCGCAGGCGGTGGGGCACCTGGAGAAGGCGGAGGAAGGTCACGAGGCCGATACCCCCGACGAGGTTGCCGAGGGCGGCCCAGCCCGCTGCCAGCGCCCACTGGCCGTAGCCGAAGCCGGCGTGACCGGTGTGCAGCGCGGCGAACATGACAAGGGAAGCCACGACGGTGTGGTTGAGCCTTGCGCCCCCGAGGAGGAAGCCGGTGATCTCGGCGGCGACCAGCGGGGCCAGGATCGACTCGCTGCTGTGCTGCATCCATGTCATCAGCGTGATGACCACGCCACCGAGGACCGCCAGGGCGAAGGCGCGCCCTCCGAGGCCGATCGACACTGCGTAGTAGCGGCCGGCGCTCACCGCCGTCGACCGCAGGCTGGGAAGGCCCGCCACGATGAGGTAGGTGATCACCCAGCCGGCCGCGAGGTTGGCGAGGAAGGTCACGACCCAGAGCCGGATCAGTGAGTGCAGCTTGCCTTTCCGGGCGACGACCGCGCCGACTGGCAGCAGGAAACCTTCGGTGAACAGCTCGCTCCTCGCCAGCGAGAGCGCGATGAAGCCCGACCCGAACGCCAACCCACCGAGCAGCGTGTTGTGCGTCGTCTGCTCGGTGAGCAACAGGGCGAGCACTCCCACGCCGATGTCGACGCCCCCGACGAGGCCGGTGGCGACCAGCACGAGCGGTCCGCGCCGGAGCCGACGCCGCCCCTCCTCGATACTGCGGCGGAACGTGTTCTCAGGGGTGAGGTCCTCGATCTCGGGCCGGTCTTCCTCGATCGGTCGCACGGCGCCGGCGAAGGTTGGCGGCCGCGATCCCGCTCCGGCTCCTGCCGAGTCGTCCGGCGCCGTGGAAGCGCTGTCGTCGGGGTGTTCGGATCGTCCCATCGGGCTCCCAGGTAGACCGCGCTGGTCCTGGAGCGACGCGCGCGCGGTCCGGCGGCGACGCTACACGGAGGGTCCCATCGTGGCACGGGGCAAGGCGAAGTCGACATCGCCACCCGGCGCCTCTTCAAGGCGATCGTCGTCGGCGTGGTCGGAGACGCCGATGGGAGGCCGTCTGCAAGCGGCGTCAACCTCCACCTGGCGGCCCTCGAGCTCGTCGACGTCGGGGGGGAGCGCGGTGCTCGTCGCGCAGCCAAGGAGCGACTTCAGGGGTCGGTCCAACCTGATCGCGCGCCAGCCACCCTTCCTGCCCGTGTGCATCACCGAGCTTGTCCGGGATCGGTACCCAGATTGCGCTCCGAGCCTCGACCGAAGCCCCAGAGTCCACCTCTCAAGCGGTGCACCCGGCCGGCCGCAGCTCGGCCATGCGCTCTGCGACTTGAGCGAAACTCTCGATGAAGATCGCCCCTCGCGGCGCTCGTGGGTTGGCGTCAGCTGGGCACCTGTCACCGAGTCGGCGTCCCCTCGAAGGAGCGCCTCTCGTCAGCTCAGGCAGCTTTGGCGTCAGAGCCGCCCCAGGGGAAGTCCCGGCCGCCCGGAGACGGGGTCGATCGCCACGATGAGATCGATCCGCCCGCCCAGGGCTTCTCGGCCGCCGCTTCACGATGAGCCGCCGCCGGCCGCCCTCCGGTGGTGGAGCGGCCGGGGACGCAGGAACTCGTGTGAGGCGGCGTCCATGGCGCCTGTCGAGGAGCGACCAGTCCGCTCGTGACCGACGACCGACGGTTCTCGAGGCTCACTCCCGATCGGCCACCAGTTGTCGAAGCTGCACCTCCAGCCTGCTTGAGCTCGGCGCCCATCGAGCCGAGTGGCGACGGGGAGGCACTCTCGTGGTCGCGGTCACTACGTTGTCAGGGCCGCACCGCATGCCTCTTGGCTAACGGATCACTTCGGTCGCGTACTTCGCCATCGTCCTTCCGATGTCGGCAGGGTCGAGGAGGCCCTGCTCGCCGACCGGGAGCCTGCTCAGGTCCCGGAAGTACTCCACGTACAGATCGGGTGTGAGAGTGCAGACGAACCCGGCTGCCTCGTCGAAGGGGTTGGAGAAGGTATGCGGCGTCCCGGCGGGGACGGTGACGCACGATCCCGCTCCGGCGTCGACGCTGTCGGCTCCGGAGGTGAACCTGAGCGTGCCGTGGATCACGATGAAGATCTCGTCGTGGTCCCGATGGAGGTGCTGCGGTGGCGCAGCGGGGCCTGGTGGAACTGTCGCCTCGATCAGTCCGAGGCGATGCCCGGTGTGTGAGCCGTCCTCGATGATGCGACAGCGGATCGGCCCGCCGCCCGACTGCTCACCGGCATGTGGTTCGACGACGTGGATGGACACGGTGGCTCTCTCCTTGGCTCGGGGTTTGGAAACGATGGCGCTGCAGGGTCATGGAGTCGGTTCGGGTAGGAGGGCGAACTCGTACGAGGCACGCACGAGGCCCAAGACCACCTCGCCCTCGTATTCGTCTCGAGGGGCGTAGAGCATGACGATGGTCGCCGGCGCCCGGCCCGTGTGCACGAAGAAGTGAGGCTCTGCCCATCCTTCGCTCACGGCGGCTGCGGCCAGTGGGAGCGGCAGGGCGGCATGCAGGCTGCAGTCACCCTCGGCATGCACATGGCAGAACTCCCGGTCGACCATGAAGGCCTCCTTCGGCCCGGCGGCCCTGCCTTCGTCCAGCCTCAGTGCATGGGCGCCCTCCACGGAGATCGACGACGGACCTCCGAGAACGGCTGGCCGGGTCATTGCCGCCGCCAGGATGGCATCCACGTGCCGGCCGTCGTCTGGCTGCTGATCCAACTGGCGGTGGGGGATCTCGTTGCTGGTGCTCGGGCGGCGGCCGGCCCTCTTCGGGAGGTTCACCTGGCGTGCCACTTCACCCACCGAGCCAGAACAACTCGATCGCGATCCCGTCCGGGTCCCGGAGCACCATCATGGCGTGCGGCAGCGGCTCGGCAGTTTCGAACAGCGGGTCGTGATCGACCCCAAGGGCATCGAGGTGGGAGATCCACGTGAACATATCCTGGCGGCTCGCCACCGCGAGTGCCACGTGGTCGAGACCTGTGCGTAGCGGGTTGAACATCTGGCGGTCCGCGCCGGGGTGGTGATCGAGCCCAAGGAAGTCCGGTACCCGGACGCGTCATCACGACCGAATAGCCGTCTCCGGCCGAGTGCGGTTCGACGAAGGCACGAACCAGGCCGAGGACCTCGGTGTACCACGCTTCACTGGCGGCGACATCCCGGACGGTGAGACCGAGATGCTGGACGCCGGTCACCGCCGGACGTGCCACCCTGGCCTGGGATGCTTCGGCGGTGCTCGTCATGGTCGCCCTCCGCTTTCCTGTCGGATCTGTTTGGGACTCGCCCTCTCAGATTGAGACTCCACATCTCATAATGAGATGACTGGTATCACGAGCCGTGGGGCCGTCTTGTCAAGGAGCGAAGGCCGTGGAGCATCGGGGCAGCACGAGGGAACCGTCCGGTCCGAAGGAGCGCACCAGGCGTCTCTTGAGGGAAGCGGTTCGGGAGCTTCTGCGGACGGGTGGTCCGCTCACGGTCCCGGCCGCGGCCGAGCGCGCCGGTGTCTCTCGTGCAACGGCCTACCGCTACTTCCCGAACAGCGCCCGGGCCGCCGAGGTTGTGCGAGCCAGGGGAGCGTGGGCATTCGACCACGAGACCGAGCTCCGGACGTTCCTCCGCCTTTCCCTGGAATCTGCAAGGGAACGCGACAAGCCCCGCCGGGGGCTGACGAGCCGCGATCTCTGGATTGCGGACCTCCTCGAATCGTTGCCGCCCGAGGTCCCGCCGGCTGCGCGTGACCGCCTCGCCAAGGCACTCGTCCCGCTGTTCGGAGCCGACGCCAGCGTCTGGACCACGGACATCACCGAATTGTCACGCGAAGAGGCCACCGAGCTGCTGGCATGGATGGCGCAAGACCTCGTCAAGGCGACTCTGGCGGGGTGGTAGCTCTGCCGGGAACCTCCAGGCGAGAGTGACGGGGGCATGGCTACGCGCCGGGAAGGGGTGCATCCTCGAGGTCCGGGTGCGGCCGGCGACCTCGGCGGCGCCAGCGGCGTTTGCGAACCAGGGTGTTCATGAGCGGGCGTCGCTTCAGGGGAGCGAAGGAGCCGGTGCGGACGCCGGGCACACGGACTGTGCCCGGTGCGGGGGCGTCGGTGGCGACGACGGCGCTGACCGGGCCGCGAACCGCCGCCTGCGGTGCCACTTCGGCTTGTCCAGCGCGACCTCGCCTGGCCGGTGCCGGGCCAGCTGACGATCGCCCGACCGAGTCGGGTCCCGGTGCCTGTCAGGCAGTGAGCGCGCCCGCGCCCCTATCGTTGCGTGGTGTCCCGCCGTTCGTGGACCGAGCAGGGCGACGGCTCCGAGGCCGCCGGCGCCGACACCGACGACACCCACCGGGGCTACGCGCCGGACGTGGAGAGACGGGCCGTGGCCTCGTCATGATCAGCCACGGGGCCTTCCTCCGCCGCCCATGCGGAGGTGAGGCGCTCCTCGACCCGGCAGCGGCCCATCTGAGCGGGCCGGGAGCCGCCGAGCAGTTCGCCCGTCCCTTCTCCGGCGGCGACGTCTGCACCGCCAGGCGCCTCCACCCCGGGCTCGTCGTCTCGCTCCCGGGCGGCGATCCCGACCTCGTCGTCGGCGCGCTCCCCGTCGGCGGCTGCTCCGAGCTCGCCGTGCGGCGGGTCACCCGCCTCGCACACCGAGCCGGGAGACCGAAGGGGCGCTCGCCGTCGCCTGCGCAGAGCTCGACGCCGACCCGACGGTCGGCCTCGTGTCGCCCACCCGCCGGCTCGGATGCCCGCCGCACCATCTCTGGGCACGGTCTTCAGCGAGGCGACCGGCTGAGGCTCTGGCCGGTACCGGAACCGTCTTCGCGTGAGCACCGTCCTGCAGCGCCCAGAGGACGGGGAGCACGACTTCGCAGGCCCGGTCGCCGAGCTTGGCTTCGCCGACCATGCGCGCCTGACGAGGAGTGTGCGGGCGCTCGTAGGCACCCACCAGGATCGCGTGTGGTGCTCGTGGCGGATGCCTCCCGGCGCGAACCGGCGGGGACGAACGGCGAATAACTTACCGATGGCACGCGACGACGCCGCGGTGATCGCCGGCTCGATCGATGAGCCGGTCGCCTTCGCGGCGATCTTCGAGCGGCATTTCGGCCTCGTCTATCGCTACTGCGCCCGTCGGATCGGCCCGGAGGCGGCCGAGGACGCCGCCGGAGAGGTATTCTGCCGCGCCTTCGAGCACCGTCACCGCTACGACACTTCCCGGCCTGACGCTGCTCCGTGGCTGCTCGGGATCGCCCGCAACGTCGTCGCGGACCACCTCCGGGCGAGCGGGCGCAGGACGGACGCCTACGCCCGGGCGGCGCTTTTCCAGGGCCGCCCGGAGACGAACGAACCCGATCGGGGGAGGCAGGACGAGCTCGCCCTCGTGGCAGAGGAGGTCCGTCTCCTGCCGCCGGCGGAGCTCGAACCCCTCCTCTTGTTCGCCTGGGAGGAGCTGAGCTACGCGGACATCGCCATCGCCCTCGCCATCCCGGTCGGCACGGTGCGGTCCCGCCTCAACCGGGCCCGGAGGCGGCTCCGGCGCGCTCTCCAGCGCGGCGACCGCCGCCGGACGGCGCCGTGGGCGACGACAGAAGGGAGTGGAGATGGATGACGTCGTAGAAGCGGTAGGCCGCCTCGCTCCCCCCGCCGACCAACCGGCCCCTGAGGCGACCGCTCGGCAGCGCGCCCGCCTCGTCGCCCTGATCGAGGCCGGCGAGCAGCTGGCGGACCCGGAGCCTGTCGGGAGGCGAGCCGTTCGCCAGGCCCGGTCGCCGGCCCAGCGTCCGGGCGGTCGTGCGCTCCGCCGGTGGAGGAGCGCGGCCCTCGTCACCCTTGCAGCGGCCGTGACGGCGGCGGTCGTGGTGACCACGCGCCTCGGCCCCGAGCAGCGTCCGTCCTCGAGGGGAGGGGTGGCGACCGGCGTGCGTGTGCCGCGGCACTGGGAGCCACGGGTCGACGGAGTGGCGCTGGCGGCGGTGCGGGCGGACCGGTTGCACCCGACGAGCATCCACGGGTTGGAGACGACGGCGTCGCGTGCTCTCGACTCCCTTTCGTCCCCGACGGTGCTCGCCCGCCCCTCGGGCTCCTCGCGTGCCTTCCTCGTCGTCGTGAAGGGCCGCTCGGGCTGGGCGGGGACGAAGGTCGGCAATCGCATCGTCGGCTCCCCCGTCGTCCTCTCCCTCGTCGTCGACGGGTTCGGACGACTGACGGCGTATTCCGCCGGGGCTCCGAAGTCGGTCCCCGCCGGTGGCCAGGAGACGGCCCTCCAGCGGTCGGCCACATCCGTCCCGAGTCTCCCCCACATCTTCGGTCTCCTGCGGTATTCCTTCATCGGCGCTCCGGTGGTGAGCGGCGACGGCCGGACGGTGAGCGTGCTGGCCCGGGACCAGTGCGTCGGGCCGCCGAGGCTCGTCGGCCACCTGTCGACCGACCGGCTCGTCCTGTACGTCACGGCGCCGCGGGCGCCTCCCTTCGCCGTCTGCCCCACCGTCATCAGGTTCGGCCCGCTCCACACGAGGTTGCGATTCCCGCTCGACGGCCGGCCGATCGTGAACGGCATCACCCATCGGCGGGTCGCCTACTTCGCCGCCCGGAACTTCGTCCGCGTCACGGTCTCCCCGGCGGGCTACCGCTGCGGCAACGCCGGGCCGGGGACCCCGTTCGCGGCCGGTTCTCCCGTCGGAGCGACCGCACGGTGCACCGCTTCCACGCTCTATCCACCGCCCCTCGGGGCGCTCGGCCTCGCCCCGGTGCTCGTCCAGCAGGTGGACGGCTCGGTCGGAGCGACAGGTGCCTCCCCGGTGGTCGGTCGAGCAGCCGTCCGCGGGCATGCGGCGGCGCTGGCCGCGGCCTCCTCCGGTGGCACCGTCCACCGACGTGTCGTGAGCTGGCGGGCCGGCGGCTACTCCTTCGTCGTGGCGAGCCAGCTGGAGCGAGCCGGTCAGCGGGTGCCGAGCTTCGCCGTCCTCCTCTCGATCGCCGGCGGCCTCGTCCTGCCCCCCAGCTGATCGAGAGCCGCCGGGCCCGCCCGGTAGCCTGCGCCGATGGACGTCCGAGCCGAGCAGTTCGGTGACCGGGCGTCGGTCCTCGACCTGCATCGCGAGGCCTTCGGGGAGGAGGGCGGCCGCGTGGCCTCGCTCGTGGAGTCGCTCGCTCCCGCCGTCGACGAGGGCCACGGGATCTCGCTCGTGGCCGAGATGGAGGGCGAGGTCGTCGGCCACGTCATGTTCACGCCGAGCCTCCTCGACACCCCTCGCCGCCTCGTCGAGGTGAGCGTGCTGAGCCCGCTCGGGGTGGCGCCTGCCCACCAGGGAGACGGCGTCGGGTCGGCCCTCGTCAGGGCGGGTCTCGAGGTGACGGCCCGGAGGTCGCTGCCGCTCGTCTTCCTCGAGGGCTCACCGGCCTACTACCGCAGATTCGGCTTTGTCGCCGGCGGCGGGCTGGGCTTCCGCAAGCCGTCGCTCAGGATCCCCGACGAGGCGTTCCAGGTGAGGACCCTTCCCGCCCAGGAGAGCTGGATGACCGGGACGCTCGTCTACGCCGACGCCTTCTGGCGCTGCGACTGCGTCGGGCTGAGGGATCGCGAGGCGTAGCCGGAGCGGCGCGGCGGCCCGAGGCTAGCGGTACTTTCCGGGCTCGCAGCTGAGGAGCGGGCATCTGTGCTGGTAGATGACGGTATTCGGCGCCCGAACGTGTATTACCTAACTCAGCGCCTCGGAGCGTAGGCG
>JAKCCH010000131.1 GCA_021838945.1 Actinomycetes bacterium
GAAAGCCGTCGAGGGCGTCGAACTCCCGATCGGAGACGTACTCGGGATGGGTGCCGGTCACAACCACCTTCACGCCGTCCAACAGCTCGCTCCCGGCACGGTGGAGGTCGTCGTCGGTCGCCACCTCGTAGTCGACGTCGTTCGCGTCGAGCCAGTCGACGAGGTAGAGATCGGAGACGTAGCCCTCGAAGTGGCGGTTCGTCGTCCGCATGAACAGGTTGGGGCGGCGGTGCGACACGTGGGTGACATCGGTGCCGTCCTCGTGGACGTCGTAGGCAGAAGGCCCGAGCTCAGGGTGCGTCATGAGGTACTTGTCGTCCGCACCGAGCTCCACGAGCCGGTCGGAGACGGCCTCTTGGATCGGGTCCTCCCACCAAAAGCGCGAATTCCCGTAGGAGAGGTAGGTGGCAGTCGGGACGAGGAGGAGCACCGGACGGGCCGCTGCCGTCCCGAGCTGCCTTTTGACGAAGAACGGAACGAGCTCCTCGTCCGGCCCAGAGCGCACCCTGAAGGCGTAGAAGCCCGGGCGCACGAAGCTCGGGACGCGCCAGGTGCACGCCGCCGGCCAGCCGCAGTCCTCGATCGCGTCGCGGAGGAAGTGAGCGGCGGCGAACTGACTCGGGTCGTCTGCCCACGACGCGGTCCTCCCGTCCCACCTTGATCCGGTGACGCCACGCCGCGGGAGATTGCTCATCGAGGCGGTCGCATGCCGTGGCCCACGGTCGGAGATCGTCCAGCCCTCGATGCCGTCGGAGAAGTCCCACCAGCCGAGGACGCGCCCGGCCAGGTTCAAGTCGAGGTCGTCCAAGGATCTTCCCGGTTCCGCCAGGGCCCGGGCGTCCTGCTCGCCGAGCGCGCCTGCCACGACGGCCGGCTGCTCGAGCCTCCCGTTGAAGCCCGACGTGCCGACAGTTCGGGCAGCAAAGATCACGGTCCCCTCGGCCTCTCCGGCGGCCGGCGCGGCGCCGGCGCAGCGGGCCTCCCCGACGAGACGGGACGATGGCGCCTCGTACAAGCGGCACGACAGCTCAGAGCCAGACCAGGTCCCGACGAGCGTGTACCAAGTCCACGGTGAACAGGCGTGGTCGAGGGTGCAAACGGACACCGGTGCCTTGGTGTCTCGCAGCTCGACGAAGGGCCTCAGCTCGGCGTCGAGAGCGAGCGCGAGGCCGTCTACACGGACGAGCACCTGCTCGCCCCCGGTCCGCAGCGTCGGGCAGAAGGTGACCTCGAGGGAGAGACCGCGCTCGAGCGGGATCGGACCGAGCGACGCCTTTGCCGACGATCCGGTCCTCACGGGCTCGGGGCCGACCTCGAAGGGACCCGCGAGGTCGGCTGCGACGGGCTCGTAGGACAGCCCAGGGGCTCCCGGGGACGTGTCACCCGATCTCATCCGCACGACCTGCACCTCGACGGCACGCCGGTCACCACCCCCGTCAGCCGCGCTCAGGTGGCAGGACACCTCGTCCCCGGCCGCAACCGACAGCGGCGAGGCATAGCCGAGGAGGCTCCTGCGCTCATCGGCACGCGGCGCGGCCGCGCCCGCCGCCGGCCCGACACGGACTGGCAGGCGTGTCCCGGTGTGCTCCTCGAACCGGAGCGCGAACGCGAATCGCTCGGCTTCTGCGGGCGTGGGGAACTCGGCGAGCTCTTCGAAGCGCTCGCCGCGGCGAGCCGGCGGCCTGGCGACGATGAAGCGGTCCGCCGCCTCCCGGAGGAGGATCAGCCGGCCCACCTCGGTGTCCGAACGCATCCGGGCCAACATGAGCTGCAGATCCTCTGAGTGTCGACCGAGTGGGGCAGCCATGAACTCCGCCACGAGGTCGAGACGGGTCGGGTCGACGTGCTCTGGGAGGGAGAACCTCCCGGTCCCGACGTGCTCGATCATCGAGTGGGAGCTCGCGCTGGTCATCCGAGCACGCTCACCTCGTGAAGTACCACTGGGACGGGGTGATCTGCGCGAGCGGGCTCTGCGGCGTCGCGCCGTGCAGTCTCGTGCTGATGGCCGACACCTGGTTGACGGTGTTCGGGATCCACAGCACCGGCAGCGCACGCGAGACGTCGTTCACATACCTCGTCCACGCAGCGCTGACCGCACTTGCCGAAGAGGCGTGCTGGATGGCGGCGATGTCGGCATCGACGGCAGCGTTGCTGAAGCTCCCCGGATTGACGCCTGCACCAGTTCGGAAGAGCTGTTCCCCCGTCGGGTACGGGTCTCCCCAGATCCATGCAGGCGTGCCCCACTGCACGGCTTGCCACCCGCAGCTGGAGCCGCCAGAGCACGGGACGGCCGCCCCGACGACCTGACCCTCGGTCCCGGTCGTGAGCGTCAGTTGGATTCCGGCGAGGGAGAAGGAGGACTTCATGGTCCGCATCTCGTTGTCGAGGTAGGGAACTCCTCCGAGGTACTGCAGCGTGAACTGGAACTTCGTGCCGCGGGCGACGCCCGCACCGCACTCGTTCGACGACGTGCCCGGCCTCGAGCAGGCGAGGACCCCGGACGACATCGCCCAGCCGTGCGCGCGCAGGAGCGACTTCGCCTTGGACGGGTTGTACGGGTTCGGGTTCGCCCGCTCCGCAGCCGTGACGTACGGGGTTGCCGGCTTGAGCGGGACGGGTCCATAGGTCGGGACACCGGCCTCGCCGAGGAAGGCCTTCACGTAACCGGGCTCGTTGATGAGCGCCTGCATCGCCTGCCGGGCATACAGCTGCTTGAAGACGGACCCGATGGAAGGGTTGTTGAAATTGAGGACGATGTAGGCGATGGAGAGCAGCGGCCAGGGTGAGATGCGATAGCCGACAGACGAGAAGCGCGAGGTGGCGGAGAGATCCGAGACCGGGACGTAGCCGTAGGTGATCCCACCGGACTGGAGCTCGTTCGCCTCAGCTGAGTCCGAGGTGAAGGGCTCCATGATGAACTTCGCCAGGTGCGGCGGTGACGCGAGGCGGTACGCGCGGTTGGGCTCCATCTCGGCGTAGCCGTCGGTGCGGAATGACGTGAGGTGCCAAGCGCCGTCCACCACCTGCCAAAGCGGGTTCGCCTGGTACGACCCGAGCGCCGTCCCCTGCTTCTCGAGAAACGCCAGCACCGCCTTGGCC
Organism: Actinomycetes bacterium; assembly: GCA_021838945.1. GTDB lineage: Bacteria > Actinomycetota > Acidimicrobiia > Acidimicrobiales > Bog-793 > JAKCCH01. The sequence goes on from JAKCCH010000131.1 coordinate 3,100, forward strand.
CCCGACGGCGACTGGTCATAGCTCCCGACCGCGCCGCTCGCAGAGGTGCGGTCCCAGGCACGCTGGGGAAGCGGGACGATCTCCGACAGCTGCGCGTAGGTGAACCACGTGGGCGAGTACGCCTCGGTGAGATGGAACACGATGGTCCGCTCGCCCTCGAGGTGCATGGAGGCGATGTTCGACGGGAACTCCCCGGACACCGCGTACGCCCAGTTCGACCCGTAGGCCTTCACCAAGTTGACGAAGAACTCCACGTCGCGTGCGGTGACGGGCTTGCCGTCGGACCACGTCGCAGGGCGCAGGGTCACCGTCACCGTCCGGTTGCCATCCGAGTAGACAGGCGGCTCAGCGAGGCTCAGTTGCCTGTTCAGCACGAGGCTGGAACCACCGCCGAACCAGTACAACGGCGTCCACTGCAGGTACATGAACTGGATGTTGGACGGCAGGTCGCAGGCGAGGGAGACGACCGGGAAGATGCAGTTGATCGCTCCGGACGCCTGGTTCTCGGCGAAGGTGGCGGTGCCACCCTTGATCGGCGCGCTGCCACCGGTCTTGCCGCCTCCGGACGAGCTCGGAGCTGAGGTGCATGCAGCGAGCAGCACAGCCGTGACAACCGCGGCAGCGATGCGGCGGAAGAGCTTCGAGCGCATGTTCACCTTCCCCCCAGGACATTAGTGACACTCAACTTTCGTTGAGTATCACTGAACCAACGGCGGCTGTCAATGCCTCGCGGTGCCGGCAGCAGGTCAGTGGTCCGCCACCGCGTCGGCTTGGACCTCGACAAGCCAATCCCGTTCGACCAGCCGGGACACGGCCACCAGCGTCGAGGCCGGAGGGTGAGGGCCGAAGTAGGGCCGGGCGATCTCGCGCTCGTGGCGCAGGTACTCGTCCATGTCGGTCGTGAAGGTGTAGAGGTGGGTGACGTTCGCCCACGTCAGGTCAGCGGCCTCGAGCGCGCGGCTGACGAGCTCGTAGCAAGCCCTGATCTGGCCGGCCATGTCGCCGACGGCGAGGTTGCGGCCGTCGGCATCCACGGCGACCTGCCCCCCGATCCGGTAGTGGACGGGGCCTTCCGCCCTCACGATGTGGGTGTACATGTCATCGACGGGGCGGTGCAGTGTCGGCGGGTTGAGATGGGAAAGGTTCATCCGTCGGCTCCCTTCGTCGTTGCGTCGTCCTTCGTGGCGGCGCTCGTCCGGCTCGTCACCGCTCGTGCAGCCTGACCTCGAAGGCGTCACGCAGTGCGTCACCGATGAAGTTGAAGGCCACGACAGTGAGGAGGATGGCGACGCCAGGCGGGTAGATGAGCCACCAGTAGCCGGAGTAGATGTAGTTGATCCCCGAGGAGAGCATGGACCCCCAGTCGGTGGCCGGTGGCGGTATCCCGAGCCCGAGGTATCCGATGCCGGCGACGAGCAGGATGGCGTCGGCCACCTGGAACGTGACGTTCACGACCATGGTGCCGACGGCGTTGGGCACGACGTGGCGGAAGATGGCGCGCCGGCGCGTGCCGCCGAACATGCGGACGGCCTGGACGTAGTCGAGCGTCCGGAGCACGAGCGCCTCGCCTCGCACGAGCCGGCTCGGTATGAGCCAGGACACGAGCGCCACGACGAGCACGAGCATCGGCACGCTCGGGCGGTAGATGGTGGCGAGGAAGAGGACCACGAGCAGGGGCGGCACGCTCAGCATCGCGTCGACGATCCGCATCAGCAACGAGTCCGCGAAACCGCCGATGAAGCCGGAGATGGCGCCCCAGAGCGCGCCGAAACCCGTCGCGATGAGCGCGGCCGCCATCGCGACCTCGAGGGACGCCTGCCCTCCGACCATGAGCCTGCCGAGCTCGTCGTAGCCGACGGGATCGGTGCCGAGCGGATGGGCGGCGGACGGGGGAAGGTGCACCTCGCTGAGGTTCGTGTTGATCTGGTTCGTGTGGTACACGAGCGGGCCGATGAAGCAGAAGCCCAATATCAAGAGGACGACCACCACGCCGGCGACGCCGAGCCGGTTGTGGGAGAAGCTCCTGAGGGCATCGGCGAGGCGGCTGCGGCCCGAGCGGTCCGAGTCGTCGACGGCCTCCCCGCCGAGCGCGGGGCGGCTCGTCTCCTCGCTGATCACCATCACGTGAACCTCACCCGCGGGTCTGCGACCGCATAGAGGAGGTCGGCGATCAGCGAACCGAGCACGGTGGCGGCGCCCGTGACGATGGTGACCCCGAGGATGACCGGGTAGTCCTGGGACTGAGCCGCGTTCCAGAACAGCAGCCCCATCCCCGGGTAGTTGAAGACCGACTCGACGATCACCGCGCCGCCGACGACGACCGGCAGGGTGAGGCCGACGAGCGTGATGAGCGGCCCGGCGGCGTTTCGCAGGACGTGGCGCCAGATGACCCGTTGACGCCCCACCCCTTTCGCGCGCGCGGTGCGGACGTAGTCGAGCGGGAGGTTCTCGAGCGCCGACGATCTCATGTAGCGGCTGAACAACGCGGTCGTGACGAGCGTGAGCGTGATCACCGGGAGTGCGATGTCCCCGGGGTGCAG
>JAKCCH010000032.1 GCA_021838945.1 Actinomycetes bacterium
CGCGGCTGGATCCTGGCGCGCGCGAGACGGGCTGTTCGGATCGAGCTGCGAGAGCCGCCACTCGAGCCGCTCGACCCGGTCCAGCAAGGCCGCGGTCGAGTCATCGACCTCCGGATTCGTGAGCCGGACCATGGCAACCTCGAGTGTGGTGCGCGGATCGATCGCCTCCCGCATGTCGACGATCGCCTGGCCGATGAGCTCGAGAGCCCGGACGCACCGGGCGGGCGCGAGCAAGGCGCGCCCGTCTGCAGCCAGCATCTCGGGCTCCGGCCGTATGACCCGTCGCGCCACACTGGCGAGAAACTGCTCCCTCAGCGTCTCGACGAGCTCCACAGCCAGGCGTTGGGCCTCGAAGCCGGCTGTGATCGCCTCGGCGACGACACGAAGGGCAGCGGCTGGATCCTGGGCCGCTATCGACTGCACCAAGTCCAGCAAGAAACGGTGATCGTCCTCCACGATCCCCGACGCCACCACCTGGTCAAGCACTGACAGGGCATCGCGAGCCGAACCATGACCTCGCCGGGCGGCGGCGTCGATGGCGTCCTCGGGCAGCTCGAGCCCCGCGTCCTGCGCGATGTCGCCGAGAAGGCCTTCGAGCACGGGCTGCTCGAGAAGGTGGAACTCGAAGTGCTGTGTCCGGCTGCGGATCGTCGGCAAGACCTTCTGCGGATCGGTCGTCGCGAGGACGAACACGACATGTCCAGGTGGCTCCTCCAGCGTCTTCAGCAGGGCGTTCGACGCGGCAGTCGAGAGCATGTGGACCTCGTCGATGATGTAGACCTTGCGCTTGCCCGGCGTGGCCAGCGACGCTCGTGACACGAGGTCACGCATGGCGTCGACGCCGTTGTTGGAAGCGGCGTCCAGCTCGTGGACGTCGAGGGAGGCCCCGCGGGCGATGTCGACGCAGGACTCGCATCGCCCGCATGGCTCCCCGTCCTCGGGTTGGAGGCAGTTCAGGGCCTTGGCGAGGATCCGCGCCATCGACGTCTTGCCGGTCCCTCTCGGGCCGGAGAAGAGATAGGCGTGCACCATCCGTCCGTCGCGGACGGCGTTGCGAAGCGTCGTAGCCGTCAGATCTTGACCGCGAACCTCCGAGAAGCGCTGCGGACGGTACCGGCGGTAGAGCGACTGGTACTGAGGCACGGGAGGGGCTGCGGGAGCTTCGGGGGAGGCGTCGGCCACGCCGTCCGACATTACGAGACTGGTGTGACGGCCGCGGCAGGACGAGAAGATGAGACCCCCCGACGCGAGACGGCGCTGCCGTGCGCAGCAGCCAGGTCCCCTGCGGCACATCCGCTCGTCCGCTGAGAGCTGCTGCCTTCCGGCCCTGACTCGGTTCACGGTGGCGAATTGCGCAGAACCCGGCCACTGCGCACGGCAGCGCCGGAGGCACAGACTACCCTGAGCGGCTCGGGAGGAGTGCGAGAGCGGCCGAATCGGCACGATTGGAAATCGTGTGACCTTCACGGGTCCGTGGGTTCAAATCCCACCTCCTCCGCTCTGTGTCGCCTGGTCGTGGCCGCGACGTCGTCTTCGGGCTCCGAACCGTCGCGGGACCTCGGCGGGAGTGACCCGTCAGGCACGCTCCGGCAGAAGCTCCCGGATCCGCACTCGGTGCCCGGTTCGTAGCACGGCGCGCTTGTAGATGCCTGCAGCCATCCATGCCACGGCTGCCGTGCACACGAGCGAGATGAGTGCGGAGATCAGGAACTCCCACCACGTGGCCGCGCCGATGCCGACGAGAACGGTCATGTCGAAGGGTGCTGTCGGGGGCAGATAAGCGAGCACGCGCACGAGCGCAGACGGGGAGCCCGAGCTCGCGGCGGTGATGGCCACGATGTAGCCCAGCACCATCGGGAGGCTGAGCGGCAAGGCGAGCGTCTGGACCTGGTCCTGTCGCTCGGCCATCGAACCAGCCGCAGCGTAGACCCAGCAGTAGAAGGCATAGCCGAGGACGAGCCAGAGGAGCGAAGCGAGCACGACGTCGGGAGCGGCGCCCTTCAGGAGGCTCGAGCCGACGACCCTCGCGACGATGAGAGCGAAAGCGACGATCAGTGCCGACTGGAGGAGAACGACGGTCCCGATCCCGAGAACCTTGCCGCCGAGCAACTGGATCGGTCGGACCGTCGCGAGCAAGACCTCGACCACGCGGCTCGCCTTCTCCTCCATGACGCCGATGAGCGTCCAGCCGTTGTACTGGCTCAGCATCACGAAGATGAGGATGATCCCGGTGAGAGCTGTACCGCGGTTGGCGTTCTTGACCGGAGGGGTGGCGTGCAACCCCAGGATCGGGACCGGCTTGGCACGGGAGAGCTGAGCGACCTGGAAGGCGCTCAAATGGGCAGAGGCCACCGCCAGGGCATCGCCGAGGGCATGTGCAGCCGCCATCGCGAGCTGGGCAGTGGCGGAGGTGCTGGTCGAGGTGGGAGCGTTCTCGACGAGCACGGCACGGCCGTCGATCACCAGCAGGTCGAGTGCACCGCTGCCGAGCTCCGACTTGCCGGTCGACTCGTTGCGCACGGGGACGAGGCGGATACCCGTCCCGACGCTCTTCGCGGCGGCCGCCAACGTCGACCGTACGGCATCGACCGGGATCCCAACCACCCCGACCCGCTGCGGTGCCCCCTTCGTCCGAGTCGCAGCTGGGATGACGATCGCCGCGGCCACTGCCGCCAGGATCAGGAGCGTCACGACCCGGAACGCTCGCCGCCGCATCCGCTCCCGGATCTCGCGGCCGGCGACGAGCCACGTGTCGCCATCGAGGTGCACGGCCGGCAGTCGGGCTCTGCGGGGGCGCCCGGCGTCCGGCGCGGCACCGCCCGCCGGCATGCCGCCCAGCCCTCGCCTACGCCGGACGCGGAACACGATCCGGATGGCCGCGACCACGACAAGGACCCCGAGGATCACGTAGTAGAGGTGGCCGCCAGGGCCCTTCACCGCTCGCCTCCGTCCACTGTGGCGCCACTCCGCCCCCGCTCCGGCTCCTCCTCTGCCAGCGGCTCCGGCTGCGGCTGTGGTTCCGGCTCCGGCTCGGCCTCCCGCATCGCCTCCCGGAACACCTCCGACAGCCTGCGCCGTTCGAAGACGAACTCCGTCACCCGACCTGCCGCCATAGCCGCACGCAGGACGACATCGCTGTCGGTCCCCTCTTCGAGGACGAGCCGGAGGGCGCCGCGCTCGGCCTCGGAAACCGTGACCCCGGCCAACCCTACGGCCCACTCGCCGGCCCGATCCCCATCGACCCGGACAACCAGCCGACGGGCGCCGCGCGTCGCCAACTCGTCGACCGTCCCGCTCACGACGAGGCGACCGTGGTCGATGATCACCACCGACTCGCACAGGTCCTCGACGAGGTCGAGCTGGTGGCTCGAGAACAGCACGCAACAGCCCTGTCCCGCCTGCTCGACGAGCACGGACCCGATGGCCTCGATTCCCGCCGGATCGAGCCCCGCCAACGGCTCGTCCAGGATCAGCAGCTCCGGCGCGTGTGCCAAGGCGGCCGCGAGCTGCACCCGCTGTTGGTTTCCGTGCGACAACGAGTCGACCCGGCTCCCGACCCGGTCTCCCAAGCCCAACCGCTCCAGCCAGGCACGGGAGGAAGCGGCAGCGTCGGAGGGAGTCAACCCGTGCAGGCGGGCGAGGTACTGGACCTGCTCGCCGGCGAGCATCGCCGGGTAGAGTCCGCGCTCCTCAGGCATATAGCCGAACCGTCGCCTCGCGCTCTGCCCGACCGCCTCCCCCTTCCAGCGCACCTCGCCCGAATCGAGGTCGGTGAGGCCGAAGACTGCCCGCATCGCCGTCGTCTTCCCAGCGCCGTTCGGACCGAGGAAGCCGACGACGTGGCCGGCCTGGACCGAGAACGAGAGGTCGTCGAGCGCCGTGATCGATCCGAACCGCCGCGTCAATCCCTCGAGCTCGAGGAGGCCGCCCACAGCCTCATTCTGTCAGCCGGGCTCTTTGTCAGCCGGGCTCTTTGTCAGCCGGGCGTAGCCGGGGGAGGAGATCTCCCGCGGCTACGCCCGGTGACGCACGACTGGACCGACCGGCTCTACGGCGTCGCCGACGTCATCGGCTTGTTCAAGGCGATTGCGACCGCCTCGCCCCAGTACCGAGCCCGCCCGAAGGGCACGACCTGACCCTTGCTCGTCACGAGCCAGTATCCGTCCCCACCTGGGCTGGTGACGATGGCCACGACGGGAGCGCTGGGGGGACCGCTGAGCCGCCCCACGAAGGGAACCTGGCCCTCGCCGAACACCTCGCCGGACGCGGTCACCAGCCAGTAGCCCCTACCGGCCGCCGACGACATGCCGACGACAGGGCTGCGGAGCTTCACCCCGTGAAGGTCACCGAACTGGCGGGCGTGGAACGGATAGACCTGACCGTCCTTCGCCACCAGCCAGTAGCCGCCGGTCTGCTGGTCGTATGCCCCTCCGACGATCGGCGAGGGCAGGTGGACGTGGGCGAGCGAGCCGTAGTTGTGCACCTTGCCGAAGCAGAAGACGTTCCCGGTCGAGGTGATCAGGTAGTAGCCCGTGCCGTTCGGCAGTCCGATGATCGCAACGACAGGAGAAAGGCCTCGCCGGTTCAGGCCACCGTACGAGCGAGCCTTCCCGAAGGGGTAGATGTGCCCGATCGAGTCGACGAGCCAGTAGCCGGCGTCGTGCGGCAGGGCCGCGATGCCGACCACCGGGCTGGTGGGCTTCGGCTCTCCGGCGCTCAAAAGGGAGCCATGGAACGCAGCCCCCGGGCCGAAGGCGAAGACGCCTCCGTCAGCGGCGGCGAGCAGGTAACCCTGCCCCTCCACCGGCGGCGGCGACGGCGGGACCCCGTAGCCCAGGAGCCGGACGACCTGTGGCATGCCCGGGGCGTTGTCCCTGATCTTCAGCACGGCTACAGCCCTACCGACTCTCGTCGGTCGGAACTGGATCCCGACGGTGCACGTGGCGCCAGGCGAGAGCGTCTGGTTGTTGACGCAGGTCTTGATGACGATTCGGTACTCCTTGCGCCCTGGCCCGAAGAGGACGAGCTTCGAGATGAGGAGCTTCGCAGACCCGACATTGGTCACGACGACCCACTTCGTCGCGCTGATCGTGTGGACGACCACCTTGCCGAAGTCGAGCGAGGCGGGGCTGACCCGCACCTTCGGCCCGACAGCGACGCCGGTCAGCAGCACGCTCTGTGGCGACCCGGCAGAGCTGTTGTCGGTGACGAACAGCGTGGCCGAGAAGAGTCCCGTGCTTGTCGGAGCGAACACAACCGTGAAGGTGCAGGGCGTCGAAGCGCCGTTGCCGGCCGGCGGAAGGACCGCCCCCGTGCACGAGTCGGCAACCACCTTGAACGACGAGGCCTCGGGGCCGACGATCGTGTAGGCCGGCGTGCCGTTGAAGTTGAGCGAGCCGATCCCCACATTCGTGACCTTCACGAAACGGCCGAGCGACTGCGTGTTCTCCGCCGTGGACGGGAAGGCGACCGACGTCGTCCCGCTCACGCCGGCCGAGCCGGTCGAGGTGCTGACCAGCGCCGTGCCCCACGTCGCCGTGCCGTACAGGGTCACGCCCTGGGCAGCGCCGATCGAGTTGTCCGTGATCTCGAGCTGGCCGCTGTAGGTGCCGGCTGCGCTCGGAGCGAACGTGACGTCGACGGTGCACGACTGTCCTGGCGCGAGGTAGGAGCCCGTAGCCGTGCAGTTCGTGTCGTTGATGCTGAACGCGCTCGCACCTGAGCCCCCGAGGCTGAAGGCGAAGTTGTCGAGGCGGCCAGCACCGGTGTTGGTGATCGTGATCGTCTGGCTGTAGACCGTCGGGACGCCGAGGCCCACGGTGCCGAAGTTCACACCTGTGGTCGGGGTGACCGTCGCTTCCGGCCCGACACCGATGCCCAGCAGCGGGATGTCCTGAGGCGAGTCAGGGGCGTTGTCAGTCAACTGGAGCACCGCCGACTCGCCGGGCAACCCGGCGTCGGCCGCGCTCGGCGTGAACTGGATCTGGAGCGTGCAGCTCATCCCGGGATCGACGTTCGTGCAGCTGTTCGTGACGATCGTGAAGTCGGCTGCGTTGACGCCCGCGATCGTGACGCCTGAGATGGCGAGTGGCGCTGCGCCCGTGTTGGTGACCGTGACGGTCTGCACGCTTCCCTCGACTCCGATGACGGTCGCCCCGAAGTTCACCGGGTTCGGCGTGACCGTGACGGCCGGCTGCAGCGGTTGTGCAGCTGTGCCGACGAGCGCGACGCTCTGCGGTCCGCCCGGGGCGTTGTCGCTGAAGACGAGCGAGGTGCCGTACGCCGTACCGGGTGTGTCGCCGAAGCCGGGCTGGAAGTCGACGACGACCGTGCAGGACCCGGCGGGCTCGATGACGTTGCCACTGCAGCTGTCCGAGACGATCTGGAACTCGGCCGCGTCGCCGCCGCTCGTCGCGACGTTCGTCACCGCGAGCGGAGCGCCACCGGTGTTGGTGAGCGTGACCATCCGGGTCGAGCTGACCGTTCCCTCGGGCACCGAACCGAAGTTGACGGTCGGTGGGCTGAGAGCGACTGCCGGCGCGAGGCCGTAGCCGCTCAACTCGATCGACTGCGGGCTCGAAGCAGCGTTGTCGATGATCGTCAGCTCCTCGGCGAGCGCGCCTGGGCGCGTCGGAGCGAAGTCGACGTTGATCGTGCAGCTCGCACCCGGCTGCACCGTCACGCTTCCGGCCGAGACGCATGAGCCGGTCGGGGCACCGAACTGGGCAGTGTCACCCGTGGTGGCCGCAACGGACGTGATCTGCAGCGGCGCGAGACCGGTGTTGGTGACGGTGAACGTGTGAGTAGGCGAAGTCGAGCCGTCGGCCACGGCGCCGAAGTCGTAGCTCGACGACGAGAGCGAGACAGCCGGCCCGACACCCGTGACCGACAGGTCGACCGACTGCGGGCTCGAGCTCGCCGAGTCGTCGATGACGAGCAGGCCGGACAGGGTGGCCGCGCTGGTCGGGTCGACGTAAAGGGCGATGGTGCAGGAGGCACCCGAAGCGAGCGGCGTCGAGGTCGAGCACGTCGTCCCCGAGCTGTCGAGGCTGAACCCGTTGGTGGTCGCGAGGCTGGAGAGGCTCAAGCTCGTGAACGTGACGGCGGCGGAACCGTTGTTCGTCACCGTGACATAGCTGTCCGGGCTCGTGGACCCGATGCCGACCTGGCCGAAGTCGATGCTCGGCGGTGAGACCGCCACCGACGGGGCGGAGGCGGTGCCGGTCAACTCGACCGACTGCGGGCTCGAGCTCGCGTCGTCGGTCACGACGAGCTCCGCCGCCATCGGACCGGCGACTGTCGGATCGAAGGTGATCTGAACCGTGCAGGAGGCTCCGGGAGCGAGCGTGAGGGAGACGCTGCCCGAACCGCACGTGCCGCCCGTGATGGCGAACTGCAGCGGGTTGGTGCCGCCGAGCGCGAGCGAGCTGACCGAGAGTGCTGAGCTCCCCGAGTTGGTGACGGTGACCGTCTCCGGGGCGCTGCTCACGCCGACGCCGACCGTTCCGAACCCGACGCTCGCCGGGGAGAAGCTCACGGCCGGAGTACCGACCGTGCCCGTCAGGGTCACCTGCGGGCTCGAGCCTGGGGCGTTGTCGGGGATCGTGAGGGTCGCTCCGAAGGTGCTCCCGGGTGTCGCGCTCGACGACGGAGCGAACTCGAGCCTCACCGTGCAGGAGTCGCCCGGCTGGATGGTGTTGCCCGAGCAGGCGTCCGAGAGGATCGTGAACTGACCCGGGTTGTTGCCGCCGAGTGCGACGGTGCCGATGGTGAGCGGCGCCGAGCCGGTGTCGGCGACCGTCAGGGTCCTGGGCGGGCTCGTGAGCCCGGCACCGACCGTACCGAAGTCGATCGAGCTCGGCGAGACGCCGGCCGCCGGGCCCGTCCCGGCGCCCGAGAGAGAGATGGTCGTCGTTTGCAGAGCGGTGTCCTCGAGACGTACCGACCCGTTCTGCACGCCGACGCCGGTCGGGGCGAAGATCACCCAGACCGTGCAGCTGTTGCCCGGCTGGAGGGTCTGCCCGGCGCAGCCGTCCGCGCTCACCGAGAACGGGCCGCTCAGGCTGTTGTACGAAGTCGAGCTGAAGCTGAGCGGCGCGCTGCCGGAGTTCGTCACGACGAGCTTCTCCGGGGCGCTCTGGCTACCGACGGCCGTGGCGGGGAAAGAGAGGTCGAGCGGGCTCACGCTCATCGCAGGCGCCGGGGGCGGGCCCACAGTCACGGTGAGGTCGGCCGTGACGGTCGTGACGCTCGGGCTCGGGGGGGCCGTCCCGTAGGTGAGTGCCAGGACGGCGGACTCTTGCGTCCCGAGCGCGCCGGTCGGCTGGACATCGACGGTCACCACGCACGACGTGCCGGGCGCGAGGGTCGGAAGGCAAGAGCCGCTCACGATGTGGAAGTCACCGGGCGTGAGGGTCGCCGAGGTGAGCGAAGCTGCCGCCGACCCGAGGTTCGACACCGTGAACTGCGCCGGTGACGAGAGCGTTCCCTGTCCTACCGTCCCGAAGTCGAAGCTCGGCGGCGAGATGACGATGCTCGGCCCGATGCCGACTCCGGAGAGGCTGATCTTGGTCGCCACCGCCGGTGCACCGCCATTGCTGACGGTGAGGACGGCGCCGAGGGTCCCGCTCGCGACCGGGGTGAATCCGACAGAGACCGAGCAGTACTGGCCCGGGCTGAGGGTGAGACCTGAGCAGCCGTCAGAGACGAGAGAGAAGTCGGCCGCGCCGGTGCCGCTGATGAGGGCCGCGGCGGGCGGAAGGGTGACCGGCAGCTGCCCGACGTTGGTGATCGTGACGACCTTGTTCGGGGCGGACGAGCCGACCTGCTGCGATCCGAAGTCGACACCGCTCGGAGTCGCCGCGAGCGCGTACGCAGCCGCGGCGGAGACCGTACCGGAGAGCGCGACCGTCTGCGGCGATCCGGCGGCGCTGTCGCTGAACACGAGAGTGCCGCCGTAGGACTGGCCGGGAAGGTCCGTCGCGATCGGCGTGAAGGTCATGACGACCGTGCACGAGCCCTGCGGCTGGACGGTGGACAGCGCGCACGAATCGGTCACGATGGAAAAGCGCGAGTCCGCCACCGTGTCGCTCGCGATCGTGAGCGGCGCGTCACCCGAGTTCGTGAGGGTCACCGTCTGGGTCGGGCTCGTCGCACCGAGAGGGACGGAGCCGAAGTTCACCGACGATGGGTTGATCTCGACCGCCGGCACACCACCCGTGCCCGTGAGCGAGACCGTCTGGTCGGTGATGCGGCCACCGAAGCTCACGAGCAGGCTCGCCGCTGCGGCGCCGGCCGCGAGCGGATCGAACTCGACTGCGATGTCACAGCTGGCGCCGGAGGCGAGTGTGCCTGTGCAGGTGGTGGATGGGCTCGAGAAGTCGGCCTTGTTCGGTCCGGTGAACGTGTAGGAGACCGGCAACGAGGTGGAGCCGTCGTTGGTGACCGTGACGGTCTGGTCCGTGGCCGGCGTGTTGACCGGCGTGGTGCCGAAGGCAAGCGTGTCAGGAGTCAGGCTGGCGGACGCCCCGAGGGCGGTGATGGCGTACGGGGCCGATGTGATCGGGGTCGTGTCCGCCTGTGTGTACAGCTGGAGGGTGGCGTCAGGAGTCGGCGCGATTGGGTTGGTCACGTTCTCGATCGTCAGCACGACCGGCTTGCTTTGGTACAGCCAGAAGGGGGTCTCAAATTCGACGGTGTTCCCCGAGTAGCCGAGCATGGACGGCGAGGCCTGCTGGTTGGTGCCCTGCTGAACCACGTAGTAGGCGGCGCCGAACGGAAAGACCGTGCTCGGCGCGCCCTGCGATGCGTCGACCTCGATGAACTGGTTCGGGGCGAGATCGGTCGTTGGCGTGAACGTGATCGTGTACTGCGACGTATGGCCGTAGGTGGAATCCGACAGCGCAACCGTCGGCTGTGACACGCTCGTGGCACCGGCCGTCCCTAGTGCGAACAAGCTCTGTCCACCCACCACCAGGGCAGTGAGCAACACTCCGAGCGCCCCGCGCATCCGTCGTGAAGTCCTCGGCATACCTACACAGCCCCCTGCTTGCGCCATAGGCGCGCGAACCCCTTGTTGTCCGCGCAACTTCGGGCAACGGTACCAGCAGTCACGCTGTCGTGCAAGAGGTTCTGTCACAACGGTGCTGCGACCGGGGTGCCATCGCGGACGCGTGCGCAAAGGCGCTCGCATCCCGCGGGCGGGTCGTCCGCCCCGTTCGGCGCTCCTGACGGCGACCTGGACTGCGTGCTGGCGAGATAGAAGTAGCGGGTGAGATGCGCCGGGATACCCGGGTGAGCACCCGTGGGGAGGGGCAAGAGAACCGCCATCTCGTCGACGCCGTCGAGCCGCGGCTGCGGCACGCCCTGACGGCACTGTACGGCCCCGAGCGTGGGCGCGAGGCGACGTCGGAGGCCCTCGAGTGGGCCTTCGCGCACTTCCAGCTGTGCGGCCGCAGCAGCACGGCAGACGACGAGGCGGCCCGGTTGCGCCGACTCTTCGCCGAGGGACGGGCGCGCTCGGCATCACTGAGGGCGCCCTCCCTCTTCGACGAGCCCGCGGCGCTCGCGGCAGACCTCGACAGGCGCGTCGCAGGACTCCTGAGCGTCATGCCGATGAGGGACCGGGTCGCTCTCCTCCTCATCGAGGGCGCGGCGTGGACGCCAGGCGATGTGGCAGATCTCTTCGGGACCGTCGAGAACCGTGTGCTCCGAAGTGAGCAGCGTTGGCTGCCGGCCTTGCAAGCCGCCGTTGCGCCCGACGAGCTGAGCGAAGTCCTCCGACCCCTCTTCTCTGGCGGCGCACAACCCGTCTCCGGCGAGGAGCTCGCGGAGCGGGGTGCCGCCATCTCGCGCGACAGGCCGGGAACACGCAAGGCCGTCGGCACGTCGGTCGCCGTGCTCGTGCTGCTCGTCGGAGGCATCGTCCTCGCTCTCGCGGCCACTCGCTCGGCGACCGACAGCGGTTACACGACACCGGGTGCGCTGCCGAAGCCTGGACGCCTCGCGGACTCGGTGATCGTGATCCCCAACCTGCCCCAGAGCGCCGGCTACCGAACCGGCCTCCGAGCCGTCTACGAGGTCGACGCCGGAACGCGGCGCCCGGTGGCCATGCCGGTGCTACCGCGAGCCGCCGCCGCATCGATCCCGGCGGCGACCGGCAGCTGGCTCGTCGAGATCCAGTACCGGAACCCGCTGGCGGGGGGCGCCGGGGAGGCCGTGGCGTGGCGATCGGGATCGACCACCACGCATCGGCTCGGCCCCGCCTCGACGATCCACCCGGGCCTGCAACAGGGGACGGTCTGGCTGGCCCGGAACGATGTGGCATCGAGCGACCCGCCAAAGGCCGGGTGCCAGGTCAGCCTCATCGCCCTGCCCCGAGAGCAGCTCGTGCCTCCCACCCGGATCTCCTGCGACTGGCAGATCCTCGGCGCCGTGAAGGGCGGGCTCCTCGTCCTCACGAGAGCGGGCGCCACGGAGATCTGGGATCCGACCGCCCGGACCGTCCAGGTGTTGCCGGGAGTCACGGCGTCGTCCGTCAGGGCCGCGGGCAGGACGCTCTTGGCGCAGCAGTGGGACAGTGCCTGCTCGGCGACATGCTTCGTGACGCTCGCCGCACCCGCCACCGGCGCGGTCCACACCGTTCGTCTCGTCCCACCACGAGGGCAGTCCCTCACGACCCAGCTCTCGCTCTCGCCGAACGGGCAGTTCCTCGCCGTCACGGCGATGCCGATCAACGAAGCGATAGCAACGAGCAGCCGGCCCTTCGTCGGCCCGACGCCGGCAAGCGAGGGGATCCATGGACAGCTCGTCGTGATCCGAGTGCCGACGGGCCAGGTCGCCATGGCGCGCCCGGTCACGTTTCTCCAGCCGTCGCTCGTCGAGTGGGCGCCGGACGGGAGCTACGTCTTCCTCACGAAGTCCCGCACCGACATCGAGGCGGTTCCGGCCTGGTCGGTCACGGTGCCGATCGAGACGATCGCCGTCGCCGCGCGCCTGACGAACCCGCCGAACGCGGGCGAGCGTTTCCTCGTCGTCGGTCGCTGAGCCGAAGGGCCGGCGGCTGGGTCACTCGAAAGAGACGCTCGACGGCCGGCTGTCACGCAGACGGTCTCGTCGTCCACCGGGACGAGTGGCGGTGAGCTCGCCCGGGCCGGGTGGGTTTCAGGAGCCCGGGACGACTCCGGGCGGCCACGGCCGGAATTCCTCGAGGCCGTTCGCCAGCGGGATGATGAGCTGCCCGTCTCCCGCCGCCGGGGTCGTGAAGTTGCTCACCGGTCTGTCGAGCTGCTCTGTCACGAGCACCTTCCCCGTGACGGGGCTCATGCCGTAGAGGATGCCATTCGCCGAGCCTGAGCCGTCGGCGCCGGTCGAGACCGCCCACACGAGGCCACCCGCCACGATCGGCGGCCCGTTCGGTTGCCCCGCAGACGCGATCCAGATGCGCCGGAAGCTCGGGTGCGGGCCGGTCGTGACCACGAGCCCGACCGTGCCTCCGGAGCATGCGGCGAAGACGAGCAGAGCGCGGCGCCCGTTGACGGTGAACGTACCGGCGGCGTTCGCGCCGAAGACACCCTGGACGCCCGGGCACACGTTGCCGCGAAACGCCGGCCGCCCGACGCCACCGCGACGGCCTGCGTGCAGCAGGTACCCGAAGCTCTCGAGGGATCCTCCAGCCGGCCCCGAGTAGCTCGGTTTGCCTGCTTGGAACACGAGCTCTCCTCCAGGCAGGAGCAGCGGGCCGGCCGAGCCGAGGTCGAGGTCGTGACGGTTGAGGAGAGACCAGTCCGAGGGTGCGAAGTACCCGAGCACATGCAGGGTCGGCGACAGCTCGATGACGGCGTTGTCCATCTCGAAGCTGTGATCGCGCACCGAGCCGTTCCCGGTCGTGACGAACAGGTCGCCGGCGGCGTCGACGGCTGCTCCGGAGGGGGCCCAGATGGCGTCCTCGGTGGGCGAGGGCGTCTCGTAGACGAGCGTCTTGCCCTTGCCGGACGTCGGAACGCCGATGACGGCACCGTGGTA
Source organism: Actinomycetes bacterium (assembly GCA_021838945.1). Classification (GTDB taxonomy): domain Bacteria; phylum Actinomycetota; class Acidimicrobiia; order Acidimicrobiales; family Bog-793; genus JAKCCH01. The sequence goes on from JAKCCH010000032.1 coordinate 13,024, forward strand.
GGTCCCACAGTCCCCCGCCAGGCCGCCGAGCTCGACATAGACGCGACCGTTGGCAAGCGTCAGAGCCGATCGCTGCTGCTCGGCGGGAACGACGTAGGTGCCGTGCAGGCCGTCGCCGTAGCCGGGCGGGTCGATCCGTCTGCTCCAGAGCAGACGCTGGTGCAGCCGGTGATGCGCCAGGCTGACTGCCACCAGGAGGTGCTCGACGCCTCGCCATCGGGTCGTTCCCCTCCGCATGGTCTCTTCGGCCAGATAGAGCACGTTCTTCGCCGGATCGATGACCGGCGTCCCGGTGATCCCGAGCGGGAAGATGTCGCCACAGTGGGAGCCGATCCCCGGGGCGCTGCGTACTACCGCCGGCTGCACCGGGGTGCCGACCGTGAGCCGCCACAAGACGTCGCCGGTCTCGGCATCGAGCGCCTCGACCACGTCGGACTCGGTCACCACGTAGATACGGCCGCCGAACACGAGTGGCTCGGCATAGACGGCTCCATCGATGCGGTTGCCGATGTCGGTCCAGTCGAACCCGAGCTTCCGGAACGACGGGTCGCCCGCGTCGGCGCCGGTACGTGAGTTGTCGTAGTGGTACGTCGTGAGGGCCTGGGAGTCCGGGCGGTAGGGAGGCGGAGGGCCGTGGTGGAGGATCCGGACCAGCCCGGAGAGGACCAGCGCGACCGCCGCCGCGCACGCGACCCCGGTGACGACCCATCGCTTGTCGAGGCGCGCTCGCATCAGCCTCCTCGTGCCGAGCTCCGAGCGCGTGCGAGCGTACCTGCGATCAGCGCACGCGCCGCAGCGGGGTCCTCCCCCTCGAGATCTCGTCGATGATCCCGGCCGTCTTCGCTTCCTCAGCCACGAAGAAACGACCCTCCGAGCACCACTGCTCCACCTCCCCCACCGGCCGCCCGGTGAAGCGGGCGAGGCACTCGTGGTACCGGCGCAGCAGAGCGAGTTGCGCCTTGGCGAGGTGCTCTGCCTGGGCCGCGCGGGCGTCGAAGGAGATCTCGGGGTCGCTCGTCCTGAATTGCGTGTGCGGCAACGACAACCGGTGGGAGCCCGCCGCCGCCACTGCCACCGCCGTACCTTCGACCCGTCCCATGCAGAGGACGTTGACGGGGACGCCGAGCGCCTCGATCACGTCGATCAGCGTGAAGGCAGCCGTGAGAGGCCCGCCGGAACTGTCGACCTGGAGCGTCACCGCCTCGTCGGCCGTGGCGTCGAGCGTCATGAGCTCGGTCGCGATCCTGGTGGCGGTGAGATCGTCGAGAGCGCCGCGCACGACGGCGATGCGGCGGTCGAAGAGATACCCCTCGAGCCAATCGCCCCAGTCGTTGCGTGTGATGTCCATCACGGCTCCTGTTCTCTCAGCCGCAGCTCGAGCGAACGCTCGAGGGCGGCGGCGTACCGCTCCAACGTCGAGATGCGCACATCGGCGTCTCCGGACTCGAGGCGCGCGACGGCGGACTGGGACGTCCCCATGCGGGCGGCCACCTCGGTCTGGGTGAGCCCGAGGGCGAGGCGTTGTGAAACCAGCCTGCCGACGAAGTCCCGGCGTCGTGCGGCCATCTCCTTGAACCCGGGGAACACCGGCGGATGCCGGCGGTCGTTCTGCTCGCCGTCCGTCATGACGGGGCTATCTTAGCGATGAGATACCGTTTTTGATATATCACCGGGCCAGCAATTCACGAGGGAGTGGTGACATGAACATCCGGCACTCGATCATCCCTACCGTCCTCGACCAGACAGCGCGTGGCGACCGCGCGTATGACATCTTCTCGCTGCTCTTGCGGGAGCGCATCGTCTTCCTCGGCCAGGAGGTGGACGACCAGATCGCCAACCTCCTCGTCGCCGAGATCCTCTACCTCGAGGCGGAGGATCCCGAGAAGGACATCCACCTCTACATCAATTCGCCCGGGGGCCTCGGCTACGCAGGCATGGCGATCTACGACGTCATGCAGCACGTTCGCTGCGAGGTCTCGACGATCTGCGTCGGCATGGGCATGTCTGCGGCCGCCATGATCCTCGCCGGTGGCGCCGCCGGGAAGCGATACGCCCTGCCGAACGCGAAGATCATGATCCACGAAGGCTCGGCCGGCACTCGCGGCGCCCCACGGGACATGGAGATCCACCTGCGCGAGGTGCTGGCGACAACGCGCCGCATGGTCGAGATCCTCGCTCACCACACCAGGCGCGACATCGACGAGGTGGCGCGCGACATCGAGCGCGACCGGTACATGACTTCGCAAGAGGCCCTCGCGTACGGGCTGATCGACGAGATCATCGTGCCTCGCCGAGGGGTCTCGGCACCCGGAGCGGCCTCGCTCTCCGGAGAGCCGGTTGACGTCGGCCTCGCGGAGGTGGTCGCATCGTGACGTGACGACAAACTCGCAGCCCCGTGACTGGCTTGCATGGCACGACGACTACGACCGGGCGGGCACGCCGCTCGCGGTCCGCCTCGCGGTCGTCCAGAGCCATGTCCGGCAGGCACTCGACGCGGCTCCGCCCGGAACGATCCGGGTCGTCTCCATCTGCGCCGGCCAGGGACGTGATCTGGTCGAAGTGGTCGCCACCCACGAACGCCGCGACGACGTGTCAGCCGTCTTGGTCGAGGCGGACGAGAGGAACGTGCTCAGCGCCACGCGCCGGATCTCCGAGCTGGGACTCGACCGCGGGATCCGTCCGATCCTCGGTGACGCGTCCGTCACAGACCGATACGTCGGGCACACTCCGGCCCATCTCGTCCTCGCATGCGGGATCTTCGGCAACATCGGCGAGGACGACATCCACAACACGATCCGGCACCTCCCGTCGTTCTGCTCGACCGGTGCGACCGTGCTCTGGACACGCCACCGGCGCCCGCCCGACCTGACCCCGACGGTCCGCCGGTGGTTTGGCGACGCCGGCTTCGAGGAGATCGCGTTCGCCGGACTCACGCACCTGCCCTACATCGGCGTCGGGGCGGTCAGGTGGCCCGGTGCGAACGGAGCTCTGCCGACGGGGACGAGGCTCTTCAACTCGCTCGGATAGCCGGCGCCGCCGCGGTAGCCTGTCCGACGTGACGGACTGAATCTCTGCGTCGAGCCGTGCCGTACCGAGCTCCGGGAGATCACCGTGCCACTTCCTTCTGCAACACCGACACTCGCGACACTCGTCGCACATCGCATCACCAAGCACCGAGGTCTCGCGCCGATCCTCGTCGACGTCGACGTCACGATCGGTGCCGAGCACCGCATCGGCATCATCGGTCCGAACGGCGTCGGCAAGACGACCCTCCTGCGGGTGCTCGCCGGGCTCGAGGTGCCCGACTCCGGAAGGGTCACGGTCACACCTGTGACGGCGACGGTCGGCTATCTCGCCCAGGAGTCCGAGGCGATCGGCGACGAGACCCTCCGGGAGCTGCTCCAACGGCGGACGGGCGTGTCAGAGGCCGAGCGGCGCTTTGCCGTGTCGGCTGAAGCGCTCGCCGCGCAGCGTCCTGGCTCCGAGGACGAGTACTCGATCGCGCTCGAGCGGTACCTGACCCTCGGTGCGGCGGACTTCGAGGCGCGTGCCGCCGAGATGCTGGACGACCTGGCGTTGCCGGAGCAGTTGCTCGACGTTCCGGTGCGCTCCTTGTCAGGCGGCCAGCGGGCGAAGGCGTCGCTCGCGGCGCTGCTGCTCTCCAGATTCGACCTGCTGCTGCTCGACGAGCCGACGAACGACCTCGACTTCGACGGGCTCGACCGGCTGGAGTCCTTCCTCCACCGCCGTGCCGGGGGGTTGGCAGTGGTGTCGCACGACCGAGCGTTTCTCGAGAGAGTCGTGACGTCGGTTGTCGAGATCGACGAGGCGAGCCACACGGCGACGCTGTACGCCGGCGGGTTCGCCGCCTTCCTCGAGTCTCGCGAGACGGCGCGGCGCCACGCCGTGGAGGCCTACGACGCGTACGTGCAGGAGCGGGATCGCTTGCGCGTGCGAGAGCGCGAGCAGCGCCAATGGGCGGTGCAAGGTGTGTCGCGGGAGAAGAAGAACCCTCGCGACAACGACAAGGCGCAACGGGACTTCCGTCTCAACCGCACCGAGAAGCAAGCCTCGAAGGTCCGCATCACCGAGAAAGCCCTGGAACGCCTGGAGGTCGTCGAGCGACCCTTCGAGCCGTGGCGGCTCGACCTCGACCTGGCTGCGGCGCGGCGCTCGGGCGACGTCGTCGCCCGGCTGGAGGGCGCCGTCGTCGAGCGGGGATCGTGGCGGCTCGGACCGGTCGACCTGGAGGTGGCGTGGGCGGAGCGCGTGGCGGTGCTCGGTCCGAACGGATCCGGGAAGACGACGCTGATCGGTGCGTTGCTGGGTCGGCTCCCGCTCGCTGCCGGCTCCCGGTACGTGGGGACGTCGGTGGTGATCGGGGAGCTCGGGCAGGAGCGCGGCCGTTTCTCGGCCGGGGGCAGGACGCTCGTGGACGAGTTCCTGGCCGCGACCGGAGCCACGATGTCCGAGGGACGGTCCCTGCTCGCCAAGTTCGGGCTCGGGGCCGGACATGTCCTCCGCGAAGCGGCGTCGTTGTCGCCGGGGGAGCGAACCCGGGCGGAGCTCGCCCTGCTCATGGCACGCGGCACGAACTGCCTCGTGCTCGACGAGCCGACGAACCACCTCGACCTGCCGGCGATCGAGCAGCTCGAAGAGGCGTTGGCCGAGTGGCCGGCGACGCTGCTCCTCGTGACCCACGACCGCCGGCTCCTCGACTCGGTGTCGGTCACCCGCCGCGTGAGGCTGGCCGTGGGTCGGATCGTCGCCGACGAGCGGGCTTGAGCCTCGCGGCGGCGGATCGCTGCCGGTCTAAGGTTCGCCGGTGCCCGGGCCCGTGACCGAGTCGGAGGCGATGCGCCTGGCGCTCGAGGAGGCGCGGATCGGCGGTGGCGAAGGCGACGTCCCCGTCGGGGCGATTGTGGTCGTTGGCGGCGCGGTCGTCGCGCGGCGGCACAACGAGCGAGAGATGCTCGCCGATCCGACGGCGCACGCGGAGATGCTCGCGTTGCGCGACGCCGCCGCGGCGGTCGGATCCTGGAGGCTGCTCGGTGCAACGCTGGTCGTCACCCTCGAGCCGTGCCTCATGTGCGCGGGCGCGCTGGTCGCCGCTCGCGTGAAGAGGGTCGTGTTCGGCGCGTACGACCCGAAGGGCGGGGCGTGCGGCTCCCTCTACAACGTCTGTGTCGACCCTCGCCTGAACCACGAGGTCGACGTCGTAGGCGCGGTGCTGGAAGAGGAGTGCTCGTCGCTTCTGCGGGAGTACTTCGGTGTTCGCCGCGGACGGGTCTCTGACAGTTAGCCTTGCGCCTGTCGTGTGGCGGCCCGTTCGTGTGGCCGCCGGCTCCAAATCTCAGGGGGCTGCGAATGCGGGGTTGGGGTCGGTGTCTGCTGGTGCTGGCGGGCGCCCTCGGCTGCGGCGTCCTCGGCGCGGGGTGCTCGACGACGCAGGCCGCCAAGGACTTCGGAGGACCGCTCAGCGTGATCCCGAGGACCGACGTGGTCGTCGAGACGAACATCCAAGCGGTCGTGCAGGCGGCACAGACCGTGCTCCAGACCACGCAGTCAATGGCGTCGTTCGGCGCCGCCTCGAGCGGTGGGATGGACGTCACGACCGGGCCTTCCACGACTGCAGGACAGATCTCGTACGCCATCGCTCCGGGAGGTGAGGGCGGAGTCTTCGCCGGGTGGAACCACACCGACGACCACTGCCTCGGGATGGTGTACGTGGCTTCGCCCGTGACAACGCCGATACTCGGCGAGACGTCGCCCGGTCAGTACGAATTCGTGGACCGTGCATCGTCGTCGTCGCAGTGCGACGCGGCGAGCTTCGTCGGGCAGTCGGCTGCTCCCTCGGGCTGGCCTCGGGCGCCGAGCTCGTCAGGATGGCAGTCGAGCTGAGCCTGCCGGCTCTGCCGGATCTCGAGTCGCGCCCGATCCTCTAGGCTCTCCCGCCGGAGGGATGCGAGAGTGGCCGAATCGGGCGGTCTCGAAAACCGTTGTACGTCCTGCGTACCGTGGGTTCGAATCCCACTCCCTCCGCTGTGTTCGCCAGGGTTCGCAGCGGTGTCGCCTCAGGTTACGACTTGCTGACAGAGCCCGACTGACGCCTCAAGGTGTGGACCGCAGCGGCCGATATCACTACGGTCCGCTCCTGGGGGTTCCACAATGCGTTCGCCGCGCCGTCCGTTTCTCGCTGTACCAACTGCACTCGCTGCATCGGCACTCGCCGCCGGCCTCGTCCTGAGCGTCCCGCCCTCCACCGCCGCAGCAGCCGTCTCCAGCTCCGGCAAACAGATCGCCGCCCTCGCCCTCGCCAACGTCGGGAAACAGGCATGCTCGACGAACAGCCTCGGTGGGAAGGCGTTCGACTCGAGCTGCACCGGGAACGGCGGCCAGCCCGAGTACTGGTGCGCCGACTTCGCCCGTTGGGTCTGGCAGCACAACGGCGTCGAGGACACGGCGTGGTTGACGGCGGCGGCGGGCAGCTTCTACACGTACGGCCTCCAGTACGGGACCCTCACCGCGACACCGGCCGTCGGTGACGCGGCGGTCTTCAACTACGCCGGCGGCGGCTCAGCTGAGCACGTGGCCATCGTCACCGCGGTCAAAGCGAACGGGCAGATCGTGACCGCGAGCGGCGACTGGGGAGGTCAGTCCGGCTCGGAAGCGAAGTTCGCGTCGACCTCGTCGGTCGTGCTGAACAGCCCCTCGTATGTCGGCGCCGTCGGCAGTTGGCCTGGGACGATGGGCATGACACTGAGTGGCTTCGTCGCGCCGGTCGGAGCCCTCGTGCACCCGGTCTCGGGACGGACGCTGCTCGGCAGCACCGGCACGCTTTCGGGCACCACGGTGCTCGAGAGCCCGAACGGCATCTTCAGCCTCGGGCTGACTCCGACCGGCCAGCTCGTCGAGATCGCCGGTGGCCGCACCGTCTGGACGCCTCAGGCAACGAGCACGAGCGGGACGAGCGGCTCACCCGGCGTAGCCGGTGACGAGCTCGTGATGCAGACCGACGGCGACCTCGTGCTCGAGACGCCACCGGCCACTGCGGGCGGCACCCCGACCATCTATTGGACGTCGCAGACCGGTGGCCACACGACAGGCACCTTCCACCTCGCCATCTTCGACAACGGCAGGGTCGCGGTGCTGGCCGACGGACGGCCGTTGTGGTCGGCGACGCCGGTCACGAACGTGCTCGCGAACAACACGGTGCTCCCGAAGGGCCAGGCACTCATCTCGGCGAACGGACTGTACGTGCTCTACATGCAGCGGGACGGCAACGTGGTCGAGTACACGGCCGGGCTGGCGCTCTGGTGGACAGATACGGCAAACCACCCGGGCGCCCGCCTCATGCTGCGGCAGAACGGCAGGCTCGTCGTGATCGGCGCCGGAGGCAAGGTCCTCTGGTCCTCACGCGTCGCAGGCGGGGACGGCACGGCGGTTGCCTCGCTGAACAACGACTCCTCCCTCTCCGTCCTCGCCGGCACGAAGGTGCTCTGGACGAGTGCCACCTCAGGGGCTTGGGCGTCGCTCAGGGCGCCAGCCGAGGCACTATCTCCGCCGCCTCGGGAAGCCAGCTGAGCGACTCCTGCACGCATCGGGCGAAGAGCCAGAGCTTCACCCGGTGGGCGTCGAGATCGCAGAGACCGGCCATCCTGGCGGCGAAGGCAACCGGGTCCGCTAGCAGCCGCTCCCGGTGGTTGAGCATGTGCTGGAGCACGTCGTAGGCAGGGTCGCCGACGTAGGGCTTGGGGTCGATGGCAAGCCACGGCTCGCGCTCGGCCGCCAGCACGTTGGCAGCGTGTAGGTCGGTGCAGAGGAGCGCAGTGTCCCGAGGGTCGCATGGCAGCTCGCGAAAGAGCTCGATCCCGGCCCGCGACAACCCGGCGTCGAGTCTCCGGGCGGGATCCGCCCGTTCGAAACGGGACTCGTACTCGTCGGCCCACCACGCACACATCCCGGCGAGCGGCCGCCACGGGAAGGAGTCCGCCTCGGCCGCGCCCCACAGCCTTCGCAACAGCCCCGCCACGATCTCGTCCTGTGCCTCGGGTGCCTCGACCTCGTCGAGGGCGGTGCCGGGCACGCACGCCTCGAGCAGCAGAACGTCGCACCCGTGAGCAGGCTCTGCTGCGAGCAAGCGAACCGCTCCGTCCCCGTCCCAGACCCGCAGCGCCTCCGCCTCGTCACGGGCCTCGTCGTGCTGCCACGCGACCTTGAGCGCGACGAGCGACCCGTCACCGGCGCGAGCGGGTGCCACCCAGGCGCACACCCCGCCCGGCTGGTACGGCTCGCCGACGCGGAGCCCCCAGCGAGAAGCAGCAGCGTGGACGACGTCGGGGAGCGTTGCGATCCACTCCCGCCTGCTGATCGCCGCTCGCCCGGCTTCGATCGCGAAGGCGTCGGACTCGTCTGCCTCGTCGTCGATGCCCTCGATGAGACTGCGGGGTAACGGGAGGTCGTCGCGGTCGTCTCGCCCGGTCACGGCGCCAGCATGACAGCGACGCGATACGGTGCGCGCGTGAGCGCCGCCCGCGAAGACGCCAGTCGACATCACCCGTTCCTCGATCAAGTCTCGTGGCTGCTCGGATCGTGGGTGGGTGAGGGCGAGGGGCTGTGGGACGGCGGTTTCGAATTCGAGGACGCGCTGACGTACGCGACCGATGGTCGCCCCCGCGTCGAATTCCGCCAGCTGACCTGGGACAAGGACGGCTCCATGTCCCACAGCGAGGCCGGTTACCTGCTCCTGGAGGACGGCGGTGTCGTCCACATGACCGTTGCCGAGCCGTCCGGCGTCACCGAGACGCTGAGCGGGACCGTCGCCGGCGAGTCGGTGACGCTCCGTTCGGTCGAGATCGGGCACACACCGGGCGCGAAGCCAGTCACAGCGACGGCGCGGCGGATCTCGCTCCACGAGGACGATCTCGTCGTCGAAGTCGACATCGGTATGAACGACGAGCCACCGGTGCCGCACACGCGCTCGCTGTTGCGGCGGACGGTGAGCCCGGCCACGTGAGCGCCTCACCGACGGTCACCTGGCTCGGGACCGGCAACTTCGAGGTTCCGCCCGGTCGCTACTGGAACAGCTTCGTCGTCCGAGGTGGTGGGCTGACCTTCCTCGTCGAGCCGTCGCCGACGTCCTTGCCACACCTGCGCACGGCCGGGCTCGGAGTCGGCGATCTCGACGTCGTCCTGATCTCGCACTTCCACCCGGATCACACCTTCGGGTGGCCGTTTCTCTTGTTCGAGATCCTCGACAAGCGCGCCGGCTCGACCGGGCACCCGCTCACCGTCGTCGGCCCGCCCGGAGTGGCCGGGTTCCTGGAGCAGATGATGGACCTCGGATCCATGCAGGTCACTCACCGGAACGCGCACGCACGGCTCGAGATCCGCTACGTGGAGGCGAGCGACGGGAGCCGTCATCAGTTGGCCGATCTGGTCGAGCTCCGCGCAGTCGAGGTGGAGCACGTCCCGGAGCTCACGTGCCTCGGCTACCTGCTCGACCTCGATGGTCACACGCTCGGCTACTCCGGGGACGCAAGGCCCTGTCCAGGGCTCGACACGATCGCGAGCGGCTGTGCCACGTTCGTGATCGAGTGCAACGGCACGCACCCGAACCGGGACAAAGGGCACATGGACACGGGCGCGGTCCGTGAGCTCGCGGCCCGCTACCCCGCGGTGCGCTTCGTCGCGACTCACGTGGGAGCTGACGTCACGGCCGAGAAGCTGCCCGGCGTCCTGCTTCCGGAGGACTTCACGACCATCGAGCTCGGGAGCTCTGCCCGCTCCGGCTGAAGCTCCGTGAGACTGGCGACGGCAGGCACGAGCCCGGCGCACGGTGCCGCGAGCGGCAGGTTGATGCTTGACTACGTGCCCATGAGCAACGACTACCCGTACGCCGAGAAGTACGGCGTCAACCGGGCACTTCCCGAGCACGGGCGGGACCGCGGCGAGGTGCTCGACGAGCTGCGCGCCATGGCGAAGGCGGAGGACGCCACATGGGAGTCCGGACGGATCTCGGGCACCATGTACTGCGGCGACCACGAGCACTACGCCTTCTTGAACGAGGCCTTCGGCCTCTACGCGCACGTGAACGCGCTCCAGCGCGACATCTGCCCCAGCCAGACGCGCTTCGAAGGCGAGGTCATCGCGATGGCGCTCGACCTGTTCCACTCCGAGGCGGTCGACGAGTCGACGCCGGTCGGGCTCGTGACGAGCGGCGGAACCGGCAGCATCTGCCATGCCGTCCTCGCCTACCGGGACCACGCTGCCGCGACCCGGGGGACGACGCGGCCGAACGTGATCAAGCCGGAGACCGCCCATCCGGCCTTCGACAAGGCGTGCCACCTCTTCGGCGTCGAGCTGCGCCGCGCCCCCGTCGACCCGGCGACGACGCTCGTCGACCTCGAGTGGGTGAGCGAGCACATCGACGACCAGACGGTCGCCGTCGTCGGCTCGGCCTGCAACTACGGCTACGGCACGGTCGACCCCATCGCCGAGCTGGGCGAGATCGCCCAGGCACGCGGGATTGGCCTGCACGTGGACGGTTGCCTCGGCGGGTTCATCCTCCCCTTCGGCCAGGAGCTCGGCTACGACATCCCGCTCTTCGACTTCCGGGTCCCCGGCGTCACGTCCATCTCCGCCGACACACACAAGTACGGATATGCCTTCAAGGGCTCGTCGACGGTGCTGTTCCGTGACAAGGCGCTGCGGAACGCCCAGTACTTCTTCCTCACCGACTGGAGCGGCGGGAAGTACTGCTCGCCCGGGATGGACGGGTCACGTTCGGGCGGCCTGCTGGCGGCGACATGGGCGTCGCTCGTGTCGCTCGGCCGCGAGGGCTACCGGCGCTACGCCGAGCAGATCTTCGCCACGTCGAGCGCCATGCAGGAGGCCGTGCTCACCCATCCCGAGCTTCGGCTGCTCGGCAAGCCCACGTTCCTGTTCTCGTTCACGAGCGACGCGTTCGACGTGTACCACGTCAACGACTTCATGCGGAAGCGCGGCTGGCGCTTCAACGGCCAGCAGTACCCGAACGCCCTCCACATGGCGGTCACCCGGCCCCAGACGCAGCCCGGGGTCGTGGAAGGTTTCGCTGCCGACCTGGCCGACGCCGTCGCGTACGCCCGCGAGCAGGAAGCCGCCGGCCTCTCACCGCACAGCGGCGCCATCTACGGCGGCGTCGCCGGGGGGATGACCGACGAGGCGGACGAGTTCATCAAGATGGTGATGGCCGACATGATGGACCGGCAGCAGTCGGTGCCTCCGGCGTGACGGCAACGAGAGCAACGAGAGAAGGCGTCTGCCTGGCGGTCGATCTCGGGACGGGTGGGCCGAAGGTCGGTTACGTCCGCCTGAGCGGAGAGGTGCTCTGGCACGACCACCAGCTCGTCGAGACGACCTGGCTCACCGGCGGAGGCGCGGTGCAGGACGCCGCAGAGTGGTGGACCCTCATCTGCAACGCCGCCCGACGAGGGCTCGCGAGCGGGCAGTTCTCCGCCGACGAGGTCGTCGCCGTCTCGTGCACCGGCCAGTGGGCTTCCACGGTCCCGGTCGACGCTGCCGGCGAACCCGTCGGCGAGTGCATCCTCTGGATGGACAGCCGGGGCGGTCCGTACTCGAAGAGGATCATCGGCGGGCCGGTGGCCGGTTACGCGCCCCGCCCGGCGATCCAGTGGATCCGGAGGAGCGGCGGCGCGCCGTCCTCGAACGGCGCCGACCCGATCGGCCACATCCTGTACCTGCAGAACGAGCGACCCGATGTCGCCGCCGCCGCGGCGTGGTACCTGGAACCGGTCGACTACCTCTCGATGCGCTTCACCGGCCGGCCGGCGGCGTCGCACGCTTCGATGACGGCGTCGTGGCTCACGGACAACCGCCGGCTCGAGCTCATGGCCTACGACCCCGTGCTCGTGAAGCTCGCCGGCATCGACGAGTCGAAGCTGCCGCCGCTCGTCCCGACCGGTTCGGTCGTCGGGACGATGCGAGATGACCTTGCCGCAGACCTCGGGCTGGCGGGTGGCGTCCAGGTGGTCACGGGAACCCCCGACCTGCACTCCGCCGCCTGCGGAGCGGGAGCCGTACGAGACTTCGACACCCACGTCGCCATCTCGACGAGCTCGTGGATCGGCGCTCCCGTTCCCTTCAAGAAGACGGACCCCCTCCACTCGATCGCATCGGTCCCGGGGCTCAACCCCTCCCAATACCTGATCGCCAACAACCACGAGACGAGCGGCCTCTGCCTGCAGTGGCTCCGCGACCGGGTCTTCCCGGGAGCTGCCTACGAGGAGGTGCTCGAGGTCGCAGCGGGGGCCACCCCCGGCTCGGGCAGGGTGGTGTTCACGCCGTGGTTGAACGGCGAGCGCTCGCCGGTCGATGACCGCCGGGCACGTGGCGGCTTCCACAACGTGTCCATCAACGCGACGCGAGCGGACCTCGCACGCTCGGTCCTCGAGGGCGTGGCGTACAACGACCGCTGGCTCCACGAGGCCGTCGAGTCCTTCGCCGGCAGGCGCCTCGACCCGCTGCGGATCATCGGCGGGGGCGCCCAGTCGGACCTGTGGTGCCAGGTGCACGCGGATGTCATGGACCGCACGATCGAGAGGGTCGGACTCCCGCTGCACGCGAACCTTCGCGGTGCGGCGGTCTTCGCCGGGATGGCGCTCGGGGTGGTCCGGGCGGAGGAGGTGTCGGAGCTCGTGGGGGTGGAACGGGTGTTCCGGCCCGACCCGGCGAACCGGGCGGTGTACGACCAGCTCTACGCAGAGCTCCCCAAGCTCTACAAGGCGCAGAGGTCGATGTTCGCCAGGCTCAACGGCCGAAAGGGTACGCAGGCGTAGGCCGCAACCTCAGGCGGAAGGTGCTGTCGTGGCCTTCTGCTCCAGCCAGCGCTTGAGGCCGGCGGCGTTCGAGTGGATGCCGTTGAGCGTTTCGAGCTTTTCGCGGTGCTCGGGCGCGATCCCGGCGACATCCCCCGAGAAACGCTCGCCCAGCGCCCCTGCGATGTCCGTCCCCTCACGCCATGCCTTCGTCGCGACCTCTGCCCAGGCGCTCAGCGTGCCTGCCGCCTCGGCGAGCAGGTCCTGTGGCGGCAACGGCACGAGGCCGTAGTGGGCGAGCGCGATGCCCGACGGCTCGTGCTCTGCGAATTTGCGCAGCGATTCGAGCGCCTGCTCGAGGTCGAAGTCCGGTGGCGGCGTAGCCGGCCGGAGCACGCCGCCGTCCGGCAGACGCACACCGACGGCGTCGCCCGCGAAGAGCACGCCGGACGCAGAGTCGAGCAGGCCGAGGTGGTGCTTGGCGTGACCAGGCGAGTCGATCGCGCGCAGCGTGCGTCCACCGCCGAGCTCGATCTCCTCCTTGTCGGCAAGGACGTGGAGGCGCTCGGGCGGGGTCGGGTCGAGGCGTCCGTAGAGCGAGTCGAGCAACGGGCCGTAGACGCGGGCGGCGGAGTCGACGAGCCGGGACGGATCCGCGAGGTGGCGCGCGCCTTTCTCGTGCACGTACACGGTCGCGCTCGGGAACGCCCGAGCGATGTCGCCGACGCCGCCGGCGTGGTCGAGGTGGATGTGGGTGACGGCCACACCGGCGAGGTCGTCCGGCGATACGCCGAGATCGGCCAGGGCGGCGATCAGGGTCTCGACAGAGCTCTGGCTGCCGGTCTCCACGAGCACGGGCCGGGGGCCTTCCATCAGGTACCCCGCCGTCATCCGCTCCCAGCCTCCGAGGAGGGTGTCGATCTCGATGACGCCGTCGGCGATGCGGGTGGCCGTCATCGTGGAGCGCTCACCCGGACACCTGCAGCACGACCTTCACGTCGTCGGGCCTGCGCTCGAAGGCCTGCTGGAAGTCGTCGATCGGGACCTTCCGTGTGATCAGCTTGCCGAGCCAGTCCGCCGAGGCGGCGGCGAGGGCGTCGGCTGCCGCCTGGTAATGGCGGCGGTTCGCGTTCACGGAGCCGACCACGCCCTCGTTCGCGAGCACCATGGACCGGTTCACGAGCCCCGCATCGATGGCGAGGTTGCGGCCCGTCGGCGAGACACCGGTCAGGCAGACGACACCTCCCGTTCCGATGTGCTCGATCGCGTCGAAGACGAGGGCCGGCACCCCGGTGCACTCGAGGATCATGTCCGGGTCATCGACGGACTGCTCGATCGGCCCGGTGTGGTAGGTGGCTCCGACCTCATGCACGAGGTCCGGCTTCAGGCCCTCGGTCATCTGGTCGAAGACGTGGACGTCGAGGTCCTTCTGCACACCGATGAGCGCCGCCAGCAACCCGATCGGGCCGGCCCCGGTGATCACCGCCGTCTTCGGGTGCCAGGTCGCCCGGCGCCCGACCAGCTCCGCCTGTTCCCAGGCCTTCGCGACCACGCTCGTCGGCTCGAGCAGCACCGCGAGCTCGCCGAGATCCGGGTCCACTTTCACGAGCGCGTCCGGCTCGGCGCGGTACCGCTCGCGCATGAAGCCGTCGAGGGACTTGATGCCGTGCTCGGTGTACTGGCCGTTCCTGCAGAAGTCCCACTCGCCGGCGGCGCAGTTGTAGCAGGGCACAGGGTCGGGGCGCCGCACGATCCCGACGACGAAGTCACCTGCGGCGAGACCACTGCCAGCCGGTGCTTCGACGACTCGACCGATCGACTCGTGGCCGAGGACGAGGCGCTCGTGACCCTCCGGCGCCCAGCCGTACTCGCCCCCCACGATCTCGAGGTCGGTCCCGCAGATGCCGACGGCGATCGTCTCGACGAGCACGCTGCCGGCGGACGCGGCCGGTTCGTCCAAGTTCTCGAGGGCGGTCGAGGAAACCTTGCCCGGCACGACGGTGATGGCTTTCACAGTGGACTCCTTGTCAGTGTTGCGTGATGGTGCGTCGACGCGCGGCGCGGTCAGTGGTGCATGGCCTTGCGCAGGAGGCGGTGCGGGTAGGAACGGCGCGGCAACTGGTGCCGCTCCGGCCTCACGCCCGCGATCCGAGCCGCGTGGCTCACCGGGTGCACCATGCCGGCGCCCGAGAGCCCGGCGGCCGTGTTGACGAGCGAGACGTGGCTGAAGGCCTGCGGGAAGTTGCCGACCTGGCGATCTGTCACGGGGTCGTACTCCTCGGAGAGGAGCCCGAGGTCGTTCCTCAGGGAGAGGAGGCGCTCGAAGAGCTCGACCGCCTCCTTGTGCCTCCCGATGAGATGGAGGTCGTCGGCCATCCAGAACGAGCAGGCGAGGAATGCGCCCTCCCGCCCGGTGAGGCCGTCGACGTGCTCGGACTTGCTCGAGTCGTAGCGGAGCACGAAGCCGTCGTGGGTGAGCTCACGCTGTATGGCGTCGACCGTGCCCACGACCCGCTCGTCGTTCGGGGGGAGGAACCCGACGAGAGGGATCATGAGCGTGCTGGCGTCGAGCTCCTTCGAGCCGTAGTACTGGGTGAACGTCTTGCGGTCGGCGTCGTACCCTTTCTCGCATACCTCCCGATGGATGTCGTCCCGCAGCGACCGCCAGCGGTCGATCGGCCCCACGAGGTCGAACTCCTCGACGTCCTTCACGACGCTGTCGACTGCCTGCCACGCCATCACCTTCGAG
>JAKCCH010000132.1 GCA_021838945.1 Actinomycetes bacterium
AAGCCGTGGGCGAGCAACTTCACGAGGACGGCTGGCGTGGACTCATCGCCCCCAGCGCGGCCCGTCCCGCCAGCCTCGTCCTCGCCGTGTTCATCCCCGCCGGCGCGTTGCCCGATGACGTGGTCCCGATCGCCTCGACGCAGGTCGCCGATGTTCCCGTGCCACCGACGGGCATGAGGACGTGACCGCATGCGTCCCGCTGAGCGATCCCCGAGTGACACACTTGGGGTGATGGCGAAGGTAGCGGTGAGCCGGCTCGACTTCGGGTACTTCGTGCGCCCGACCGAAGAGACCGGTACCGGTGCCGCCAGGGTGGTGGCGTGCCTCGGCTACCTCGTAGAACATCCCGACGGGCTGATCCTCATGGACAGCGGGATGGGAACCGACCCCGACGTCGACGCCCACTATCGCCCCGCTCGACGTCCCCTCGCGGCTGCTCTAGACGACGCCGGCGTCACCACCGACGATGTCACGGTCGTGGTCAACTGCCATCTCCACTTCGACCACTGCGGCGGGAATCCCCAACTGACGGGACGACCGATCGTCACCCAGCGCGTCGAGCTGCAGGCTGCTCGAAGTGACGGCTACACGCTGACGGAACTGGTCGACGCTCCAGGTCTGCGCTACGAGGAGCTCGACGGCGAAGCCGAGATTCTCCCCGGGGTGCTGGTCGTTCCCACCCCGGGGCACACGGCCGGACACCAGTCCCTCGTCGTGCGTGCCGACGACGGCACAGTCCTGGTCGCCGGCCAAAGCCACGACACCGCCACCGCCTACAGCGGGGACGCTCTCGCCTGGCGAGCAGCGCAGGCGTCCCAGGACGCTACGTTGCCGCCCACGCCCGAATGGATCGACCGCCTGCAACGCCTGGACCCACGTCGCGTCGTCTTCGCCCACGACCACGCGGTCTGGACTCCCTGACCTGTCCGGTCACTCCGACCGTTCCGATGTCCCACACGCCGATCCGCCAACGGGCGGGACCCCATTCGGGTTGTCGGCCTCCCAGGCCAGGAGTGGCAACGCCTGACGAGTGGTGAAGGGTCCAACAACTCGATTCGGCGTCGTTTGGGTCGGGAAGCGGGTTCGCACGAGCGCATTGAACGCAGCCCGTACGCGCACATCCTCGGCGTCCCGGTGCTGGCCTGGTGCCGATGCGCGGTGGGTGCCGCACAGGTTGGCGCGATGGTCGGCGTCCAGCCGGCGGAAGGCCCGCTTTGGGTCAGGCAGCGAGTTCGTATTCGTGGATGAGCCCGCCGAGGACGTCGCGTCGGCGGACTACCCCGCTTCGGTCGCCGGCATCCACGGGCTGCGGCGGATCAAGGTGGAGTCCGCGATGCGGTCGAGCGCGATTGTAGTGACGGACGTACTCGGCGAGGACCGACTCGAGGTGGCGTCGGCTGAAGATCAGGAGGTGGTCCAGGCATTCTTCTCGGACGGTGCGCACGAACCGCTCCGCGTAGGCGTTCGCCCGCGGGGATCGGACCGGCGTCTTGATGGCCTCTATGCCGATGGAGGCGAACACTGTGTCGAACGACGAGGTGAACTTGGTGTCTCGGTCACGGACAAGGAAGCGGAAGCGACGATCGCCATCTTCGAGGCCGGCCGCGAAGTTACGGGCGACCTGGGTGACCCATGGGTTGTTCGGGTTGGTGGTGACGCCGAGGAGGTGGACGACCCGTCGCTCGGCCTCGATCACGAACAGGACGTAGTAGCGCCGCAGGCACACGGTATCGACGCTGAAGAAGTCCGTTGCCAGGATGCCCTTGGCCTGGGCACGGAGGAATTCTGCCCAGGTTGGACCCTCGCGACGTGGCGCCGGAGGGAGGTCATGGTATTTGAGGACGTTGGCGACGCTGCCCTTCGAGACGGTGACGCCGAGCTTCTTCAGTTCTCCGACGATCCGCAGATACCCCCATCGCGGGTTCTCCTTCGCCAGGCGGACGATGAGCGTGACGGTTTCTTCGGGCAGTGGCGGTCGTCCCGGGTTCTGGCGCGGGTAGATCCAGTGTCGCCGGACGAGGGCCCGGTGCCAGCGCAGGATCGATTCGGGCGCCACGAGGAACGACGCCCAGCGCTCCCGCGGCACGAGTCTCGCCTGAGTGGCGATGAAAGCCCGGTCCGACCACGAGAACCGGGCTTTGCCGACCTGCCGGCGAAGGACCGCCAGCTGATGTCGGAGCACCAGGATCTCCGCGTCTTTGGCGACGCCCTCCATGCGCTGGAGCGACAGGGCATCGATGACGCGGCAGAACAGACGGTAGAGGAAGCTGAGCGCCACGGTGGGGAGGATCACCGCTCGGATCATGCCTGGTCAAGTCGCCGATCGCGTTGTTGGACCCTTCAGGCTCCTTCCGGGTTCCGGGTCGGGCTGTCGAGATAAGGCCCTACCTCCAACCGGGCGGCCCCTCAAGGCCGAGGTGCGGCGGGCAGCGGGATCTGCCCGCAGGCGGCCAGCTGCGACTGCCTGCCGGCGAGCCAGCGGGCGGATCGAGGTATTGACGCCCCCACCCGCTCAGGACTCGGCTGGAGCGGGAACCAGGCAGAACGGGCGGCCCTCAGGATCCAAGAACACTCGCCAACGGTCGCCGCCGGGTTGAAATTCGGGCACCGTGGCGCCCAGTTCCAAAGACGTGGCCTCGGCCTGGGCGAGATCCTTGACACTGAGATCGAGGTGGTACTGCTTCGCGTGCTGATCATCGGGCCAGGGCGGCGGGCTGTAGCCGTCGATCCGACCGAACCCGATAGAGGTCGACCCGTTCGACACCATCGAGTACTCGTCTTCGCAGAACGGCGTCTCCCAGCCCAAAAGGGCCGAGTAGAAGCCGGCCATGCGACGAGGATCAGCGCAGTCCAGGTTGACCATGTACAGGCTCGCTACCGCATCAGTGGCCACTGCCTACCTCCTGACTGCCTTCGCACGCCCTCCGTGCCAAGGAACGTTGAGTGAGTCACACATCTGAACCTATACTGGCAGTGTGGACCCGTCAACCGAGCCGCGCCTAGCGAACTTGCTGGCCGTCTTGGCGCTCGGGATCAGCGACCGTGTCCGCCAGGCCGAGGAGGAGGCCGCCGGCCACGGCTCGGCGGCGCCGGCGGCGTTGGTCGCCCTGCACGAGTTCCTTGGCGGGGCGTCGATCGACCAGCTCCGACAAGTCGTCGGGCTCACCCCCTCGGGAGCGGTGCGCCTGATCGACAAGCTCGCCGGGACGGGCCTCGTTCGGCGCGGCCCGGGACGCGACGGCCGGTCGGTGGCCGTGACCCTGACCCGGCGGGGCGACGAGGCCGCACGACGCATCTTGGCCGGCCGGCGACGAGCGATCGAGGCTCTTTTAGCCGGACTGAGCTCCGACGAGCAGGAGGCGCTCACTCTTGTGCTCGAACGCCTCCTGCAGCAGTTGACCGCCGCGCGCCTAGCCGAGCGGGAAGAGGCCAAGCCACCAGCCAGCGGCTGGCTGTGCCGGCTCTGCGACTTCTCGGCCTGTCGCCGGGACCTCGGCGAGTGTCCGGTGGCCAACGCAGCCCAGCCGACATCCGGGGTCGTCGGGACGCGGTGAGTGATGACCGCACGTGAGGCCACCCCCGAACTGGTCGTCGCCGACCTGGCCGCCTGGCGGGCCTGGCTGGCCGACCACGCCACGGCATCCGATGGCGTCTGGCTGGTTCTGGGCAAGAAGGGCACCACGCACCCGACGTCCCTCACCTACGACGAGGCGCTCGAGGAGGCCCTCTGCCATGGCTGGGTCGACGGGCAGCTCGCCAAGGGCCAAGAGGGCACCTTTCGACGTCGCTTTACCCCTCGCCGCAGCGCCAGCGCCTGGTCCAGGCGCAACATCAGGATTGTCGAGCGCCTGGTCGGCGAGGGCCGGATGCGCCCGGGCGGACTGGCGGTGGTGCAACGAGCAAAGGCCGACGGAACCTGGGACGCCGCCTACGCCGGGGCGGCATCCATGGAGACGCCCGAAGACTTCCGGGCGGCGCTCGGCGCCAACCGCACTGCGGCAGAGATGTTTGCTCGGCTCGACCGCGCCAATCGCTACGCCGTGCTCTACCGCATCACCACCGCCCGGCGCCCCGACACGCGCGCTCGGCGGATCGAACAGCTGGTGGACATGCTCGCTCAGGGAAAGACGATCCATCCCAACCGAAAGGGAACGTAAGTGCGCATCAATCCCGGTGCCGGATCCCCTTGCGGACTTCCGGGGTTCAGATGGTGCTTGCTGCAGCCAGCGCCAGCCGCTGTCCCGGCGCCTCCATGGCGGCCACGGAGCCACAGCAGAGCTGGGTGATCGGCGCTCTCCGGCCGGCCACAGGGAGCCGGCCTCGGCCAGCGCGGATCGGCGTTCCGCAAACCTGCCAGTTTCAGGGCCGCGATTCAGCGTCGCTCTACCCGAGGCCGGGTTGTTGGCCACCGACACCGGAGCCCTCCCCGCCGGAGGGGTCGTGAGCGATGAACCGGCCGGCGGGCCGGGACGGGTCTTGTCGAAAACGAGGGTCTCGCCCCATGTTCTTTAGGTGACGCTTGCCCGGTCGTGGGCCGCCCATGACCGACATCACCCCCACCCCCCGAAGCCCCCGACCGCGACCGGCCGCCGCCTGCCAGGCCACCTGTGGGGCCGACCCGTGGGTGCCGAGAAGACCGTCCGCCCAGCTCAGGCCACCATCTGGTACTCGTGGATGAAGCTACCCAGACACACGGTTCTTCGGAGCCTGGCGGTGTCAAACTCTCCGGGCGCCCCAATTCCTCAGGTGATGGCCGGGTGGGCGGAGAGGCCACCGAGCTTTTCGTCGTTGAGGAGCAGGTAGATGTGGGTGATCCTGCCGTCGTGCTGCTCGCCGGTGATGACGAGAGGCATGCCGCCGTCGATCTCTGCGACGAGCGCGGCTGCCCCGTTGATCGTCGCCTCTCGTAGGGCGGTCACCTCGCCTCGGCGGGCGAGGTTGATGGCGAGGCGGGCCACACGGTCTGCTCCGACGACGGGGTGGCGTGCGGCTCGGTGATCGGGACCGCCGTCGCTTACGAGCACGACGTCGGCGTCGAGCAGGTCGAGGGTCTGGTCGAGGTCGCCGGCGCTGACGGCCGCCAGGAGTCTGCGCAGGAGGCCGGGGTCGAGGCGTTGTGGTGGTGCGGGGCGTTCTTCGCGCAGTCGACGCCGCGCTCTGGTGGCGATCTGGCGGCAGGCCGCTTCGCTCTTGGCGGTAGCCGAGGCGATGAGCGCGTAGGGCTCGCCGAAGACGTCGGCGAGCAGCCACACGGCCCGTTCGGTCGGGCTGAGCCGGTCGAGCAGCATCAAGAACCCGAGCGTGAGGGACTCGGCCATCTCGGCGTGGTCCTCGGGTCCGTGCTCGAGGGCGATGGGCTCGGGGAGCCACGGCCCGGCGTAAGA
>JAKCCH010000133.1 GCA_021838945.1 Actinomycetes bacterium
ACACCAGCACGTTCCGCTCACGCGTCGCCTGAACGGCGACGGTCTACGACGCGTAGGGCAAAAACCGCCTCAACGCGAACCCGTGACCTGCTGGTTCAGCCGTGAGCCGCCGAAGTCAAGACTGAACTGAGCCGCCAGCCGGTCCGGCGTCCGCGTGGTGCCACAGCGACGCGTCCCTGCGGCCGCGCGGCCGCTCGCGTGCCCGCTCGTGTCAGCCTTCGGCGCGATGCAGCAGGAACGTCCCCGTCGCACGGCTCACCAACCGGCCCTCGGCGTCCTCGATGCGGGCCTCGGCAAAGGCGATCTGCCGCGTCTCCCGCATGACGGCACCCCGGACCGAGAGCACGTCGCCTGCTGCGGCAGGCCGCATCGTCTCGGCCTTCATCTCGATCGTCGCCTTCGTGCGGTCCTTGCCGCGCAGACCGGCGTTGACGGCGAAGTTCATCGCCGCGTCGAGCACCACCGAGTGCACTCCGGCCTGCACGATCCCGTGCGGGTTGCAGGCGATCGGCTGCGGCTCCCACACCGCTGTCGCCCATCCCGCGTCGTCATCGTCCTCGGTGCCATAGTCGTCGAAACGCACCCCGATCGCCCCGAGAATCGGCATCCCACCGTCGCCGAGCCAGCGGGACATGTCCTTCGGGGGCGCCTCGGAGCTCGTCACGGTCCGCCACGCTATGCGGTGGTGCACCTTGTCGCGGCACGGTACGCTCCTGACTGACAAGTCAGTTTGTCCAGAGCGCAGCAGCCCGCGCTTCGCGGCCGACACTCGAGGAGACCTCTTCCATGGCCAACGCAGTGATAGTCGACGCCGTCCGCACACCTGGCGGCAAGCGCAACGGGAAGCTGTCCGGTTGGCACCCCGCCGACCTCGCTGCAGAGACCCTGAAGGCGCTCGCCGAGCGCAACGACCTCGACCCCGCCCTCGTCGACGACGTCGTGATGGGATGTGTCATGCAGGTCGGCGACCAGGCCGTGAACATCGGCCGGAACGCCGTCCTCGCCGCCGGGTGGCCCGAGTCCGTGCCTGCGACGACGGTCGACCGCCAGTGCGGGTCGTCCCAGCAGGCCCTCCACTTCGTCGCCCAGGGGGTCATGGCCGGTGCCTACGACGTCGCCATCGCCGCCGGTGTCGAGTGCATGACGCGCGTGCCGATGGGCGCCTCGATCGGCCAGGGAGTCGGCTTCCCGTTCGGTCCTACGGTCCGCAAGCGCTACGAGCCGGTTGGTGGTCTCGTGCCCCAGGGCATCTCGGCCGAGATGATCGCCGACCAGTGGGACCTCTCACGCGAGGCGCTCGACGCCTTCGGTGCGCGGAGCCAGCAGTTCGGGATCCGGGCGACCGAGGAGGGCCGTTTCGAGAACGAGATCGTGCCGGTTACGGTGCGTGACGCCGACGGCAACCCGACGGACGAGGTCATCAGCCGTGACGAGGGGCTGCGCCCGGGCACGACCGCTGAGACGCTCGCCAACCTGAAGCCCGCCTTCAAGGAGGACGGCAAGGTCACGGCCGGGAACTCGTCTCAGATCACGGACGGCGCCTCGGCGGTGCTCGTCATGACCGAGGAGAAGGCGAACGAGCTGGGCCTTCGGCCGCGCGCTCGTTTCGTCGGGTTCTCGGTCGTCGGCGTCGACCCGGTGACGATGCTCACCGGACCCATCCCGGCCACCCACCGCGTCCTCGAGCGCACGAAGCTCACGATGGACGACATCGACCTCGTCGAGATCAACGAGGCCTTCGCCTCCGTCGTGCTCGCCTGGGAGAAGGAGCTGCACCCGGACATGGACAAGGTGAACGTGAACGGCGGCGCGATAGCCCTCGGTCACCCGCTCGGCGCCTCCGGGGCGAAGCTCATGGCGACCCTCGTGAACGAGCTCGAGCGCACCGGAGGCCGCTACGGCCTGCAGACCATGTGCGAGGGCGGCGGGCTGGCGAACGCCACGATCATCGAGCGTCTCTGAACCAGCCCGAGGGCGGCATCCACCAGCTGGCCGGCAGTGCCCGCGTGGGCGGAACGAGGCTCCGTCAGTGGTAGTAGGTCGCGAGGATGAGCCCGACGATGATGGCCGCGATCCCGCCGATCAGGTACCAGTCGTGGGTGCCACCCGGCATCGCTCCGGCGTAATTGCCGATGATCACGACGAGGCCTGCCACGAACAGTCCGACGATCACATAGGGGAACCAGCCCGGGCTGTGGCGCCGCTCTCGCGGGATCGGCGGCGTGTACCGACCGCTCTGCGCCACCTGCTTCCGAGACGGCGTCACGCGCCCGCCGCTACCTGACTTCGGATTGGCCACGCCGGAAGGATACTCAACCGCCTGAGCGCTGGAATCCACAACCCCTGCTCACAGCTACTCTCGGAAGATGCCTTTGCGGGTCGTGGTGATCGACAACTACGACAGTTGCGTCTACAACCTGGTCCAGTACCTTGGCGAGCTCGGCGCAGACCCTGTCGTCGTGCGCAACGACGAGCGGGACCTCGACGGGCTTCGTGCGCTCGAGCCGGAGGCGCTGCTCGTGTCGCCGGGGCCCGGGCGACCATCCGACGCCGGGATCAGCAGCGAGGCGATCCGCGCGTTCGGCGAGGCGGGACTGCCCGTGCTCGGCGTCTGCCTCGGCCACCAGTGCATCGGTGCGGTGTACGGCGCCGAGGTCGTGCGTGCCCCGGAGATCGTGCACGGCAAGGCGTCTTACATCGAGCACGACGGCCGCGGCGTCTTCGACGGCTTGCCGAGTCCGCTCCAGGCGACCCGTTACCACTCCCTCGTCGTCGACCCGGAGTCGATACCCGGCGTCCTCGAGGTGACGGCACGCACAGCTGACGGCCTGATCATGGGGCTCCGCCACCGCGAGCTGCAGGTGGAGGGAGTGCAGTTCCACCCGGAGTCGATCCTCACCGGTGAGGCCGGCAAGCAACTGCTTGCGAACTTCTGCGGGTTGCCGGCGCCCGCCTGAGTCTCAGTTGCCCGGCGGTGCAGAGGGACTGTGCTTGTGACGGCTCTTCGAGTGCGGCGGAAGCGTCGTCGTCGTGGTCTTGACGCTCGTCGTGGTCGTGGTCGTGCTGCTCGTCGTGGTCCCCGCCGACTTGACCACGGAGATCGTGACCGTCGACCCCTGCGTCAGCTGGGTCCCCCCGGCAGGGCTCTGGCTCGTGACGTACCCGTTGTCGGAGGGGAGACCGGACACGTAGACGACGTGGTAGACGAGCCCTGCCTTCGTGATCGCCGACTCCGCCGCCGCAGCCGGCTCGTTCGTCACATCCGGCACCGTGGCGGGCGGCCCCGCCGAGATCAGCACCGTGATTCCCGTCCCCTCCCGCACCGTCGAGCCCTCCGGAGGCTGCGTACCGGACACAACACCTTTCGGGTACTTCGCTGACGGCACCGACTGAACCGGGTTCAGTGTGAGGTGGGAGGCGGTGATGGCGGCGTCCGCCTCCGCCAAGGTGTCGCCGGCGACCTTTGGAACGCTCGTTTGGGCCGTGCCATGGAAGTAGTAGATCTTCACCGTGTCACCGGGCAGCACCATCGTGCTCGCCGGCGGATCGGTCCGGGTGACCGTCCCGACGACGGCACCCGGCGGCGGTGTGACGGGGATGAGCTGGTACTTGAGCCCGGCGCTCTTCATAGCCGCCTCGGCTGACGTGTACGACTCGTTGACGACGCCCGGGACGGCGACCTTCTTCGGGCCACGGGAGACCGTCAGGTAGACCTTCTCGCCTCTCTGCACCATCGTCCGCACGGCCGGGCTCTGCTTGACGACCGACCCGGGAGGCTCCGAGTTGTACACGGCCGTCGTGTGCCACTTGAGCCCGTCGGCCTGCAACACGTGCGCGGCCGTGAACACGTTGATGCCTTCGACGTCGGGCATCGAGAAGTAGCCGGGCGCTCCGAAGTAGCCGAGCGATCTGCCTCCGAAATAGACGAGAAACGCCAACGCCGCGGCCAGCAACAACCCGACGAGGGTCCAGCCCACCCAACGTCTCTTCGGCATCTCCGGCTTCTCGCCGGACGTGCCGCCGACGAGCTCGGTCCGGTGCTGGACGTCGGTCGCGACGGCTTCGGTGGCCTGGCGCATGGGGAGCACGGTCGTAGCCGACGCAGGTGCGATCGCCTGCGTCGCTCCCATCGGCGCGAGCATCTGCGTCGCGCCGAGACCGCCCGCCGTGGCTGCCGCCATCGCCAGCACGGGAACGCCTTGCGTGTACCGCTGCAGGTCGGCATGCAGGTCCTCGGCCGTCGGGTAGCGGTCGCTCGGTTGCTTGGCGATGGCGCGGAGGATGACCGCTTCGAGCGGCTCGGGCACCCGCGGCTCGAGCTCGCGGGGCGGTACGGCGGCTTCCGAGACGTGCTTGTAGGCGATCGCCACCGGCGTGTCGGCCGAGAACGGCGGCCGGCCCGTCACCATCTCGTACAGCACGACCCCGAGTGCGTAGACGTCGCTCCGGCCGTCCACTCCGAGGCCCTGTGCCTGCTCCGGCGAGAAATAGGTCGCTGTACCCATCACGAGCCCGGTCTGGGTGACGCTGTCGTCGGAGCCGACCGCGCGGGCGATCCCGAAGTCGGTGACCTTGACCTGCCCATCACGAGTGATCAGGACGTTCCCCGGTTTCACGTCGCGGTGGACCACACCGTGGCGGTGGGCGTAGCTGAGGGCCTTCGAGATGTCGGCGGCGATTCCGGCTGCTCGAGCGGGTGGCAGGGGCGCCTGACTGCGGATGATCGCCGACAGTGGCTCCCCGTCCACATACTCCATCACGATGAAATAGGTCCGCTCCGACTCTCCCCAGTCGAACACCGGGACAATGTTCGGGTGGGAGAGGTTGGCGGCTGCCTGGGCCTCCCTGCGGAAGCGCTCGACGAACGAGAAGTCGCTCGACAGCTCGGGGAACAGGACCTTCAGTGCAACGGGGCGGTCGAGCAGGAGGTCACGAGCGAGATACACCTGTGCTGTGCCGCCGCGGGCGATCTGGCGGATCAGCTCGTAGCGACCGTTGTAAATCCGGGCGCGATCGTCCGCCGAGCTCGACGGGGGGGTCGAAGTCATTGCCCGCCGAGCCTATTCGGGCGGCCAACGGCCCCGCCTTCATTGCGAGACGTGCGGATCCGGCTCATTTCTTCGCGCTCGTCGACGTCGACAGCGACGTAGCGCCGGCTGGCTTGGTCGTGGGCGGTGGCTTGGTCGTGGGCGGGGGCTTGGTCGTGGGCGGTGGCGCGGTCGTGGGCGGTGGCGCGG
>JAKCCH010000033.1 GCA_021838945.1 Actinomycetes bacterium
CGATCGGTGGTGGTAGAGCCGCCGGTGGTGGTAGAGCCGCCGAGGGCGAGCAGAGGCGAGGCGCGGTCAGTAGCGGTAGGCGTCGGCCTTGTACGGGCCAGCGACCGGGACGCCGATGTACTCGGCCTGCTCGGGCGTGAGCTCGGTCAGACGCACACCCAACGCGTCGAGATGCAACCGGGCGACCTTCTCGTCGAGGTGCTTCGGCAGCACGTAGACCTGCGGTTCGTACTCGGCCGCCTTCGTGAACAGCTCGATCTGGGCGATCGTCTGGTTCGTGAACGAGTTCGACATCACGAAGCTCGGGTGGCCCGTCGCGCAACCGAGGTTCAACAGACGTCCTTCCGCGAGGACGATCACGGCGTGCCCGTCAGAGAACACCCACTTGTCGACCTGCGGCTTGATGTTGACCCGCTCTATCCCGGGCATCCGAGCGAGCCCGGCCATGTCGATCTCGTTGTCGAAGTGGCCGATGTTGCCCACTATCGCCTGGTGCTTCATGCGAGCCATCTGCTGTGCTGAGATCACCATCTTGTTGCCAGTGGCCGTCACGAAGATGTCCCCCTTGTCGAGCACGTCTTCCAGCCGGGCGACCTGGAACCCGTCCATCGCAGCCTGCAACGCGCAGATGGGGTCGATCTCGGTCACGATCACTCGGGCGCCCTGGCCCGCAAGCGACTCGGCGCAGCCCTTCCCGACATCCCCGTAACCGCACACGACGGCGACCTTGCCTCCGATCAGGACGTCGGTGGCACGGTTGATGCCGTCGATGAGCGAATGGCGGCACCCGTACTTGTTGTCGAACTTCGACTTCGTCACCGAGTCGTTGACGTTGATCGCCGGGAAGAGCAGCTCGCCTCGCTCCTGCATCTGGTACAGGCGGTGAACGCCGGTCGTCGTCTCCTCGGTCACGCCGCGGATGCCGTTCGCGAGAGTGGTCCACCGATTCGGGTCCTCCGACAGCGAACGGGCAAGCAGCTTCAGGATCACTGCGTACTCCTCGTTGTCGGTCGTAGTCGGGTCCGGCACCGTTCCGGCCTTCTCGAATTCGACGCCCTTGTGCACGAGGAGCGTCGCGTCACCGCCGTCGTCGAGGATCATGTTCGGCCCTTCGCCGTCCGGCCAACGGAGCATGTGCTCCGTGCACCACCAGTACTCGTCGAGCGACTCGCCCTTCCAGGCGAACACCGGCACTCCCTTCGGCGACTCCGGCGTCCCCTGAGGGCCGACGACGACCGCCGCCGCAGCGTGATCCTGAGTCGAGAAGATGTTGCAGGACGCCCACCGCACCTTGGCACCGAGCGCGACGAGCGTCTCGATGAGCACGGCCGTCTGCACGGTCATGTGGAGCGAGCCCGAGACGCGTGCCCCAGAGAGCGGCTGCGTGTCGGCGTACTCGCGCCGCAGCGCCATCAGGCCGGGCATCTCGTGCTCGGCGAGCTCGATCTCCTTGCGGCCGAAGGCGGCGAGTCCGAGGTCGGCGACCTTGAAGTCCGTCATGGTGTGGGCATCTCCTGATGGTTTGAGCCGGCCTGCAGGACAGCAGCCGGGGGAAGGTCGAGGGAAGATCCGATCTGTGCCAGGAGCTGGAGGTGCTTCTCCTGCTCGTAGGCGAGCCAACCTGAGTCCGGCACGTCCAGAGGGCGTAGAGCCGGAGCGACGAGCCAGGCGTTGATGGCATCGGACAGCTCCCGGTCGCGCTGCATCCTCAATGCGAAGCTCACGTCGGACAGCTCCACACCAAACTCCTCCAGCAGGTGACGGAGGGTGCGGAGCCGCTGCAGCTCAGCCGGACCGTAGAGGCGATAGCCGGACTCGGAGCGCGCAGGCACGACGAGACCGGTCTCCTCGATGTAACGCAGCATGCGCGGCGACCACCCCGTCGTCTGCGCGGCTTCCTGGATCGTCAGGGCGTCCGTGTTCATGCGAGGGCAAACCTTACCACAGTTGTGTGAAGGTTGCCGAGGTTCGACCCGACTAGCGTGCCCAGCTGTGATCCTCTCCGACCGCTCGATCCGTGAGGAAGTGGCCGCCGGCCGCATCATCATCGACCCGTTCGACGACTCGTGCGTGCAGCCTTCCTCCGTCGACCTCCACATCGACCGCTTCTTCAGGGTGTTCCGGAACCACACCATGGGCACGATCGACGTGAAGGAACAGCAAGAGGAACTGACCGAGCTCGTCCAGATCGCTGAAGGCGACGTCTTCATGCTTCATCCGGGCGAGTTCGTGCTCGGTTCGACCTCGGAGCGCGTCGCCCTGCCGGACGACCTCGTCGCCCGCCTGGAGGGAAAGAGCTCACTCGGGCGGCTCGGGTTGCTTATCCACTCCACCGCCGGATTCGTCGACTCGGGCTGGGACGGCCATCTGACCCTCGAGCTCTCGAACGTCGCGAACCTTCCCATAACCCTGTACCCGGGGATGAAGATCGGGCAGATCAGCTTCCTCCGCATGACGACGCCGGCAGACCACCCGTACGGCTCCAAGGAGGCGGGTTCCAAGTACCAGGGGCAACGTGGACCGACCCCGAGCCGCTACTTCGAGAATTTCCGAACGGTCAGTAACGGGGAATAGATTCTCCAAGCTGGTAGAACGCCGGCAAGGCGGACCAGCCTGCGGCTCCCCGAGAGCCACGTCATCGGCAGCCTCTGAGGAGGGCACGTGCTCACCAGGTACCCCATCGCGCTGGCGGCGACGGCCATCGCGTTCGCGATCGCCGGCAGGCGGCTGTTCTTCCTGAGTCGCCTCGTGACCGCAGGCCAACCAGCACCGGAACGGCTCTCGCGCTGGGGAAGGCGGGCCGAGGTCGAGGTCACCGAAGTCGGAGGCCAGAAGAGGCTGCTCAAGTGGACGGTTCCCGGCCTCGCGCACGCCTTCACTTTCTGGGGCTTCACGGTCCTGCTCCTCACGATCATCGAGGCCTACGGCGACCTGTTCAGTCCGACGTTCCACATCCCCCGCATCGGCACGAACTCGTTCGTGGGCTTCATCGAGGACTTCTTCAGCGTCGCCGTCCTCGTCGCGCTCGTCGTGTTCACCGTCATCCGCTTGAGGAACGACCCGAGGCGGATGGAGCGGCGGAGCCGCTTCTACGGGAGTCACACCGGAGCGGCATGGGTCACCCTCGGGCTGATCGCGGGGGTCATCGTCACCCTCCTCATGTACCGGGCGGCGCAGACGAACGTCTCGACCGTCCAGGGCGGCAAGCGCATCCCTGACTTCCCCTATTCCAACTGGGCTTTCGCCTCACACCTCGTCGGGTCCTGGCTCCACCCGCTCGGCTCGAGCACGAACGAAGCGCTCTCCACGGTCTTCGTAGTGCTGAACATCATCGTGATCGTCGGTTTCCTCGTCTTCGTGGTGCACTCGAAGCACCTCCACATCTTCATGGCGCCGATCAACGTCGCCTTCTCGCGCCAGCCCCGTGCCCTCGGCGCACTCGACAAGACGCCGGACATGGACATGGAGAACCTCGACGAGGACACGGTCTTCGGCGCCGGCCAGATCGAGCACTTCAGCTGGAAGCAGCTGCTCGACACCGTCACCTGCACCGAGTGCGGGCGCTGTCAGAGCCAGTGCCCGGCCTGGAACACCGGCAAGCCCCTCTCTCCCAAGCTCGTCATCATGGACCTGCGCGAGGAGCTGTTCGCAAGCGCCGGCCGGCTCCTCCAGAAGGACGAGACCGAGCCGCGCACGCTCGTGCCGGACGTCATCCACCCGGACGTCCTCTGGTCCTGCACCACCTGTGGCGCGTGCGTGGAGCAGTGCCCGGTCGACATCGAGCATGTGGACGCGATCATCGACATGCGTCGCTACGAGGTGATGATCGAGTCGCGGTTCCCGACCGAGGGTGGTCTCATGCTCCGAAACATCGAGAACCGCGGCGACCCCTGGGGCCTCGGCCAGTCCAAGCGGCTCGGCTGGACCGAGGGCCTCGAGTTCGAGATCCCTGTGGTGAAAGAGGACATCCCGGACGACGTGGAGTACCTGTTCTGGGTCGGTTGCGCCGGTGCCCTCGACGAGCGAGCGCGGAAGACCACCCAGTCACTCGCCCGGCTGCTGAAGCGGGCCGGGGTCACCTTCGCCGTGCTCGGGCCGAAGGAGTCGTGCACCGGAGACCCGGCGCGCCGTCTCGGCAACGAGTACCTGTTCCAGATGCAGGCGATGCAGAACGTAGAGACGCTCACATCGGCGAACGTGAAGAAGATCATCGCCTCGTGTCCCCACTGCTTCAACTCGCTCGCGAACGAGTACCCGAAGCTCGGTGGGAACTTCGAGGTCATCCATCACTCGCAGCTCCTCAGCCACCTGATGGGGGCGGGAAAGCTCACGGCGGGTCACTTCGACGCGAAGGTGACGTACCACGACCCGTGTTACCTGGGCCGCCACAACCGGGTCTACGACCCGCCACGCCGAGTCATCGAGAACGTCCCCGGCGTGACTTCGGTCGAGATGCATCGATGCCGGGAGCGGGGCTTCTGCTGCGGTGCAGGCGGAGCGCGCATGTGGCTCGAAGAGAAGATCGGCAAGCGCGTGAACCTTGAGCGGACCGACGAGGCGCTCGGGACCGGCGCCGATGTTGTGTCCACGGCCTGTCCCTTCTGCATGATCATGCTCGATGACGCCGTGAAGGAGCGCCAGCGAGGGGAAGAGGTGTCCGTGCTCGACATCTCGCAGATCCTCGAGCGGTCGATGCAACCGGTGCCAGCCGCCGTCGGAGCGGCGGCAGAGGCGGCGGCAACGGCGGAGGGGGAAACGCCAGCGGAAACGAAAACGGACACGGAGACGAGCTCGGAGATGGAGGCGGCGGCACCGGCGCCGGCGGAAACGGCGACGGAGGCGGAACCGGAACCGACGGTACCCGCCGGCGCGCTCGAGACCCAGCAAGACACCGCGGGTGATCGTGATGGCGCCGCCGAAGGCGGCGGCGAGGAGCCGGCGACCGACTGAAGACCCGGCCGCAGCCGGTTCAGCTGATCGCCGACGTCACGGCGCTCAGTGCACCGCGGCCTCGATCGCCTTCGTGTCCGCGCTCCGCAACCGTGACGCCGTGGCGACGAGCAGCTTGCGCACGGTCGACGGCGAGTCCTTCATCAGCTGGTTGAAGTCCTTCTGGTCGATGGCGAGCAGTTCCATGTCGGTCGCGGCCTGGACGGTCGCCGACCGGGGGAGGCGGTCGAGCAGCGCCAGCTCGCCGAAGTACCCGCCGGGGCCGAGCTCCGCCTGCTTGCGACCGCTGCGGAGCACGTTCGCCTTGCCGGAGAGGATGAAATAGAAGGTCTGCCCGACCGATCCTTCGTCGCAGATCACGGTCCCGGACGACACCGACGTCGGCATCGCCCTCTTCTGGATCGTCTTCAGCTCCGCTCGCGAGCACTCGCTGAAGAGCCAGACACTGCTGAGATCAAGGTTCGCCCCTGCCATGACGCGAAAGAGTAGCGGGGCGGCGCAACCATTTCTCGTGCGCCCGCCCGACGATGGCAGAGGCTCGAAGGCTGCGGGCCCCGAAGGCACTAGACCGCGTCGGGACCGTGCTCGCCTGTACGGATTCGCACCACGTCCTCGACCGGAAGCACCCACATTTTCCCGTCGCCGATCTTTCCCGTCCCGGCCGATCGCACGATGGCTTCGACCACTTCCGGCACCTGGTGGTCATCGAGCACGACCTCGATCCGGACCTTCGGCACGAGATCGATCGTGTACTCCGCGCCGCGATACACCTCGGTGTGGCCGCGTTGCCTGCCGAAACCCTGGGCCTCGGTGACCGTCAACCCCTGTATCCCGAGGTCCTTCAGGGCTTCCTTCACATCGTCGAGCTTGAACGGCTTCACCACTGCCACGACGAGCTTCATCGACGATCTCCCTGTCCGCGGTCGCTTGCGGCGTCACGATACAAACGTGGTGTTGCAGCGCCGTACCCGGACGAAGAAGACCGCGTTACCCGGCCATGAATGCCGTGTTACGACCGGCCAACAGCGCGAACCGAGCCGATTACATCGGCCTCAGCGAGCGGCAGCTGCGCCTGCCTGGTTCGCCACCGCGGCAGCCTTGGCCGCCACGACATCGGGATCGCCGAGATACCGCGGCTCGGCCGCGACCACGAGCTCGTCGTCGAGCTCGTACAGCCGTGGCACGCCGGTCGGGATGTTGACACCCACGATCTCGTCGTCCGGCACCGCCTCGAGATGCTTCAGCAGGGCGCGCATCGAGTTCCCGTGGGCGACCACGAGCACGCGCTCGCCTCGCAAGAGCTCGGGGGCGATCGCGTCTTCCCAGTACGGCAGCATGCGCTCGACCACATCGGCGAGGCACTCGGTGACCGGTAGCACCGACGCCGGGATCCCGCGATATCTCCGGTCGAAACGGGCGCTTGCCGGGTCGTCCGGCGGCAACGGCGGGGGCGGTACGTCGTAGCTCCTGCGCCACAGGGCGACTTGGTCAGCGCCGTGGCGAGCAGCAGTCTCCTTCTTGTTCAGCCCCTGGAGGCCGCCGTAGTGCCGCTCGTTGAGACGCCAGCTGCGGTGGACGGGCAGCCACGACCGGCCCATCACGTCGAGTGCGATGTTGGCCGTGCGGACCGCGCGTGTCAGAACGGAGGTGTGCACGACGTCGAAGTCGAGCCCGCTCAGCTCCCGCTCGGCAAGGAGCGTCTCGCCCGCTTCGCGCGCCTCTACCTCGCCGGTCTCCGTGAGGTCCACGTCCACCCAGCCGGTGAAACGGTTCTCGGCGTTCCACGTGCTCTCACCGTGGCGGAGCATGACGAGAGTGGGCACGCTCGGAGGCTATCCCGGCACTCTCGGCGGACGGGGCGACGTCGTCCCAGTCCCTCCGCTTCGGCGTCTCCCTCAGTCCTCTCCCTCAGTCGTCGTCGGGTGGCCGCGGGGCGTCGGACCCTGCGTCGGACCCTGCGTCGAACCCTGCGTCGCACCCTGCGATGGGCGCTGGGCCGGAGTGCACCTCTTTTGTCGGCGCGCCCGCGCTGACCGGTGCTGCGGGCGCACGGGCACTCGCTCTGCTCGTGCCGAGGTGGGCCCCAGCAGCGCTCGCGAGGGCGAACGCGGCACCGGACCTGATGGCACCCACTTCCTGTGGGAAGGCCTCCTCGTCATGGATCGCGAGGTCGCCGACCTCGAGGATCTCGTCCGGGTAGCGGGCTCCCCGGAGCACGAGCGAGACCAGCTTCATGATGACGAAGGTGATCACGGCTGACCACAAGATGACCCACATGGCGGCCCGGAACTGCTCCCACAGCTGGTGTGCAGACCCCGTGTACAACAGGCCGCCCACGCCGAACGGCGTGCAGGTGCCGCGCGGTGTCAGGTACGAGTGCGCGCTCGTGTTGACGACTTGCCCAGCAGTGCCGAGATGACCGCAGCCGTACTCGATCATGCTCGGGTCGCCGAAGATCCCGAGCAGGAGGCCTCCGGCAAAGCCGGCGATGCCGTGGGTGTAGACGACGCCGAGCGCGTCGTCCACCTTCGAGAACGGCCGCACCTTCGGCAGGTAGTTCCAGGCCACCCAGACGACAGCGGTGCATATGAGCCCGATGAAGATGGCGCCTCGCCCGTTCACCCAGCCGGCACAGGGCGTGATGCCCACGAGACCGCAGATCATGCCGTTCACGCCGCCGAGGAAGGTCGGCTTGCGGGCCTTGGTGAACAGGCCGTCGAGCAGCATCCACCCGATGACGCCGGCCGCAGTCGCGAGGTTCGTGTTGATCACGGCCGCCGCCGCGCTCGCGCCGGCGTAGTACGGGTCGCCACCGTTGAAGCCGTTCCAACCGAGCCAGAGGATCCCGGCTCCAACGGCTGCCATGACGAGGTTGTTCGGCAGGGCATGCCTGCGATCTCGCAGCAATCGCGGTCCGAGCACCCATGCAGCAACGAAGCACGACACGCCCGCAGACATGTGGATGACGTAGCCACCCGAGAAGTCGAGAGCGCCCTCCTGCGCGAGGTAGCCGCCGCCCCAGAGGAGGAAGGCGTCCACGCAGTAGACGAACGTCGACCAGAGCGGAACGAGGATGCACCAGGCGAGGAACTTGATGCGTCCGAGCACGCTCCCCATGAAGAGCAAAGGCGTGATCGCCGCGAACACGAACTGGAAGTAGGCGAGCGTGGCGGTCGGGAAGTGGAAGGGGATGATGGTGTTGGCGGCGGAGACGGCGCGGGACTGCTCGCCGGCGCTCGACGTGATCCCACCCGGCTTCCCGAGGAAGTTGTCGATGAAGTAGCTGAACCAGCTGCCGTGGTGCGAGAACTGGACCTGGACGCCGTTCACGACCCCGTTCCCGAACGAGGTCCCGCCGAAGCCCATCTTGTACTCCCACAGGACCCAGGCGATGAGCACGATGGAGAAGCCGGCGAACGTCATCGCCAACACGTTCACCGCCCACTTCTTCGGGACGATGGAGGCGTACAGGACGGCAAGGGCAGGCAGGCTCATCAGGCCGACGAGGGTCGCGGCAGTGATCTGCCACGTGTTGTCGCCCGTGTTCAGCCAGCTTGGATAGGGGACGTAGCTGATGGCGCTCAGCGCGCCGACCAGGTGCACGGGTCGACTACTCCTCTCAAACCGTCGACGAGCCGAACGTGCTCGATTCGACTCGGCTCGGCGCACCGCACCTTGGACGACGCTGTCGCTCGACCCAGTACGCCATGGCAGCAGCAGGCGGGATGACCCTGCTGACGACCAGGATGCCGGGCAGGGGTTTCGGCTCGGTGACGCACGTGTTATCAGTGTGTGAACTGCCTCTTTCCGCGTGCTCGGCGGAAGTGGCAGCAACGCCGCCGGATATCCGGTGCGCACCGCGCGGAAGAGGAGCAACGCGCTCCACCCCCCCGGGATCCGTGGTGCAAGCGATGGCGCACCGGACGATCCCGGCCTCGCGTCGACGGTCGCGCGACAGCGACCGTCCGAACAGCGCCTAGCTCGTGGCTTCGATGCTCCTCGCCGCGGCGGCCACCGCCGTGCGCCCGCCCCGGTCCCGTGCAGCCCGGTCGTCGTCGGTCGGAAGGAGCTTCAGCTGCTGCGACATCCGGTACGACCGCACGAGCAGCCATGCCCCGGCCATCACGTACGGCATTCCGAAACCCCAGTAGTGCAAATTGAACACCCCCAGCCCGAAGAGGGCGGTGGCAACGGCGGCAGCCAGCCGTTTGCGCATCATCGAGGCGATGAGGATCGAGAGCGACACGGCGAGAAGCACGACCTCGAGCGTGTGATAGCTGGACACGCCGACGTGCGCCGGGTTCAGCCTGCCGCTCCGCAGGCGCGCAGAGGGATCGCCGCTCACGAGCGCCGCTGTCACCACGAACGTGAGGAACGCGGCAACCGGTGCCCCGATCAGGCCGACCAGGCGCTCCTTGTCCGTCATGGATGAGGCGGCTCGCTCGAGATCGTCGCGGGTCATGGCGTCCTCGGATCTGCCAGATCTCCCGGCAGCGGACGGCTCGGCGGGCTTCAACGCCGCCGCACGCAGGCGCTCGCCGAGTGGGACCTTCGGATCCGCCGTGTTCGTGGGCACGGCCGGAGGATACCGAGGGGCTGCCGGCCCGTTCCCGACCGGCGTCGCGAAAGACCAGCACGTAACAGAGAGTTCAAAGTTCGCTCGGACAGCCACGCCATCTTCGACCTAGCGTTCGAACGGTGCCGCGTTACTCCGTCGAGATCTCCCTGCAGGACCAGCCGGGCGCGTTGGGTGCGGTCGCCACTCTCATCGGCGCGATGGGAGGCGACGTCATCGACGTGGACGTGCTCGAGCACGGTCGCGGCCGTGCACGCGACGAGCTCACGGTCGAGCTGTCCGGCCCGAGCCAGGCCGAGGAGCTCGGGCGGCGACTCGGCGAGCTCCCGGGCGTGGACGTGGAGCAGCTCGCTCCGGTCGGAGAGTACGGCCACCACCTGCTCGTGGACGCCCTCGAAGTCGCCTCCGCCGTCGTCACGGAGACATCGGTCGACGGCGTCCTCGACGCGCTCGTGAGCGGGTGCGTGGCCGCCTTCGGCGTCTCGTGGGCTGTCCTGGCGCGCGAAGGCGAGG
This sequence comes from Actinomycetes bacterium, assembly GCA_021838945.1. GTDB lineage: Bacteria > Actinomycetota > Acidimicrobiia > Acidimicrobiales > Bog-793 > JAKCCH01. Next base: position 10,040 of record JAKCCH010000033.1, read on the forward strand.
ACCGACTCCTTGCCGCGGCCGGCCAAGTGCCGCCGGCGGTGGTGGCGAGTGCGGGCGGAGAAGGGCCGCGCTTCGTCGGGAGCGACGACTGTCTGGACCTTCCCATCGGCGCAGGCCCGGCGATGGGAGCGCTGGCCCTCGTCGTCGGCCGGGAGGGCTGGCCGTTCCTGAACCGGGAGCGCCGCGAGCTGACGACGCTCACGCACATCTGCGCAACGAGACTCGGCCAGCTCGGGCAGCTCGGGCAGCTCGATCACCCGTAGGCGCCGCCATCTGCAGGCGGGACAGCCGCCGAGTCCGAGTACCAGGTCGGAATGTATCCCTGCCGTGCGAGGTTGACAGTATCACGCTCAACTTGGTTATGCTGAGTGCTGACAAACGACGAGTAAGGAGCAACGCACAATGCCGAAGGCCGTAGGGATCGACCTCGGAACGACGAACTCGGTGGTGGCTTTCCTCGAGGCAGGAGAGCCCACCGTCATCCCCAACGCAGAAGGTGGGAGGACGACCCCGTCGGTAGTCGGTTTCGCGAAGTCTGGCGAGGTCCTCGTCGGTGAGGTCGCGAAGCGCCAGGCGATCACGAACCCGGACCGGACCATCCGTTCCGTCAAGCGCCACATGGGCACGAGCTGGACCGTCGACATCGACGGGAAGGCCTACACCGCCCAGGAGATCTCGGCTCGGATCCTGCAGAAGCTGAAGCGGGATGCCGAGTCCTACCTCGGTGACACCGTCACCCAGGCTGTCATCACGGTCCCGGCGTACTTCGACGACGCCCAGCGGACCGCGACCCAGGAAGCCGGCAAGATCGCCGGTCTCGAGGTGCTGCGCATCATCAACGAGCCGACGGCGGCCGCGCTCGCCTACGGGCTCGACAAGGAGGCGACCGACCAGACGGTCCTCGTGTTCGACCTCGGCGGCGGCACGTTCGACGTGTCGATCCTCGAGATCGGCGAGGGCGTCTTCGAGGTCAAGTCGACTTCGGGAAACACGCACCTCGGTGGCGACGACTGGGACCAGCGGGTCATGGACTGGCTGGTCAAGACGTTCAAGGACACCGAGGGCGTCGACCTCTCGAACGACAAGATGGCGATGCAGCGCTTGAAGGAAGCGGCCGAGAAGGCGAAGATCGAGCTGTCCGCCGTCCAGGAGACGACGATCAACCTCCCGTTCATCACAGCGACCAACGAGGGACCGAAACACCTCGATGTGAAGCTCACGCGGGCGAAGCTCCAGGAGCTCACCGAGGACCTCGTCGAGGCCTGCCGTGGGCCGTTCGACTCCGCCATCTCCGACGCCAACCTCTCGAAGTCCGACATCGACCACGTCGTGCTGGTCGGTGGCTCGACCCGCATGCCGGCGATCCAGGACCTCGTGCAGCAGCTGACCGGCAAGGAGCCGCACAAGGGCGTGAACCCGGACGAGGTCGTCGCCGTCGGCGCCGCCATCCAGGCCGGAGTGCTGAAGGGCGAGGTGAAGGACATCCTCCTCCTCGACGTGACCCCGCTCAGCCTCGGCATCGAGACGAAGGGCGGCATCACGCACAAGCTCATCGAGCGCAACACGACCATCCCGACCCGCCGGTCGGAGATCTTCACCACGGCCGAGGACAACCAGCCCTCCGTCGAGATCCACGTCCTCCAGGGCGAGCGCGAGATGGCCATGTACAACAAGACGCTCGGCAAGTTCCAGCTCGTGGACCTGCCGCCTGCACCCCGCAACGTCCCGCAGATCGAGGTCGCCTTCGACATCGACGCCAACGGGATCGTGCACGTGTCCGCGAAGGACCTTGCCACCGGCAAGGAGCAGTCGATGACCATCACGGGCCAGTCCTCGTTGCCGAAGGACGACATCGAGCGGATGGTCCGCGATGCCGAGCAGCACGCCGCCGACGACCGCCGGCGTCGCGAGGAGGCGGAGGCTCGCAACCAGGCCGACACCCTCGTGTACCAGACCGAGAAACTCCTCCGTGAGCAAGGCGACAAAGTGCCCGCTGACGACCGGAAGGCGGTCGAGTCCGCCCTCTCGGACGTGAAGGAGAAGCTCACGGGGAGCGACGTCGACGCGCTCAACCGGAGCCTCGACGTCCTCCGGACGGCTTCACAGCACCTCGGTCAGAGGATGTACGAGCAGGCCGCCTCGCAGCAGGGCACCTCGACCGGCAGCACCTCGACCGACGGTGCCGCCACCTCCGACGAGGACGTGGTGGACGCCGAGATCGTGGACGACCCTGAGAGCGGTGCGGCAGGCGCATGACTGACGCGAGTGAGGACCGGAACACCTCGGCCGGGGAGGACTTCCCGGCCGAGGAGCCGGTGAGCGGCGGGCATCCCACCCCGCGGGGCAGTGAGGCCGGTGAAGTTGGTGCGGCCGAGGAGAGTGAGGCCGCCGCCGAGACCGGCGGTACCACCCAGCCCGAGGCCGAACCAGAGGGAGCCAAGTCTCACGCCGGCAACACCGGGAACGGCGAGACCCTCGAACGCCTCATCGAGCAGGACATCGACAGGTTGGTGGCCGAGCGCGACGAGTACCTCGACTCGCTCCGTCGCCTGCAGGCCGACTTCGACAACTACCGGAAGCGGGCGGTCCGCCAGCAGACCGAGCTCCTCGAGCGTGCCTCCGCGAACGTGCTCGTCGAGCTCCTCCCGGTGCTCGACGCGCTCGACCTGGCGGACGCACACGCCGGCGACGGCGACGACACCGCCGCGTTGACGCAGATCGCCACGTTGCTCCGCGGAACGCTCGAGCGCGAGGGTCTCGAGCGGATCGATGCGGTCGGCGTCGCGTTCGACCCGACGATCCACGACGCAGTGGCGCACGAGCCTGCCGGTGAGGACGACGAGACGAAGGGATCGGTCTCGGAGGTGATGCGATCGGGTTACCGCCTGAAGGGGCGCGTCGTGCGTCCCGCGATGGTGAAGGTGAAGGGCTGAGCAGATGGCTCCCCAGCGCGAGTGGTTCCAGACCGACTACTACAAGGTGCTCGGCGTCTCTCCCGAGGCGACCGAAAAGGAGATCACGCGCGCCTACCGCAAGCTCGCCAAGCAGTACCACCCGGATGCGAACCCGGGTGCTGAGGACAAGTTCAAGGAGATCTCCGCCGCCTATGACGTGCTCGGCGACTCGGAGCGGCGCAAGGAGTACGACGAGGTGCGCCGGCTCGGGCCGCTCGCCGGGGGTTTCGGCACGGGTGGCTTCGGCAACGCCGGATCGGGCGGTAACGGCTCGTTCAACTTCCGCCTCGACGACCTCGGCGATTTGTTCGGCGGGATCTTCAACCGCGGCGGCCGCGGCACCCGGGGTGCAGGCGGCGGCTCGCCGGCCGGCAACCCCTTCGGCGGCCCGCGGCGCGGTCAGGACGTCGAGGCCGAGCTTCACCTGTCCTTCGACGATGCCGTCGAGGGCGTGGTGACGTCTGTCAACGTCGTGACCGGGGCGATCTGTCATACCTGTGCAGGCTCGGGCTCACGCCCGGGATCGCTGCCCGTCACGTGCCCCCGCTGCAACGGGAGCGGCGTCCTCAACGACAACCAGGGCCTCTTCTCTCTCGCCCAGCCGTGCCCGGAATGCCACGGGCGAGGCATGAAGGTCGTCGACCCGTGCCCGACATGCGGCGGTAGCGGCGCCGAGCGCCAGCAGCGGCAGGTCAAGGTCAGGATCCCTGCGGGCGTCGACGACGGCCAACGCATCCGGGTGAAGGGCCGCGGCGAGCCCGGAGCGAACGGCGGTCCAGCGGGTGACCTGTACGTCGTCGTCCACGTCGGCAAGCACGCGCTCTTCGGGCGCTCCGGTCGGAACCTCACGCTTCGAGTGCCTGTGAGCATCTCCGAAGCGGCCCTCGGTGCCGACATCACGGTGCCGTCGCTGGGCGAGCCGGTGACGCTCCGGATCCCGGCCGGGACAACGCCGGGGAAGACGTTTCGTGTGAAGGGGCGCGGGCTGAAGCAGTCGCACGGCGACGGCTACGGCGACCTGCTCGTCACCGTCGACATCGACGTCCCGAAGTCGCTCAGCGACGAGCAGCGGGCCGCGCTCGAGGAGTTCGCCGCCGCATCGGCGGACCGCTCACCCCGTGAGCAGGTCAATCAGTACCTGGGGGCTCAGTCGTGAGCCGGCGGGCCGACCGGACGCAGTCCGGCGGGCCGCGCCAGCGCGCCGTCTACGTCATCAGCGTCGCCGCCGAGCTCGCAGGGGTGCACCCCCAGACGCTCCGGATCTACGAGCGCCGCGGCCTGCTCGACCCGGCCCGCACAGGGTCGGGGAACCGGCGCTACAGCGACGAGGACATCGAGCAGTTGCGCCGCATCCAGGATCTGACCAACGCCGGCGTCAACCTCGAAGGCGTCCGCAGGATCCTCGCTCTCGTCGAGGAGAACAGCCGCTTGCGCGACGATCTCGAGCGGACCCGCGAGGAGGCCCGCGAGGCGATCGCCCGCACGCACAAGCACTATCGCCGGGACCTCGTCCCGGTGTCGAAGTCACAACTGCCCGCCAGGTGGCGGCAGGGAGCTCGCTGACAAGACACGACCCATGCCACTCGAACCGAACCGCTGGACCCAGAAGACCCAAGAAGCCACACGCGAGGCGGTCGCGCTCGCCCGGAAGTTCCATCACGTCGAGGTGGAGCCGGAGCACCTCCTCCTCTCTGCGCTCGGGCAGGAGGGCGGCGTCGCGATCCCGCTCCTCGATCAGCTGAAGGTCTCGCCGCTCACGATCCGCAACAGGCTCGACGAGCGCCTCGGCAAGCTCCCGAAGGTCTACGGCGGCGAGGAGCCGTCGCTCTCGCTCGAGCTGACGCACGCCTTCGAGCGGGCCCAGGAAGCCCAGAAGGAGATGGGCGACGAGTACCTCTCGATCGAGCACCTCATGCTCGCCCTCGCCGACCGCCTCGGGGTGTCGCGCGACGACCTCCTGCGCGCGCTCCGCGAGATCCGCGGGAGCCACCGCATCACGAGCCAGAACCCCGAGGAGCAGTACCGCGCGCTCGAGCGCTACGGCCGCGACCTCACCGAGCTCGCCCGGCAGCGCAAGCTCGACCCGGTCATCGGCCGGGACGAGGAGATCCGCCGCGTCATCCAGGTCCTCTCCCGCCGCACGAAGAACAACCCGGTCCTGATCGGCGAGCCCGGAGTGGGCAAGACCGCCATCGTCGAGGGGCTGGCGAACCGCATCGTCGAAGGCGACGTGCCGGAAGGCTTGAAGAACAAGCGGGTCGTGGCGCTCGACCTCGGCTCGATGGTCGCCGGCGCCAAGTACCGCGGCGAGTTCGAGGAGCGGCTGAAGGCGGTCCTGAAGGAGATCACCGATGCCGAGGGCGAGGTGATCACCTTCATCGACGAGCTCCACACGATCGTCGGCGCCGGCGCCGCCGAGGGAGCGATGGACGCCGGCAACATGATCAAGCCGATGCTGGCGCGAGGCGAGCTCCGCCTCATCGGTGCCACGACGCTCGACGAGTACCGCAAGCACATCGAGAAGGACGCCGCCCTCGAGCGCCGCTTCCAGCCGGTCCTCGTCAACCCGCCGTCGGTGGCCGACACCATCGCCATCCTCCGCGGGCTGAAGGAGCGCTACGAGGTGCACCACGGCGTCCGCATCCAGGACGCCGCGCTCGTGGCCGCGGCCGTCCTCTCGGATCGCTACGTCACAGGTCGCTTCCTCCCCGACAAGGCGATCGACCTCATCGACGAGGCGGCGAGCCGCCTGCGCATCGAGATCGACTCCATGCCGACCGAGCTCGACGTCGTGCACCGGCGCATCCGCCAGCTCGAGATCGAGCAGGTCGCGCTCGCGAAGGAGACCGACCCGGCGTCCCTCGAGCGCCTCGAGCGGTTGAAGGCGGAGCTGGCCGACCTCCAGGAGCAGCAGACCGCGATGACGGCGCACTGGCAGGCCGAGAAGGACGCCATCGGGGCCATACGTTCCGCCAAGAGCGAGCTCGAGACGGCGAGGAGCGAATCCGAGCTCCTCGAGCGCCAGGGCGACCTCACCCGCTCGGCGGAGATCCGCTACGGCCGGATCCCCGAGATCGAGAAGGAGATCGACACGGCGACCGCACGGCTCGCCGAGCTCCAGTCCGAGCAGCAGATGCTGAAGGAAGAGGTGGACGACGAGGACGTCGCCGAAGTCGTGAGCCGCTGGACCGGGATCCCGGTCTCCCGGCTCGTCGAGGGCGAGGTCGCGAAGCTCGTGCACCTCGAGGACCTCCTGCACCTCCGCGTCGTCGGTCAGGACGAGGCAGTGACGGCGGTGGCGAACGCCATCCGGCGCAGCCGCGCCGGGCTGTCGGACCCGCACCGACCGATCGGCAGCTTCCTCTTCCTCGGTCCCACCGGCGTCGGCAAGACCGAGCTCGCCCGCTCGATCGCAGAGATCCTCTTCGACGACGAGCGCGCCATGGTCCGCATCGACATGGGCGAGTACCAGGAGCGCCACAACGTCTCGCGCCTCGTCGGCGCCCCGCCGGGCTACATCGGGTACGAGGAAGGCGGGCAGCTGACCGAAGCCGTCCGCCGGCGCCCGTACTCGGTCGTGCTGCTCGACGAGATCGAGAAGGCGCACGCTGACGTGTTCAACGTGCTGCTGCAGGTGCTCGACGACGGCAGGCTGACGGACGGCCAGGGGCGGACGGTCGACTTCACCAACGTCATCCTGATCATGACGTCGAACCTGCCGGTCGACCCGCGGGACTTCTTCAAACCGGAGTTCGTCAACCGGATCGACGAGATCGTGCGGTTTCGCCCGCTCGATCGAAGCGACCTGTCCCGCATCGTCGACATCCAACTGGACAGCCTCTCGCGCCGGCTCGAGGAGCGCCGGCTCACGCTGCAGGTCTCCGGGGAGGCGAAGGAGTGGCTCGCCGACCACGGCTATGACCCCGCCTACGGCGCACGCCCCCTCCGCCGGACGATCCAACGAGAGCTCGGCGACCGGCTGGCCGTCGCCCTCCTCGAGGGGCAGTACAGCGAAGGTGACGACGTCGCGGTCGACGTCAAGGACGGGGATCTGTCGATCACCTGACGACCCCGAGTGAGATCGCCCCGGCACCGTCTTCGCAGAGCCGGTGGGTAGATTCGACGAGGTGGCCGCCCCGAACCCGCTGCGAGATCCGCGCGACCGTCGTCTCCCTCGGGTCCCGGACCCCTGCGCGCTGGTGGTGTTCGGCGTCACCGGCGACCTCGCCCGCAAGAAGCTGATCCCGGCCGTCTACGACCTCGGCAACCGCGGCCTCCTCCCGCCCGGTTTCGTCCTCCTCGGCTTCGCCCGCCGCGACTGGGGGGACGGCGACTTCGAACAGCTCGCCAGGAAGGCGGCGGAGCAGCACGCCCGCACCGAGTTCCGCGAGGACGTCTGGCGCCGGATCGCTGACAGCGTGAAGTTCGTGCCCGGGAGCTTCGATGACGACAACGCCTTCGATCAGCTCTACCAGACGCTCGTCGACCTGGAGGACAGCCACGGGATCGCCGGCAACGCCGCCTTCTACCTCTCGATCCCGCCTGCCGCCTTCCCGCTCGTGCTGAAACAGCTCGCGCGCACGAGGATGGCCGACAGCGACGAGCGCGCCGGCTGGCGGAGGGTGGTCGTCGAGAAGCCGTTCGGCCACGACCTCCCGAGCTCGAAGGAGCTGAACAGTCTCGTCGACTCGGTCTTCACCGCACATGACGTCTTCCGGATCGACCACTATCTCGGCAAGGAGACGGTGCAGAACCTGCTGGCTCTGCGTTTTGCCAACACCTTGTTCGAGCCGGTCTGGAACTCCAACTTCGTCGACTCGGTTCAGATCACGATGGCGGAGGACGTGGGGATCGAGGGGCGGGCCGGTTTCTACGACGCCGCCGGCGCGGCGCGTGACGTCCTTCAGAACCACCTGCTCCAGCTCCTCGCCCTCACCGCCATGGAGGAGCCGGTTTCATTCGACGCCGACTCGCTCCGCGCCGAGAAGCACAAGATCCTGAACGCCATCTCCCTCCCCTCGGACCTCGGCGCACATACGGTGCGCGGCCAGTACCAGCAGGGCTGGCTCGGTGGCCAACGGGTGAAGGGGTACCTCGCCGAGGAAGGCGTGCCAGAGGGATCGACGACCGAGACGTACGCAGCCGTCCGGCTCGGCATCGAGACCCGACGCTGGGCCGGCGTGCCGTTCTACCTGCGAACGGGCAAGCGGCTCCCCCGTCGGGTGACTGAGATCGCCGTCGTGTTCAAGCGCGCACCGCACCTTCCCTTCACGAAGACCGACACCGTCGAGCTCGGGAACAACCAGCTCGTCGTCCGGGTGCAGCCGGACGAGGGGATCACGTTGCGGTTCGGCTCGAAGGCGCCGGGCTCGGCGATGGAGATCCGGGAGGTGTCGATGGACTTCCTGTACGGCACGGCCTTCACCGAGTCGAGCCCCGAGGCCTACGAACGGCTGCTGCTCGACGTGCTTCTCGGCGACAAGACGCTCTTCCCGGACCACGTAGAGGTGGAGGCCTCCTGGAGCGTGATCGACCCGCTCGAGCAATTCTGGCAGGGCACGACGCCCGAACCGTACCGATCGGGTGAGTGGGGGCCGCAGGGCGCCGACGCCATGCTCGCCCACGACGGCCGGACCTGGCGGCGGCCATGACGACCACGCTGTGGGACACGAACGGCGGCGACGTGGTGAGAGCACTCGCCGCAGAACGCCGTGCCGGCGCGATGGTCGCGTCAGGCCTTGCCGTCACCCTCGTCGTGACCGTCGACGAGAAGGATGTCGCCGTCGCCGAGGAAGCGGCCACGATCGCCGCCCAGGCTCACCCGTGCAGGCTGGTCGTCGTGATCCGGCGGCAGCTCGACACCACGGATCGGCTCGACGCGGAGGTTCAGGTCGGCGGGCGGCTCGGCCCGATCGAGGCGGTCGTGATGCGCATGTACGGCAGGCTCACGCTCCATCCCGAGTCGGTCGTGCTTCCCCTCCTCGCGCCGGACTGCCCGGTCCTCACGTGGTGGCATGGTCCGCCGCCCGACGAGATCGCCGTCGACCCGCTCGGCGTCCTCGCCGACCGGCGCGTGACGGACTGCGCGCTCGCTCGCGACCCGGTGGCGGCTCTCCGGCAGCGGGCCGCCGACTTCGCTCCGGGGGACACCGACCTCGCCTGGACTCGTACGACACCGTGGCGCTCGCTTCTCGCATCCGCCTTCGACGCCGTCGATCTCTCGGCCGTTCGCGCCCGGGTGGCTGCAGAGAGGGGGAACCCGAGCGCAGAGCTCCTGGCCGGCTGGCTCGGGCGCGGGCTCGGCGTGGGCACCACAGTCGAGGACTCGACCGGCCCCGGAGTGACCGAGGTGGAGGTGGCGCTCCGTCCGCCCGGCGATGGTCCGGCTCGCGAGGGCGAGGGCGGCGAGAGCGAGGGCGGCGGGCACAGCCACGACGACCACGACAGCCACGACGACCACGACAGCCACGACAGCCACGACAGCAGCGCCGACCACGTGGTGAAGGTGAGCCGGCCCGACGGGCGCATGGCCACGTTCTCGCGCACAGGCCAGCCGGAGCGTCAGCTCCCGCTCCTCCGGCGTACTCTCGGCGACCTTCTCGCCGAGGAGCTGCGGCGGCTCGACGCCGACGAGGTCTATGCAGAGGCGCTCGAGCAGGCGACCGGGACCTCGGGCTTGTCGATGCGCCAGTCTCGCCGCACGCTCGTCTGGCGGGACCCGGCGGCCCAGGCCGCCGCTCACTGAGGCGCTCGTCCCTGGCCGGGTCACTGGCCGCCGGGTCCCTGGCCGGCCGTCACGCTCGACGGGCCGGCATCCCTGATCGCCTACACTGGATCCTCCGCCCCTCGAGCATCGACCGGAGGATCTGAGCGCGTGCCCGCGACCGTCGTGGTTGGAACCCAGTGGGGTGACGAAGGCAAGGGCAAGCTCACCGATCTGCTGGCGAAGGAGGCGCGCCTCGTCGTCCGGTACCAGGGCGGCCACAACGCCGGCCACACGATCGTGGTCGACGGCGAGTCGTTCGCTCTCCAGCTCGTGCCGAGCGGGGTGCTCTACTCCCACACCGTGCCGGTCATCGGGAACGGCGTCGTCGTCGACCCGGCCGTGCTCATCGCCGAGTGCGAGATGCTCGAGAGCCGCGGCATCGACACGAGCCGCCTCGTCGTCTCCGGCAATGCCCACCTGATCATGCCGTACCACTACGAGCTCGATCTGATGACCGAGCGTTTCTTGGGGCACAACAAGCTCGGCACCACCAAGCGCGGCATCGGCCCGGCCTACGCGGACAAGGCCGCCCGCATCGGGCTTCGCGTGCAGGACCTCCTCGACCCGAAGATCTTCCGGGAGAAGCTCGGCGTCGTCCTCCGCGAGAAGAACGCCCTGTTGTCACGGGTCTACAACAGGCTCCCGCTCGACCAGGCAAAGATCGAGGAGCGCTATCTCGGCGAGCTCGCACCACGCATCGCTCCGATGATCGGCGACACCGTCGCCCTCGTCCACACGGCGCTCGAGGCCGGCGAGCAGGTGATGCTCGAGGGCGCCCAGGCCACGTTCCTCGACCTCGACCACGGGACGTATCCCTTCGTCACGTCCTCGAACCCTGTTGCCGGTGGAGCCTGCGTCGGCGCCGGCATCGGCCCGCGCGACATCTCGCGGGTGGTCGGGATCGTGAAGGCATACGTCACCCGCGTCGGGTCCGGGCCGTTCCCGACAGAGGTCGACGGTGAGGTGGCCGACTACCTCGTCGACCGTGGGCACGAGTACGGCACTAACACCGGCCGCCGCCGCCGGCCGGGTTGGCTCGACCTCGTCATGATCCGCCACGCCGCACGGCTCAATTCGCTGTCCGAGCTCGCGATCACCAAGCTCGACGTGCTCTCCCGGCTCGAGACGCTCAAGGTGTGCACGGCCTACGAGGACACCACCGACGGCACCCGTTACGAGCACATCCCCTACCACCAGTCCGTGCTGCACCGGGTCGTCCCGGTCTACGAGGAGCTGCCCGGATGGCAGGAGGACCTCGCCGGTGCGACGAGCGTCGACGACCTGCCGGCCGAGGCACGGCGCTACGTGGAGCTGATCGCCCGAGTCGCCGGCGTTCGGGTCAGCTACGTCGGCGTCGGCCCTGGCCGCGAGCAATACGTGTCATTCGCCGCCGCGTGAGGGATCATCGTCGAGGATGATCCCCCGCTATTCGATGCCCGAGATGGCTGCGCTCTTCTCCGAGGAGGCGCGCTTTGCGACCTGGCTCGAGGTCGAGCTGCTCGCCGTCGAAGCCTGGGCCTCGCTCGGGGTGATCCCGAACGAGCACGCTGTTGCCTGCCGGGAACGGGCACCGCAGATCGACGCCGCCTTCGTCGCAGCGGTCAACGAGCGTGAGCGCGTGACGGACCACGACGTGGCCGCGTTCGTCGACGTCGTCCAGCAGCACATCGGCCCGCCGGAGGGCAACTGGGTCCACCACGGGTTGACGTCCTCGGACGTGGTGGACACGGCGCTGTGCGCGACGCTCGTGCGCGCGGCAGATCTGCTCCTCGAGGCCATCGACGGGTTTATCGCCGTCCTCGCCCGGCGCGCCCGTGAGCACGCCCACACGCCCATGCTCGGGCGCACGCACGGAATGCACGCGGAGCCCACGACCTTTGGCACCAAACTGGCACTGTTCTGCCTCCAGGCGGCGCGGGACCGGGACCGCCTGCGGGCGGCTCGAGCCGGCATCGCCGTCGGCAAGCTGTCAGGCGCCGTCGGCACCTATTCGAACATCGATCCGGCGGTCGAAGCACACGTCTGCCGGGAGCTCGGCCTCGAGCCGGTGCCCGCCACCCAGGTCATCGCCCGAGATCGGCACGCCGAGTACCTCTACGCCTGCGCCGCCATCGGGACGACCGTGGAGACGGTCTCGCTCGAGGTGCGGCACCTCCAGCGGTCCGAGGTCGCCGAGGTCGAGGAGGCCTTCGGCACCGGGCAGAAGGGCTCCTCGGCGATGCCGCATAAGCGCAACCCGATCACCGCCGAGCGTCTCTGCGGACTTGCGCGGGTGCTGCGCGGCTACGCGGTCGCCGGGCTCGAGGACGTCGCGCTCTGGCACGAACGCGACATCTCGCACAGCTCGGTCGAGCGGATCGTGCTCCCCGACGCCAGTCTCGCCGCCTACTACGCGCTGCGCCGCTGCGCCCGCATGGTCGACGGGCTCGTGGTCCGCTCCGAACGGATGCTCGAGAACCTCCTCGAGGGCTCGTACGGTCTCGTGTTCTCCCAGCCGGTCCTGCTCGCGCTCGTGCAAGCCGGTCTCACTCGGGACGACGCCTACCGCATCGTCCAGCGGGACTCGCGCCGGGCCTACGAGGAGCGCCGGAGCTTCCGGGAGATCGTCGAGGGGGATCCCGACGTGAAGTCCGCGCTCGCCGGCTCCGGCTCCGATGCCGCCGTCGTGCTGGCGAGCGCCTTCGACCTCGACCGCGCCCTACGGCACGCCCACCGGACGATCGATCGACTCGACGACCTGGAGGTGACCCCCGAGTGACCCTGCCCCATATCTACTCCGGAAAGGTCCGTGACATCTACGACGCCGGCGACGGCGACCTGCTCATGGTGGCGTCCGACCGCATCTCGGCGTTCGACCGAGTCTTCGCCGAGCCCGTGCCCGACAAGGGAAGGGTGCTGACGGCGATGACGGTGTTCTGGGCCGGAGAGCTCTCCGACATCGCGCGGACGCATCTCGTGACTGCCGACCCGTCCGGGTTCCCCGACGGGGCCGCCGACCTCGGCGGGATCGCAGGACGGGCGATGCTCGTCCGGCGCGCCGACATGCTCCCGATCGAGTGCATCGTCCGCGGCTATCTCGCCGGCTCGGCATGGAAGGAGTACCTCCGGACCGGCACGATGCACGGCACGACGCTCCCCGAAGGCCTGAAGGAGTCCGAGCAGCTGCCGGAGCCGGTCTTCACCCCGTCTACGAAGGCGACGGAGGGACACGACGAGAACATCTCCTTCGAACAGGCAGCCGATCTCGTCGGCCGTGACGTGGCGTCGCGAGCGCGGGAGATCTGCATCGGTGCGTACCTGCGCGGAGCCGAGAGGGCGCTCACGAGCGGCATCGTCGTCGCGGACACGAAGTTCGAGCTCGGGTTCATCGAGGGTGAGCTCGCGATCTGCGACGAGATCCTGACGCCGGACTCGTCGCGTTTCTGGCCGGCCGAGGAGTGGTCGCCCGGGTCGACTCCGCCATCGTTCGACAAGCAGCCCGTGCGGGACTGGGCGGAGGCGACGGGCTGGGACAAGTCCTCGGACCCACCTCCGATACCTCACGAGGTCATCGAGTCCACCCGTGAGCGCTACCGGGCGGCCTACGAGCACATCTCGCGCAAGCGGCTCGACGACTGGTACGGCTCGTGAAGTTCTCCGCCGTCGTCGAGATCAGCGGGCTCGCAGGGATCGCGGACCCCGAGGGCCAGACGATCGAGCGGTCTCTACCGGCACTCGGCTTCGACCACGTCGAGCACGTGAGGGTGGGCAAGCTCATCCGGTTCGAGATCGAGGCGGCTGACAAGCCCGCTGCGCTCGAGCAGTGCGACGAGCTGTGCCGCAAGCTGCTGGCGAACCCCGTGATCGAACGCTACGACGTGGCGGTGACTCCGTAGCGATGACCCGCATCGCGGTCGTGGTGTTCCCCGGCTCCAACTGCGAGCACGATGTGGTCGAGGCCCTCGGCCGGGTCAACATCGACGCCACGCTCGTCTGGCACACCGAGACCTCCCTCGCAGGCGCCGACGGGGTCGTCGTGCCGGGGGGGTTCGCCCACGGGGACTACTTGAGGCCGGGTGCGATCGCTCGGTTCTCGCCTGTCATGACGGCCGTCGAGGAGGCGGCGCGCGACGGCAGACCCGTCATCGGGATCTGCAACGGCTTCCAGGTGCTGACCGAAGCCGGACTCCTGCCCGGCGCGCTGCAGAGGAACGCCGGACTGCGCTTCCTCTGCCGCACCGTCCCGTGCCGTGTCGTGTCGACACGGTCCGTGCTGACGCGAACATGCGAGCCAGGCGCCATGCTCGAGCTGCCCATCAATCACAACGAGGGCAATTACACCTGTGATGACTCGACGCTCGACCGGCTGCGCGAGCAGGACCAGATCGTGCTGACGTATGACGACAACCCGAACGGCTCGGTCGCGGACATCGCAGGCATCTGCAATGAAGCCGGCAACGTAGTCGGCCTCATGCCGCATCCCGAACGAGCGAGCAGCTCGCTCCTCGGTTCACTCGATGGAGTCGGGCTGCTCGCGTCGCTCGCGAGTTAGCCTCGGCGGCTCCAATGAATACCCGCGCGCTGAAGCACCTCGGCGGGGACACCTGCTTCCCGCCACGTCGCGTAATCGATGCCCTTGCGCTGGCCGTACTCGGCGGCGACCTTCACGAAAGCGTCTTCGAGCGCCTCCATGTCGTCCTCGACCTCGTCACCCCGGCTGCTGAGACGCTTCTCCAAGTTCCGCCGCTCCTGGATGAGGTGGACGCGCTGCAACGCGTCGGCTTCGGCGATGCGCGTCTCGACGTCGGCGAGACGCTCCTGGAGGGACTCGGCGGTGACTTGGCGACCACGGCGCGGCCTGTTCCGTTCCAGCGCCACGAGGTAGCGCCGTACTGCGTGTCCCTGACGGCGACCTGCCGCGAGCGCATCCTTGTGCTCAGACGACAACGCAGCTTTTGTTGCTCTTTTCCTGGGAGGCATAGAGCCATTGTCCATGATTGTGTCTGCCAGCGCAAGTTGTGCCGTCGGCGAGCTGCCACGTCATTGTCGTGTAAGCGGTTCGGTTCAGAGGCCGCGATTGCTCCGGCGCACCCACAGGTGGGCCGGGAGTTGTCATGAGCAGCATGGGCAGTGACACCGCACTTCACCTCCAGCTCGGCCTTACGGACGATGAACTGGGCATGATCGTCCGAGTGCTCGGGCGCGAACCGACACATCTGGAGCTGGCGATGTACTCGGTCATGTGGAGCGAGCACTGCTCCTACAAGTCGTCCCGCATCCACCTGCGCCGGCTGCCTTCAGAGGGCAAGAACGTCTTGGTGGGACCGGGGGAGAACGCCGGGGTTGTCGACGTCGGCGATGGGACAGCCATCGCCTTGCGCATCGAGTCACACAACCATCCCTCCGCTGTCGAGCCCTACCAGGGGGCAGCGACGGGTGTCGGCGGGATCCTGCGAGACGTGTTCACGATGGGAGCGCGGCCCATCGCCCTCATGGACCCTCTCTTCTTCGGTGACCTCGAGGACCCTCGTAGCCGCTTCCTGTTCGACGGTGTCGTCCGCGGCATCGCCGGTTACGGCAACTCCGTCGGCGTGCCGACGGTCGGCGGCCAACTCACGTTCTCCTCGACGTATCGCGGCAACCCCCTCGTCAACGTCTTCTGTCTCGGCGTGCTGCCGGTCGACCGGCTCGTGCTCGGGCGGGCGTCGGGCGTGGGCAACCTCGCCGTCCTGCTCGGCTCACTCACGGGACGTGACGGGATCGGCGGCGTGAGCGTGCTGGCGTCGGCGGGTTTCTCGGGGGCCGAGGGCGGCGAGGACTCGAAACGTCCGAGCGTGCAGGTGGGCGACCCGTTCGAGGAGAAACGCCTCATCGAGGCCTCTCTCGACCTCCTCGATCAGGGGCTCGTGGTCGGGATCCAGGACCTGGGCGGCGCCGGCCTCTCGTGCGCCACGAGTGAGACGGCTGCTCGGGCCGGTCTCGGCATGACAGTGGACGCCTCGGCCGTGCCGCAGCGCGAGATGGCCATGTCGCCCGTCGAGATAATGACGAGCGAGAGCCAGGAGCGGATGTTGGCGATCGTGAGGCCCGACTCGCTCGACGCGGTGCTCGCCACCTGCGCCAAGTACGAGGTCAGGGCCACCGTGGTCGGCGAGGTGACGGCTCCGGATGCTTCGGGCACCGGCCGGCTGGTCGTGCGGGACGGGACCGGCGCGGTCGTCGCCGACGTGCCGGCATCGTCGTTGTCGGAGGACGCCCCGCTCTACCGGCGTCCCCTCGAGGCGCCACATGACCTGGCGGAGCGGAGCGCGCCCGGTCCCTCTGCGGTGTTGGCCGGCGACCCGTCTCGGCGGGCAGAGTGGGCGTGGGATCTCTCCGCTCAGCTCACGGAGATGTCCTACGACCCCGAGTTCGTGTCCGGCCAGTACGACCATCAGCTGTTCCTCAACACGGTGATCGGCCCGGGCGAGGCGGACGCCACGGTGCTGCGGCTCGCCGGGCCCGGTGTGCCGTGGACCGGCAAGGGGCTCGCCCTCACGACCGATGCGAACCCCGGCTGGTGTGCGGTCGACCCGAGGCTCGGCGCGGCCCTCACCGTCGGCGAGGCCGTCCTGAACGTGGCCTGCACCGGGGCTCGTCCTGTTGCAGCAGTTGACTGCCTGAACTTCGGCAACCCTGAGCACCCGGTCGTGATGTGGCAGCTCTCCGAAGCGATCGACGGCATGGCGGAAGCCTGCGCCGAATTCGAGGTCCCGATCGTCGGGGGCAACGTCTCCCTCTACAACGAGAGCGACGGCGCCGACATCGACCCGACGCCCGTCGTCGGTGTCGTCGGCCTGATCGACCGCCTGGACGAGCGGCCTCCGCGACATGCCGGCATGAGGGACGGCGATGCCCTCGTCCTGCTCGGTCGGCGCTCCGCCCTCCTCGGCGGGTCTCGGTGGTGCCGCGACGTGCTCGGCGAGCCGGGTGGGGCGTTGGCGGAGATCGACTACGAAGCCCACCTCGATGCCTGCGAGATCGCGCGGTCCCTCGCCGGGGTCGCGGGACGGGGCCTCGGGGTCTCGGCCCTGCACGACGTCGCGGACGGCGGGCTCGGGCTGTGCCTGGCAGAGCTCGCGGCGGCATCGGGCATCGGCGTGTCGGTGACCGACGGCGCGATCGCGTCGCCGGCCGAGCTGTTCAGCGAGGCGCCGAGCCGCGTGGTGGTGGCCGTGGCGGCAAGCGGTGTGGACCGGCTGCTCGGGATGGCTGCCGGCAGCGGCGTACCGGCAGCGCCGATCGGGCACGCGTCGGGCGACCGCATCGTCGTTCCCGGCTTGGTCGACCTACCGGTCGGCCGGTTCAGCCACGCCCGCCGCGCACGTCTCGCGGACGCGGCGGCGCACACGCACGACTGACCCGACTTCGGCGGCTCAGCTCGTCCATCCCGGACTCGCACGGCCGTGAGCAGCGCGTTCATGAGCCGAAGAGGGTGATCCTGCAGGCGCTGTAG
>JAKCCH010000034.1 GCA_021838945.1 Actinomycetes bacterium
TCCGAGGATGCTGAGGAATGCGAGAAGTCGTCGCACGTGCGGGGGTCTCCTTTTCGACGGCCGGGACAACTACGCACGGGTAACGATCCTCGACGCAGAAACTTGCGCCCGCCCGCCTCCCACCCCTGCCCCACCACCGATCCCGCAGGAACCGCTCCGGAGCGAGATCGCCTCAGGCCGCAGGGGCCGCCTCTGATGCGAGCTCGACGCCGCGGGCGAAGGCCTGCTCGTTCAGGGCGACGAGGTCCGGCTTGCCCCGCAGAGCAGACCTGATCCCGACGAGGAACGTCTCGGGCGGCAAGAGCTGGGTCGCGCCCTGAACGGCGCCGAGCGCCACGATGTTCTTCACCACGGCGGCACCGATCTCGAGCGCAGCCGTCGCGAACGGGACGGGCACGACTCTCACGCCGTCGGCGAGGCCGGCCGGGACGGCATCGCGCTCGATGAGCGAGCTGTCGTACACGATCGTCCCGCCGGCTCGGACGGCCGGACCGAACTTCGTCAAGCTCGGCGCGTTGAACGCGACGAGGACATGTGGATGTGGCGATGCCGGCGACAGGACCTCGGTTCGAGCGATGTGCACGTCCGCGTACGACGTGCCGCCCCGCGACTCGGGGCCGTAGCTCGGGATGTGGGTCGAGTCGAAACCCTCGTTCACCGCGCAGTTGGTGAGGACCATGGCCGCCGTCTGAGCCCCGTCACCGCCGGCACCCGCAAGCTTCAGCGACACGTCGTCCCGGTCGATGTGGGCGGGGAAGCCTCCCGGGCCGGCGGCACGAGGTGGGCGTTCGGTCGTCGCCCCGATGACGCCGAGCACCTCGTCCGGCTCGTATCGCGCCACCGGCAGCTCCGGAAAGGTCGAGCCCGCTAGCGTCTCGTCCTTCTTGATCCCGAGCGGGAACACCGGCGCGAGGGTGTCGCGAACCCAGTCCTCGGCCTCGGGTGGCTCGAGCGAGAGGTACAGGGGGCACTCCGACAGGACTTCGATGAAGGCGAGGCCGCGGCCTTCGACCTGGCACTCGAGGGCCTTCTTGATCGCTCGCCGGGCGTGGGTGCGGCGGCGGTTGTCGTACAGTGCCACCCGCTCGACGTACACCGGTCCGTCGAGCTCCGCCATGAGCTCTGCCACCTTGAGCGGCCGGCCGACGAGCTCGCTTCGGCCGGTGGGGGTCGTCGTCGTCGGTTGGCCGAGCAGCGTCGTCGGTGCCATCTGCCCGCCTGTCATGCCGTAGACGGCGTTGTTCACGAAGATCATCGTGATGGGCAGGCCGAGCTGGGCCACGCTCACGGCCTCGGCGAGACCGATGGAGGCGAGATCGCCGTCGCCCTGATAGGCGATGACGATCGAGTCGGGGTTGGCGGTCTTGTGACCGAGCGCCACCGCGGGAGCCCGGCCGTGCGCCGCCTGGGTGTTGCCGACGTCGAAGTAGTAGTAGGAGAAGACCGAGCATCCGACGGGGGACACGAGGATCGTGCGATCCTGCACGCCGAGCTCGTCGATCGCCTCGGCGAGGTACTTCTGGATGATGCCGTGGCCACAGCCGGGGCAGTAGGTTGTGGTGTGCGCCTTGATGCCCTCGCCGTGGGCGTTGCGCTCGAAGCGCGGGTAGAAGACCGGGGTCGGCATCACGCCACCTCCTCGAGGCTCGACACATGCTCGACGATCTCGTCGGCCGACGGCAGGACCCCGCCCATGCGGCGCACGTGGCTGAGCCGTGGAGTCGCGAGGCCGGCATGGCTCACGGCGAGCCGCAGCTCGTCCTCGAGCTGCCCGCTGCTCGCCTCGACGACGACGACCTCAGGTGAGCGGTCGAGCAGCGGCCGCAGCAGGTCGACCGGGAACGGCCAGACCGTGATCGGGCGGAACAGCCCTGCTCTCACTCCACGCTCCCGCAACTCCGCCACCGCGCCCTTGGCGAGCTGGGCGGGGGTGTTGGTCGCGACGAGGAGCACGTCGGCGTCCTCGCAGCGGTAGCAGTCGGCGCGCTGCTCGTGAGCGGTCATGCTGGCGTACTTGTCGTCGAGGCGGAGGTTTCGCTGCTCGAGGTCGAGCTCGTCGAGGTCGATGGAGCAGATGAGGTTCTCGCGATGGGAGCGATCGCCGAAGACCGCCCAGTCGGGCAGACCCGGTTCGACCATGAAGCTCGGCAGCTCGACCTTCCCGGTGATCTGGCCGAGGTAGCCGTCGCCGAGCACGACGACCGGGTTCCGGTACCGGAAGGCCAGCTCGAATGCCAGCATCGTGAGATCGAGCATCTCCTGCGGCGTCGCCGGCGCCAGCACGATCCCGTGGGTGTTGCCGTGGCCGAGACCCTGGCAGGCGAGCTTGATGTCGGCCTGCTCCGGTGCGATGTTGCCGAGACCCGGACCTCCCCGCATGATGTCGACGAAGACGCCGGGCACCTCAGAGCCGATCATGTACGAGATGCCCTCGAGCATGAGGCTGAAGCCAGGAGAGCTCGTGAAGGTCATGCACCGCTGGCCGGCCCCTCCCGACCCGTACATCATGTTGACGGTCGCGACCTCGCTCACAGCCTGCACGAACATGCCACCGAGGGCCGGCTGGACCTTCGCCATGAGCTCGGCGCCCTCTGTCGACGGCGTGATCGGGTAGCCGAAGACGTGGCGGCAACCGGCGAGCAGCGCGCCGATCGCGGCGGCGGCCGTGCCCTTCACGACGAGCGGCTCCCGGGCCGGAAGTGGGATGCGACGGTCGGACGCGGGCTCGGACGGAGTCGTTGCGACCGCCGGCGCGGCCGGGATGCCCGACAGCGCGCTCAGCAGCCCTGAAGCGACGGCTTCGTCGTTCTCGGGCAGCAGCGCGAACGGCTCCGGACAAGCATCGAAACACAACGCGCACCCGTTGCACGCCTCCGGGTCGAACACGATCGGCAGGAGCCCGCTCTCACGGTTGATCTCGGTGCCGAGCTGGAGGCTGCCCTTGATGCACGAGGCGATGCAGCGCCCGCATCCCTTGCAGTACGCCGAGAGCACGACCGGCCTCGGCTTGGTGGTGACACTCACGCCGTCATGATCACGCGTCCGCATCCCCGGCGTCTAGGTCCGTTGGTCACAACCTCCCCTCCTCGGGACCGAACGCCGAACAGCCCAGGCCGTAACATGCCACCTCGTGTCGCAAGGCGAGACGGGAGCCACTTTTTCGGCCTACTTCCGCAACGGCAAGATTGGTCTCTGATGCTCGAGCGCCATGCCGTGCTGTTCGAGCCGATCCAGATCGGGCCGAAGGTCCTCCCCAACCGCTTCTACCAGGTGCCGCACGCCACCGGCTTCGGCCTCGCGATGCCGAGGTCCCAGGCCGCGTTCCGCGGGCTCAGAGCCGAGGGCGGGTGGGGTGGTGTGTGCGTCGAGTACGCGCCGGTGTCGCCGGACTCCGACGAGGCGCCCGAGATGGCGGCCGACTTCTTCGACGCCGAAGACGCAGCCGCGCTGGTGCTGACCGTCGATGCGATCCACGCCCATGGCGCGCTCGCGGGCCTGGAGCTGTTCCACGGCGGGATCGAGAGCGCGAACGGCTCGTCGCGCCTCAGCCGCATCGCGCCGAGCCAGCTGGCACACCACGAGGAGCCGGCCGTCGTCCCGAAGGAGATGACGGTCGACGACATCGCCCGCGTCCAGCGCGAGTGGGCAGAGGCCGCTCGCCGCGCACGCGACTGCGGGATCGACATCGTGTACGTCTACGGCGCGCACGGCTATCTCGGCACGCAGTTCCTGTCGCCGTTCTTCAACCACCGCCGTGATCGGTACGGGGGAGTGTTGGAGAACCGGGCACGTTTCTGGTTGGAGACGCTCGAAGCCGTCCGGCTCGCAGTCGGTGACGACTGTGCCGTCGCAACCCGGGTCGGAGTCGACTTCCGCGGCGAGCCAGGCGTGACCATCGACGAGGGGCTCGAGTTCATCCGGCTCGCCGACTCGCTCGTCGACCTCTTCGACGTGAACACCGGCACGTGGCCTCAGGACTCCGGCACGGCCCGCTACTTCCCGGAGGGCCACGGCCGTCCGTGGACGGGCCAGGTGCGCCAGGCGACGGGGAAGCCGATCGTGAGCGTCGGGCGCTTCAACAACCCGGACCTCATGGCGTCGCTCGTGGCGTCTCGCGAGCTCGACATCGTCGGCGCAGCCCGCCCCGCCATCGCGGACCCGTTCCTGCCTCGCAAGATCGCCGAGGGGCGCCTCGAGGACATCCGCGAGTGCACCGGTTCGAACGTCTGCATCTACAAGGAAGAGGTGCACCACCGGGTCGGCTGCATCCAGAACCCGACGGCCGGCGAGGAGTACCGGCGCGGTTGGCACCCCGAGGTCATGGCGCGGTCCGCCCTCTCGGACCTTCCCGTGCTCGTCGTCGGCGCCGGCCCGGCAGGGCTCGAGTGCGCGCTGACGCTCGGCCGGCGAGGTCACGAGGTGCACCTCGTCGAGGCCGAGGGCGAGGTCGGCGGCCATCTGCGCTGGATGCGGAGGCTGCCGACGCTGGGCGAGCTCGGGCGGGTCGTCGACTGGCGGAGGACGCAGCTCGGCAAGGTCTCGAACGTCTCCCTCGTATGCGGGCGGCGACTGGCCACAGCAGAGGTGCTCGACTACGGCGCCGCACTCGTCGTCGTCGCGACGGGGTCACGTTGGCGCACCGACGGACTGCAGCCGCGGACGCACGAGCCGATCCCAGGGGCCGAGGCCGGTCCCACAGCGGTGCTCACGCCCGAGGACGTCATGGTGCGCGGGCTGCGCCCGGAGGGCCGGCGGGTGGTCGTGTACGACTGCGAGGGCTATCTCGCCGGGAGCGGCGTGGCCGAGCAGCTCGCCTCGGAGGGGTACGAGGCCACGATCGTGACACCCTTCGACGTGGTGTCGCCGGTGAGCGACGAGACGTTGGAAGGGGGCTTCCTGCGGGCTCATCTGCACGAGGTGGGCGTGCGGGCGGTGCGAGGGGTCACGATCGAGTCGATCGAGCCAGGGTCGGTGAAGGGTCGTGACGAGCTCGGCGAGCCCGTGGTCCTCGACGCAGCCGCTGTCGTGCTCGTCACGCAGCGCTCGTCCGAGCTCGCTCTCTGGGACGACCTCCATGCGGACCCGTTGTCGTTGGCGGAAGCCGGGATCCGGGGCTGCTATCTCATCGGTGACGCCCTGTCGCCCCGGATGACGTCGGAGGCCGTGTTCGAGGGGCACCGGCTGGCGATGGAGATCGACGCCGGCGACCCTGCCACGCCGTTGCGGGTTCGGAGGCACGAGCAGGTGTAGGGCGGGAATCCGCGGGCTCGCCGCAGTGTTTGTTGATGAGTCAATCATCTGAAGGAGACAGCTGTGCCAGCCATCACCGTTGAGGACCCGCTCGTCCTCCCCCGCATCCCGGCACCCGATCCCGCCACGGCTTCCGACCGGCCCGTTCGTTCTGTGACGACGGCCCCGGCTGGCTTCGAGGGAGAGGGGTTCCCCGTGTACCGGGCTTTTGCCGGCGTCAGCACGGCGGACCTCGACCCGTTCATCCACATGGACCAGATGGGTGAGGTGGAGTACGCCCCCGGCGAGCCGAAGGGGACGTCGTGGCACCCGCACCGGGGTTTCGAGACCGTCACCTACATCATCGACGGGATCTTCGACCACCAGGACTCCAACGGCGGAGGCGGGCGGATCACGAACGGCGACACGCAGTGGATGACGGCCGGTGCCGGGATCCTGCACATCGAGCGCCCGCCGGAGTTCCTCGTCGCGTCGGGCGGGCTCTTCCACGGCATCCAGCTGTGGGTCAACCTGCCGTCGGCGAACAAGTGGAACAACCCTCGCTACCAGGACCTGCGGGCGACCGAAGCGGCGTTGGTCACCTCGCCCGACGGCGGCGCACTCGTCCGCGTGATCGCGGGCGACGTCGCCGGTCACGAAGGGCCCGGGGCGACCTTCACCCCGATGGCCATGGTGCACGCCACCGTCAGCCCCGGTGCCGAGGTCGCTCTCCCCTGGCGGCCGGACTTCAACGCTCTCGTCTACGTGCTGTCGGGGCGCGGCACGGTCGGGGCGGAGCGGCGACCGATCGTCAGCCACCAGCTCGTCGTGTTCGGGCCGGGCGACGTGCTGCGCGTGGCGGCGGATGCCGAGCAGGAGTCGCGCCACCCGAACCTCGACGTGCTCGTCCTCGGTGGTCAGCCCATCCGCGAACCGGTCGTCCACTACGGGCCGTTCGTCATGAACTCTCGTGCCGAGATCATCGAGGCGCTCGAGGACTACCAGGCCGGCCGTCTCGGTGTCATCCCGGCGACCGAGGTGCCTCATCAGCAGCCGGGCGACATCGACCCGCGCCGCTCGTAAGCGCGAACCGATGAGCGATCGGCGCGTTCTCGTCACCTTCACCCCACCGAGGGGCACCCGCGAAGCGATCGCCGGCGCTCTCGAGAAAGTGGCCGAGGTCGCCTACCTGAGTGACGTCGACCCGGCTGAGCGCGCGCGAGAGATCGGCTCGGCGGACGCTGTCTTCGGGTGGTTCCTCAGCCGGGACGCGGTGCCCTTCGACCTCATCCCCGAAGGCGTCCCTGTCGCTCGTCCTTGTCGCTCTACCGCTCACCCGCCTCACGCGCGGCCTGATCGGTGCACGGGAGCTCTCGCTCATGAAGCCTGACGCCATCCTCGTGAACGTCGCCCGAGGTGCCGTCATCGACGAGGACGCCCTCTACCGGCACCTCGAAGGTCACGCCAGCTTCTCGGCGGCGATCGACGCGTGGTGGGACGAGCCACGGGGGGGCGCCCGTTTCTCACCGCGCCTGGCTTGGATGGAACTGCCCAACGTGCTCGGATCGCCTCACAATTCGGCGGTCACCGAGACCTCGCTCGTCAGCTCTGCGCGCGCAGCAGCCGAGAACATCGTGAGGGCGCTCACCGGAGAGCGGGTCGAGCATCTCGTCGACCGGTCGGAGTATTGACGCTCCTCCCCGACCCGGCCGGATGTCAGCCTCGGGATGACCCCTTCATGCGGCCGAAGAGCCCCCGGCGCGCTGTCGAGGTGGTCGCGGGTGAGGGGTTGTCCCGGCACCGGCACCGCTCATTGCGCGGCACATGCCCCAGCACCTGCTCGACGTGAGCTCCACAGCCGCGCCAATCGGGGCGACCACACTTCCGGCAACGTACGGCTCTGCACATACCCCACAGGGTATACCATTACGATGTGCGATGTGGTCGCGTCGCGCTCGAGCGGGCTCGGACGGGCCACCTACAGGAGGAACGATCTGCGATGGAACTGCCCGAGGACGTCGTCGAGGACGTGCGCCGTCGCCTGCACCGCGTCGCCGGCCAGGTGGAGGCGATCGAGCGGATGCTCGACGAACACCGCGAGTGTCGTGACGTGGTGACCCAGATCTCCGCTGCGACGAAGGCGTTGGAACAGGTCGGGTTCAGGGTCGTCGCTGCAGGGCTCACGTACTGCGTGCAGAACCCTGAGGACGCCGCCGCCGAGGGCTACGCGCTCGAGCAGGTCCAGCACATGTTCATGAAGCTCGCCTGACCCTCGGATCCGCGGCGCGGGATCGGATCCGCGGTGACGGATCCCGTCAGCCCGGTCGGACAGCCCAGAGCACGATGTCGATGCCAGGCTCGCTGACGTCGCTCTTGCCGCGCCGCTGTGCCAGCCGGACCACCTCCACTCCCGGCAGCGCGCGCAGGTCGTCGTCGGTGTAGAGACGTTCCGGATCGGGCGGACCGGTCACCCCGAGCGACGCGCGGTCGTGGGCGACGACGAAGAGGTGGCCACCTGCGCTGACGGCGCCGGCAGCTGCCGCCAGCAGCTCTGCACGCTGAACCGGATCAGGGTGGAGGTAGGCGACGACCACGAGGTCGAAGGTGCGCGAATCGGCTCGGGCGGCGGCGAGGAACGAGAAGAGATCGTCGGCGACGGTCTCTATCGAGAGCCCCTCTGCGCTCGCAGCTCGGGACAGCCGGTCGAGCGCCACCTGTGAGACGTCGACGGCTGTGACGTCCCAGCCCTGTCGAGCCAGCCACAGGCTGTTGCGTCCCTCCCCTGCACCGAGGTCGATCGCTCTCGCGGGGGGAAGTGGTGAGACGAGCTCGGCGAGGCTCTCATCGGGCTCCGGACGCCAGACCTGGGGAACCGAGGCATAGCGCCGGTCCCACTCCTCGGCGAGGGTGGCATCGCCGCCGCCGTGGCCGGCGTGCTGGTCAGGGCCGGCGTGCTGGTCAGGGCCGGCGTGGCCCTCGGACCGGTGTCGGGCCTCGGAGGCCGGTGCTCGGAGCCAGCGGAGCGCCTCGGAGTCCCGAAGCAGCTCGAGGCGGCGCCACAGGACTGGATTGTGGCCCGACTGGCTGGCGTGGCAGCCGATCGCCTGACGCTGACGGGTTCGGTCCACGCTCACCACGAAGTCGAGCTCGCCAGGGTCCCTCCCGACGAAACCTGACCCGAACTCTGCGTTGAGGCTGTCCGCCACTTCGCGAGGCACGCTCCAGGCGAGAACGGACAAGCCGGGCGCGCCGGCGAGCGCGGCCTCGGTGGCACGACGATGGTCCGGGTGCCCGGTGATCCCGTCCTCGTCGAACACGAGGAGGAGGTCGGCACCGACCTCATCGCTCATGGCGGTCACCTCGGCGGCTAGCGCCTCCAGCGGCTCGTCGACGAGGGATCCGTCAGCTCGGTCCAGCAGCTTGACCCGGCCGATGCCGAGCGCAGCAGCCGCCCCGACGAGCTCCGCGCTCCGGATCTCCGAGAGAGCCCGATCCGAGCATCCGAGCGATGACGCCTCGCCCTTCGTGAAGCAGAGCATGGCGACGTCGGCGCCCTGGCCCACGAAGGAGTCGAGGACCGCTCCGAGGCCGAAGCTCTCGTCGTCCGGGTGGGCGCACACGGCAAGCACCGACGATGCGGTCGGGAGCGACGCTGCCGGCACCTTCCCCCCGAACCACCGCTCCTCCATGATTCAGCGCTCCAGCTGGTCGACGGCGTTCTTCAACGCCGAGGCTGCCTCCTCGCCGAGATCGTACGCCTCGGCCTTTCGCTCCGGGTCGGCGAAGGCGAGCAGTGCGCGGGGATCCGCCACCGAGACGCGGGTGTGGCCGTCGCCGATGTCCTCGAGCACGACGTTGCAGGGCAGCACCAGTGCCAACGACGGGTCGGCCGTGAGGGCTCGGTGGGCGAACGACGGGTTGCAGGCGCCGAGGATCTTGAGAGGAGGACGCTTGATCCCGAGCTTGGCCTCCAAGGTGGCGGCAACGTCGATCTCGGTCAGGATCCCGAAGCCCTCCTCCGCCAGGGTGTGGCGGATAGCCGCTTCGGCGTCACCCAACGGCAGGTCGATCGTGGTCTCGAATGCATCCATCTCATGCCTCCGTCTTGCGGGAGAGTGCTGTTCGTCGTGGGATCACGACACGGCCCGGTCCTGCTCGGCGATCTGCCGGCGGACGTCGTCCATGTCGAGAGCTTTCACCTGACGGATCAGGTCTTCCAGGGCGGCCGCCGGAAGGGCGCCGGGCTGGGAGTAGAGCAGGATGTTGTCCCGGAAGGCCATGAGAGTCGGGATGGACATGATCCCGAAGCTCGCGGCGAGCGCCTGCTCCGCCTCGGTGTCCACCTTCCCGAACACGACGTCCTCGTGGGTCTGCGATGCAGCCTCGAAGACGGGCGCGAACATCCTGCACGGGCCGCACCAGCTGGCCCAGAAGTCGACGAGAACGACCTCGTTCGTCGTCACGGTCTCCTCAAAGTTGCTCTGGTCCAGTGCCAGGGTTGCCATGGGGCTCCTCCAAATTGCAGGGTTTCTCAACAGTCAACCGAGGTACCCCATGGGGTATTCCCACGGACCCGAGACCCAGGCGGCTCGCCGGCGGTGGTGCGCCGTCTGACCGATCGGCCCGGAAGGAGGGACCAACGGCCCTGGTGCTCAGCGTGCGTTGCGCGTCATGCTTCATGTGTGACAGCACAGATCGTCGTCCTCGGTGGCGGCACGGGCGGGACGCTGCTCGCCAACCGCCTCCGTCACCAGCTCAGCTCGGAGGATGCTCAGATCACCGTGATCGACCGGGACGATCGTCATCTCTACCAGCCGGGGCTGCTCTTCCTCCCGTTCGGTCTCGCCCGCCCCACCCGGCTCGTCCGCAGCCGCAGCGCGCAGCTGCGGCCCGGGGTCGAGTTCCGCGAGGCGGAGGTCGACCATGTCGACCTCGAAGAGCGCAAGGTCGGCCTCCGCGACGGGGGGAGCATCCCCTATGACGTGCTCGTCGTCGCAACGGGGGCGTCCCTGGCGCCGGAGGAGACCGACGGGCTGAGCGACCCGTCCGACACCGTCCACACCTTCTACGACCTCGAAGGCGCTCAGCGGCTGGCTGCAGCGCTGGCACGCTTCGAAGGCGGCCGCATCGTCGTGAACCTCGTGGACATGCCCATCAAGTGCCCGGTCGCACCTCTCGAGTTCTCCTTCCTCGCCGACTGGTACTTCACCAAGCGCAAGATCCGCGACCGGGTGGACATCACCTTCGTCACACCGCTCGACAGCGCCTTCACCAAGCCAGCATGCGCCCGCGCGCTCGGCGGCCTCCTCGCCGAGCGCCGGATCGATCTCGTCACCGAGTTCAACACCGGCAGCGTCGACGGCGCCGGCAGGCGCCTCGTCTCCTACGACGAACGCGAGACAGGCTTCGATCTCGCTGTCGTCGTGCCGCTGCACACCGGGGCCCCGTTCGTCGGGAGCTCGCCGGGCCTCGGGGATGCGCTCGGCTTCGTGCCTGTCGACCAGCACACGCTGCAGTCGAAGGCGCGGCCCGAGGTGTTCGCCCTCGGCGACTCGGCCGATCTGCCGACGTCCAAGGCGGGCTCCGCCGCGCACTTCCAGGGCGAGGTGCTGGCCGACAACATCGTCGCCTACCTGCGCGACAAGCCGCTGCCGGCAAGCTACGACGGGCACACGAACTGCTTCATCGAGACCGGCTTCAACAAGGCGCTGCTGATCGACTTCAACTACGAGACCGAGCCGTTGCCGGGACACTTCCCGGGCCGCCTCGGCCTGCCGCTGCTTGCCGAGTCCCGCCTCAACCACCTCGGGAAGCTCACGTTCGAGCAGATCTACTGGCACGGGCTCCTCCCCGGGCGAACCCTCCCTTTCATCGGGAGGGACATGCCGGAACGGGGGAAGCGCCGGCAGACAACCGAAGGAGGAGGATGATGCCGAAGGCGACCTATGCGGGGAGGGAGGTCGAGGTGAACGACGAGGGTTTCTTCGTCGACCCGGCCGAGTGGGACGAGGCGATGGCGCCCGAGATCGCTCAGGCCGAAGGCATCCCGACGCTCACCGAGGACCACTGGCGCGTGCTGAAGTTCATGCGCACGGAGTACACCGAGAAGGGCGAGGGGCCGACCGTCCGCGTCCTCGGCAAGACCTCCGGCGTCTCGATCAAAGAGCTCTACCAGCTGTTTCCCAAGGGACCGGCGAAGCTCGCAGCCAAGATCGCCGGGATTCCGAAGCCGCGCGGCTGCATCTGATAGGACGGCACGACATGACTGGCACCATCGAGAAGGTCTCGATCGTCGTCTCGAAGGGCTCGTTCGAGGGCCTCTACCCGCCGCTCATCATGGCGAACGGCGCTCGCGCCGAGGGCATCGAGGCGAATTTGTTCTTCACGTTCTTCGGGATGGACGCGATCCACAAGCGCCGCTACGAGCACATCAAGGTCTCGACGGTCGGCAACCCGGGGCTCCACCTCGCCACCTTCGCCGGGGGACTCCCCGGCGTCTCGAGCGTCATGACCCACTACCTCGAGCGCAAGATGGAGAAGCTCGACTTCCCGCCGATCCCGGAGTTCCTCGAGATGATCGCCGACACGGGCGCCGGGCTGTACGCGTGCAAGGCTTCGGCCGACCTGTTCGAGCTCACGAAGGACGACTTCATCGACCAGGTGAAGGACGTCATCACCGTCGGCGAGTTCTACGAGCTCGCGGCAGGCGGGCAGATCATCTTCACGTGACGACGGAGACCCTGCTGCGTACGTTGCCGGTGGCGCTCGTCGGCGACGGGCTCCCCGTCCCCTGCGTCGACGGGCGCGAGCGCCCGTACCTCTCCTGTGACGTGGCGGCCTCGAGCTCGGCGCTGCCCGCAGTGCTCCGCGCCGTCGAGGACTTCGTCCCGTGGTACTCGAGCGTGCACCGCGGCGCCGGATACAAGTCCCAGCGCGCGACCGAAGCCTACGAGTCGGCCCGCGACGCTCTCCTGCGCTTCGCCGGCCGCAGCGGGGATGATGTGGCGATCGTCTGCCGAAACACGACCGAGGCCGTCAACCACCTCGCATACCGCCTCCGTCTGGCACCGTCGGACGTGATCGTCACGACCGTCGTCGAGCATCACGCGAACATGCTCCCCTGGTCGCGTGCTGCTCGCTGCCGCTACGTCGAGTGCGGCACGGACGGGACCTTCGATGCCGACGACGTCGTCCGCGCCCTCGAGGCCGAGCCGCTCCCGCGCCTGCTCACGATCACAGGCGCTTCGAACATCACGGGCTTCATGCCGCCGCTCGAGGAGATCATCGCCGCAGCCCATGAGCGAGGCGTCCCGGTAGCCGTGGACGGCGCCCAGCTGGCGCCGCACCGCCCGCTCCCGGCGGCAGCGGACTTCGTCGCCTGGAGCGGGCACAAGATGTACGCGCCGTTCGGAGCCGGCGCCCTCGTAGGTCCGCGTCGCTTCTTCGAGGAGGGCGATCCCTGGCTCGCCGGCGGCGGTGCCGTCGACCTCGTCTCGCTCGACGAGGTCGTCTGGACCGAGCCACCCGACCGGGAGGAGGCCGGGTCGCCGAACGTGATCGGCGCTGTGGCCCTCGGCGCCGCGATCGGTGAGTTCGAGGCCATCGGGTGGTCCTCGATCAGCGAGCACGATCGCCTGATCGCGACGGAGCTCCGCCGTGGTCTGTCCGGGATCGCCGGAGTGCATCTGCTCGGCCCGGACCTCGCGACCGAGACCCTGCCCGTCGCGACCTTCACAGTCGAGGGGATGCCCCACTCTCTCGTCGCCGCCCGCCTCTCGGCAGAGGAGGGGATCGGTGTGAGACACGGGTGTTTCTGCGCCCATCCGTACCTCATGCGACTGCTCGGTCTCGAGGAGGCGGAGGTCGAGGCGTACCGCAGACAGGTCCGTCATGGAGACCGCCGAGCGATGCCGGGCGCCGTGCGTGCGAGCCTCGGGATCAACGCCTCCCTCGGGGACGTGGACCGGTTGTGCACGGCGGTGGCTCGCCTGGCGGACGAGCCACCGCAGTGCGAGTACGTGCAGGATCCTCATACGGGCGACTTCGCACCGCGTGACTTCGCGGCACTGGGTAGCGACGCAGCCGTTCGCACGCACTACTCGTCGTGCTCGCCCGGCTGAGCGAAGGAGGAGAGACATGAGCACGTCGATGTCGGAACGCAAGCACTCCGAGCCGACGCCCGCGGAGCTGGCCGAGGCGCTCGAGAGCGTCACCGACGAGTTCGGCGCTGTGCCCGCCGGTGTGGCCCGGCGCCTCTCCGAGGAAAGAGGCTGGGGCGGGAGGTTGATCGACGTCCTCTCGGTGCTGACCGAGAACGCCGAGAGCATGGCCTACCTCGCGGGCGGGCGCCGCCCCGACGAGGTGGCCACGTGGGTGGCTCTCTGGGCCGAGTCCTCGCTGTCGCTCGAACAGATCAGGCTGGTCGTGGCGGACCGGGGGTGGGATCCCGAACCGTTCGTCGCCTTAGCGGCGGCGGGCCTGCTCGAGCGGACCCTCATCGGCAGAGACGGTTTGCCGCGCGTCATCCACGGAGAGCTCGCGGGTGGCTGGGTGAGCGATGAGCTCGCTCTCGCCGACGACAGCGAGGTCGTGCGGCGCGTGCTCGAGGTTCTCGGCGACGAAACGCCGGCGTTTCACGGGGGAGACGCGGCCGGGCCGCCTTCTCGACAGCCCTTGCCGCAGGAGGAGTACGACGCCATCTACGCCAGGGTCCCCCGTCTCACCGTCGAGGTCGTCATCACCTCCGCCGGTGGCGTGCTGCTTGCTCGTCGCCTCTCCGGCCCGTGCGAGGGCCTCTGGCACCTGCCGGGCGGGACCGTCCGTCTCGGCGAGCCGCTCACCGAGGCCGTGACGCGGGTGGCGCGAGAGGAGCTCGGCATCGAGGTCCTCACCGACGAGCTGCTCGGGTACATCGAGTACCCGAGCCATCTCGCCCGCGGCCTCGGCTGGCCGGTGGGCATCGCCTTTCGGGCACGGCCCTTGTCGCTCGGCTATCCGTCCGAGCTCAGCCGGGACGACCTCGGTTGGTTCTCCTCGCTCCCAAAGGAGATGCACGACGAGCAGCGCGAGTTCATCGCCGCTCACGTCCTCCAGGGGCCGGTCTCGCCCGGAGTCCGGGATCGTCCCGCGGGATAGAGCCGCCCGGCCCTACTGCCGGCGAAGCACAGCGCCGTCCTCCTCCGGACGTCGCACGACAACGATCTGCCCGCGTTCGACCACTGCTGAGCGGCAGCTGGTCGTCTGCACGCATGGGATCGACCGAGTCAACCCAGTCGACCGAGTCGACAGAGTCAACAGATGAGCTGGGTCGATGCGGTGATCCTCGTGTTCCTCGTCCTCGCCGGCCTGCACGGCTGGCGGGCAGGCGCGACTCGCCAGGTCCTGGTCTTCGGTGGTCTCTGGGTCGGTCTCGTGATCGGAGCCTTCCTCGCTTCCGTGATCGCGCGGATCGCGTCGCACAGCGCTGAAGGCCTCGTCGCGATCGTGCTCCTGCTGCTCTTCGGGCTCGCGTTCGCGACGGCCGGAGAGATCGTCGGTGTGAGGCTCGCCGGCCCGTTGCACCGGCTGCGGTTCGGTGTCCTCGATCGAGTGGCTGGTGTCGCCGTGAGCGCGGTGGCGACGCTGCTCGCCTTCTGGCTGATCGGCAACATCGCCGCCAACACCACCCTGTCGAGCCTCAACCGCGCGCTCGGGGACTCCGCCATCCTCCGCGAGACGAACCGCGTGCTCCCGACCGTCCCCGATCTGTTCACCCGCATCCAGGCACTCCTGTCGGAGCGGGGCTTCCCGCTCGTCTTCGCCAATGTCCCGCAACTCCTGCCTTCGGTTCCCGAGGGGTCGCCGGCCGAGGTGAAGGACGCGCTCGCCGCTGCAGGGCCCTCCACGGTGAAGGTCTTCGGGCCGGCGTGCGGGCTCACGCTGACCGGCTCCGGCTTCGTGGTGGCGCCCGGGCTCGTGGTGACGAACGCCCATGTGATCGCAGGTGACTCCGAGCCCGAGGTGTCCGACTCCCGAGGAGTCCACCACGCCGTGCCCGTGCTGTTCGACCCCCACCTCGATGTGGCCGTGCTCGAGGTGCCGGGTCTTTCCGATCCATCTCTTCCCGTCGACGCCGTCGATGCACCGACGGGCGCCACCGTCACGGTGCTCGGCTATCCGGGCGGAGGTGGACTGACGGCTGTCCCGGCCGGGGTCGACGGCACGATCTCCGCGATCGGCTTCGACATCTACAACACGACGCTCGTGACCCGGGACGTGTACCAGCTCCATGCAGACGTCCAGCCGGGGAGCTCGGGTGGTCCGGTCGTCGAGATGATGAAGTCGAACACCGCCGCCACCGGCCAGAGCGCCGAGGTCGTCGGGCTCGTCTTCGCGCGGTCGCTCACGATCTCGGGAGTTGGCTACGCCCTCACCATGCCGGCCGTCGAGGCCGACGTCCACGAGGCGGAGGTCTCGCACGGCGCGGTCAGCACGGGAAGCTGCGTCCGCTGAACCACCGGGTGACTAGTGGCGTCCAGCGCGCCACGCCCCCGGGCGCGCCACGCCCCCGGGTTGCCTGCCCGCCCAGGCGCCCCGGGGGCGTGAGAGGCATGTCAGTCACCGATGATCGTGACCGCTGGGCCCTTCGCCTGGGTCATCCTGATCGAACCGAAGTCCTTCGCGATCCCGAAACCGTAGACCCGGCCCGTCGAGTCGAGGAGCCAGTATCCGCCGCCGTCAGGCTTGGGACTGACCGACACAACGGGTCCAGGTAGCTGGCGCCCGACGAGGGAACCGTGGAAGTGGGCGCTCCCGAAGGGGAACACCCGACCACTTGCCGTGACGAGCCAGTAGCCCCGGCCGTCCGGGGTGGCGGCCATGGCAACCACCGGGCTCACCAGGTGCCGGCCGGACTTCGAGCCGTGCCAGCGGGCACTGCCGAAGCCGTACACGCTGCCGTGGTTCGTGGCGAGCCAGTACCCGTTCCCGTCGGGCGCGGCGGTGATGCCGACGACCGCACCGTTGATCCACTGCTCGGCCTTCGAGCCGTGCCAGCGGGCGTCACCGAACGCGAACACGTTGCCCGTGCTCGTGGCGAGCCAGTAACCCTTGCCGTCCGGCGTGGCAGGCCATGCCGACCACCGTGCGGTCGGGGAGCTTTCCAGCGAGCGACCCGTGCCAGCGGGCGTCACCGAAGGCGAACACGTCACCGTTGCCCGCCACGAGCCAGTAGCCCTTGCCCGATGCCGTCTCTGCCATCCCGGCGACGTCACCGCTCACGTTCCGGCCGAGCAACGTGCCGTAGGAGCGGACTGAGCCGAGCGCCTTCATCGCGCCGTGCGCCGTCGCGATCCGGTAGCCGGTGCCGCGCGGCACGACCTGGAACGCCGAGGGCATCCGCGCCGAGTCGCTGCCGGGGTTGGTGATCGCGGCGACCCGCTCGCCAACCGGGGCGTTCCATGCGACGTTGACGGTCACCCGCAGCGCCGTCGAGGACACCCACGTCACCGAGGTCGCGGTGATCCCGGGTCCGAGATCGACCGTGAGGTCACCGGGAGCGGACGGTGGCGTGAAGTCGGCTCCCGTCACGACCAGCGTGGCGGCGACCCGTGCCGCACCGACCGTGCGCGGGCTGACACCCGTCACGGTCGGCAGGTTCACCGTCCGCACGTAGATGGCGGGCTCGGTGCTGAGCATGCCGTCCTCACCGAGCGGCCGGTCGCCGGTTAAGTCCCCGTTGGACGTGAACGAGATGTACCGGCCGTCCGTGCTGATGGCGACGTCGTTGCCGTTGATCTGGGGAACAGGCAATCCCGTCTGCCCGTCGATACGGGTGCCACTTGCCTCCGTGCCGCCGGGGGCCGGCACGCTCGCCCGCTCGAGGACACCGGTCTCGAGGTTGCGGACGTAGACGTCGGTGACTCCGTTGACGTCATCGGAGGTGAGGGCCACCTCCGACTCGAAGGCGACGTACTTGCCGTCACCGCTCAGCCGCGGACCACCGCCGACCACCGTCGAGGTGCTTCCGCCAGGAGGCAGCGGCGGCTGTTGCCCGCTCGCGTCGGTGCTCACGAGGGTCGTCGTGCCGGTCGTCATGTCGTGAACGAAGGCGTTCGTCCCACCGTTCGTGCCCTCGGGGACGAGGTTCGTCGCGGCGGAGTCGAACGCGACGAGGTTTCCATCGTTGCTGATGCTCGGGCCGTAGGAGACCGCCGACGAGGCGTCTCCGGAGGCACCGGTCCCGCTCACGCTCGCCTGCCTCGTCGTGCCCGTGACGAGGTCGCGCACGAACACCTGGTTGACCGTCGTCTCGCTGCCACCGCCGCCTCCTCCTCCTCCTCCGGCCAGCGCAGGCGGCGCAGAGCTCGCGACGAGGTTCGTGGCGGCGGAGGCGAAGGCGACGTAGCGACCGTCAGGGGTGATGTCGGGGTACAGCGCGTTGCCGTCCCCCTTCGCACCCGCCGGCGTGACGCTCACCATCTTCGTCGTGCCGGTCAGATTGTCGTGGACGTAGACCTGTGTGACTCCGCCGTGCCCCGTTGTCGCACCGAGGTTGGTTGCCGTGGACTGGAACGCCACGTAGCGCCCGTCAGCGCTCAGCGACGGGTAGTCGCTCAGCCCGTTGGCAGCGGTGCCGCTCGACGTCACGCTCTCGAGCGTCGTCTTGCCCGTGGCGCGATCGAGCATGTAGACGGCACGATTCGAGCCGTACTTCGCGTACGCGACGTACTGCCCGCTGGCGGAGATGGCCGGGTTCATGTCGTTCTCGCTGGTGAGCCGCTCGGTCACGCCGGTCCGCCGGTCGTACAGGTACACCCCCCAGTAGTTCATGCTGCGACTGATGTACACGACGTAACGGCCGTCCCCGCTCATGGCGGAGAGCTCCGCCGCCTCGCTCTGCAAGGCACCGCTGACTCGTACGGTCGTGCCTGTCGTGTCTCCGGCGGCGGTGCCAGCCGTGGGCGTCACTCCGGCAACGACCGTGCCCGCGGCAAGCACGGCACCGGCCAGCGCACCGAGTGCCCGTCGTAGCCCCTGTGGAGACAATCGTCGGGTCGACATGTCGGTCTCCTTTCTCTTGCTTGCAGTTGCCTCGGTCATCTCGCCTCCCGGTTGATGACGGTGTGGATGATGACCGGCGGCCCACCTGCTCCAGCAGCCATGAGCGGTTGCACGGCCCCGGCCTCGTCTTCGCCCCCGCCACCGAACCACTGGCGAAGCGCAGGGTCACCGACGAACTGCCCGACCGTGTTGAGCTCCGGAGCCCATCGGCTCGGGAGGCCATGCTCCTCGACGGTGAAGGTCCCGAGCCCGCTCACGTGGAGCCCAACCGGAGGAGGCTCCGTGGTGCTCTCCTCGGTCGAGACGTAGGTGCACACGAGCGTCGTCCCGCTCCCGTACCGGCATGTCGCCCTTGCCTGCGGGCTGCTGGCGGTGAGCTTGTAGGTCGTCAGCCCCTTCGGTGGCGAGGTGAGCAACTGCCCGTCGGCTGCGACCCAGTGCACCGCGAACTGCACCTGCACGGCATGGCCGCCGTGTTGCACCGCACCACAGGCGAGCCAGAACGGCGCCGCTCCCACGCTCGTGCCGTCGACGGATACCGAGACGCGAAGGTGGTAGCCGTTTCCTGCCTTCCGGAACCCGCCGTCGTACAGCGTCGCCGCCAGGTTCCGCGAGCCCGTCGTGAACGAGCCGACCACATCGGGCTCGGTGACGGTCAGCACCGGCCCCGCACCGCTCGGGTCCATGGCGGCGACGTTCACGCCGATGGTGTGGGCGGAGTCGGCCGGCAGACCGGTGACGGCGACTTCCATCGAGCAGCCGGGCAGCCGGGTGTTGTCCCCACCCATGAGCGGGTTCCCGTTCACGGTGACGATCGGTCCTTTTCCCCCGGCCGTCGCCGTGAGGGCATCATGACCAGGTCCCGTGGCACCGGTCCCCGCGCCGAGCGCATCGGCCGAGATCCCTCCCGCGATGCCGACCAGGGCGAGCGCGGCGACGGCGCCGACGAGGCGCGGACTTCGGTGTGCCCTGCCACTCGACAGGAAGGCAAAGTGGTTGCGATCACGGATCCTCATATTTCGAGCGTGCACCTCGAACGAGCTCGCCTATAGGGTCGAAAGGCCCGAGTTCCCCAGCTGCACCCGAGTGGTGGGGTCGGGCTGGTAGCCGACGCGGTCGACGGCGTTGCGAGGCGGGCTACCGGCAAGTGACGGACGGCCCTAGTTGTGAGCGACGGGTGGCGCGAAGGTCCGGAGATGGCAAACGATCGCTCCGGCGGCCGGGGTCTTCACCGTGCCCTCTGGGTCCTCGGCACCGCTCTCCTGCTCGTCGCGCTCGGTGGCGTCCTCGACGCAGTCGTGCGGTCGGTCGCCGAGAGCCGTCTCGCCGCAGACCTCCGCTCGAGCAGCTCTGCGGATCGCGTGACCGTCAGCCTCCACTCGACTCCCTTCCTGCTGCGGCTCGTCGCTGCGGGGAGCGTGGCCGGAGTGGCTGTGTCCGCCGAGCAGGTGCCGACCGGCTCGCTCACCCTCGAGCGCGTGGACGTGTCGGCCAATGGGGTGCTGGTCGATCGAGGAGCCCTCCTCTTCGACCAGCGACTCCACGTGCTGTCCATCGCCAGCGCCGACATCACCGCCGTCGTGACGCCGGCGGAGCTGTCCTCGCTGCTCGGGCGCCCGGTGGAGATCGCAGGCGGCAGCGTCCGAGTCCAGCTGGGTGGTCGATGGGTGACGCTCACCCTCACCGTCGAGCAGGGCCACCTTCTCGCGCTCGATGCCGGCGGCGCCCGGCTCGCGTCGGTCGACTTGGCGACGACCGGTCTGCTCCCCTCCTGCCCGCTTGTCGTTGCGACCGAGGCGAGCCGGGTGACGCTCTCGTGCCACCTCGAGCCCGTTCCCGAATCGCTCCTCGCGACGCTCTCGGACGTGTCGTGAGCTGTCCTGGCACCACCGCCGGCGGGTCAGCACGTCCCTGAGATGGGTCGAATGGCCCTAATGGAGGCGGTGCGAGCCCGACAAGACTGGAAATATGACGAAGACAGACACAATGCGACTTACGCGGACGCGCCGGTCGATAGCTGCCGTGCTTCTCGGGGCTGTTGCGCTTCTGGGCGCGGCATGCGGCTCGAGCCCTTCCGGCTCACCCAACGGCGGCTCCAACTCGGCAACCACCGCGCCGGGCGGGAACAACCCCGGCAACGGCAGCGGGCCGAAGGCAACCACGGGCGGAGGCTCGTCCTCGACGAGCTCCACACCCTCGTCGACGTCGGTCGCACCGACATCGACGTTGGCCGACGCCCTTACCACCGCCTACAAGACGGAGACCGGGGCGCTTGCCACGTACCAGAACGTGATCTCCACCCTCGGAAGCGTGAAGCCGTTCGCCAACGTCGTGTCGAGCGAGCAGCAGCACGTCGCGACGCTGACGAACCTGATGGCCGAGTACGGGGTGAGCCTGCCGCAGGCCGCAGCCGGCCAGTCGTCACCCTCGACGCTGAGCCTCGCCTGTGACCTCGGGG
Organism: Actinomycetes bacterium; assembly: GCA_021838945.1. Classification (GTDB taxonomy): domain Bacteria; phylum Actinomycetota; class Acidimicrobiia; order Acidimicrobiales; family Bog-793; genus JAKCCH01. The sequence continues at coordinate 20,729 of JAKCCH010000034.1, forward strand.
TGAGCACCGAGCAGCACGTCATCGCCATGTACGACGCCGCCATGGAGAAGGTGACCGACTACGCCGACGTGTCGCATGCGTTCGCGACGATGCGGTCCACTTCGGCCGAGAACCACCTGCCGGCGTTCCAGCACTGCTGAGTTTCTGAGCTCCGTCGGCTCTTCAGGGCCTGCCTTCCCGAGCGTTCAGCCAAGCAATGCGTCCATCGTGACGAAGGAGTAGCCGCGTGCACGCAAGGCTGAGATGACGCTCGGGAGGGCGTCCGCGTCGAGCGTCGTGTGGTCCTCGGGGTTCGACCCGCAGTGCATGACGATGATCGCTCCGGGGCGCAGGTAGTCGAGGACTCGCTGCACGATCGAGGAGACGGTGATCCCCGCCGTGGTCCCCTCCCATCCGAGGGTGTCGACCGTCCAGCCGATCGGAACGAAACCGACTGAGTTCACCACGGCGATCGTCCGGCTGTCCCGGTCGAAGTACGGGAACCGGAACCACGGCCACGGGTCTGCCCCTGTCACGGCTCGGATCTCGTCGCGGGCCCCGAGGACCTGCTGGCGGATCTCGGAGTCTGTGAGCTCGGTGAAGTACGGGTGTGAGATCGAGTGGTCGCCGACCCGCATCCCGGCTGCCACGATGGCTCGCGCCTCGGCCGGGTACTGCTCGACGAAGTTGCCGGTGAGGAAGAATGTCGCCCGGACGTGGTCCCGCTCGAGCGTCGCGAGGATCCGCGCTACGCCGTCGGCGTTGGCGCCGGCGTCAAAGGTGAGGGCGGCGACCCGGGACGATGTCGGGATGACGTTCCACTCGGTCCCTCCGAGCCCCGCCGGCAAAGGTGGGTAGGCGGGGGCGACCGTGGTGGTCGGGGCGGTGGTCGCCGGTGCAGTGGAGGTGGGCGCGGGAGCCGTGGTCGTCGTGCTCGACGCCGGGCTCGTGGTCGTTGTCGTTGTCGTTGTCGTCGTCGGAGGCGCAGAGCTAGTCGTCGACCGACTCGACGTGGGCGGTCCGGCGCTGCCACCGGCGCTGCAGGCGGTGAGCGTGGCGGCTACCACGGTGAGCAGGAGACCGGTGGCCGCCACACGGCGCCGTAGCGGGCGGCGAGACGCACTCGAGATGATGTGCGCAAGAGGTTCCATGCTCTCATTGACGGCCCCGGGGCGGCTCACCGGTAGAGGATTTCGGCCGTCCGCGAGGGCGATGCGGCAATGCGCTCCTGCCTACGTCACCGCTCGCCGGCGAGAGCCATCGGCTCGAGAGACAGAGGTGGCAGGTGGAGGTGGTCCGCCGAGATTCCCGTGTCGGGCGCAAGGGCAGGCGCGCTCGGGTCCTCGCTGCCGAAGACGACGCAGCCACCAGGGCCGAACGTGAGACCCACAAACGCACCGCGTTGAACTCGTTCGCTCGTGAGCACTCCGCTGACTCTGAGCGCGCCGGGCAGAGCGACCGCCAGCTCGTAGCCGCGGCCACGGAAGGCAACGTCGACGACCTCACCTGAGATGTGCCGTTCGGGGCTGTCGGCGGCGCAGAGCTTCGTGGCAGCCGGGCGTACGAGAAGCAGCCCGCGGCTCCTCTCGCAGTCCGCGCCCACCTCGGCGAGGACCGGCCGTGTTGCCGACGGATCGAGAAGGTCGACCTCGAGGGCGGCGCCGGCCCTGGCGGGCCGGCCGATCGACACCGGCAGCTCGGTCGCGACTCCTGTGAAGCGGGCGACGAAACTGCTCGCCGGGTGGTTGTACACCTCTTCGGGAGACCCCAGCTGGACGAGCTCGCCCTTCTCGAGGACACCGACTCGGTCGGCAAGGGCGAACGCCTCAGCCTGATCGTGTGTGATGTAGACGGCCGTCGAGCCTGTCGCCCGCACGAGCTCTGAGATCTGCAGGCGCATCCGCTCGCGCAAGTCGGCGTCGAGGTTCGACAAGGGCTCGTCGCAGAGGACGAGCCTCGCCTTCCCGACGAGTGCCCTCGCGAGTGCGACGCGTTGCTGCTCTCCTCCCGAGAGCTCGGAGGGGTAGCGGGCGGCGAGCGCACCGAGACCGACGCTCCCGAGCATCTTCTCCGCCTCGATCCTCCGCTGTCTCGCCGCCATGCCGGTCCGCTTGAGTGCGAACGCCACGTTCTCCGCCGCGCAGAGGTGTGGCCAGAGCGCGTAGTCCTGGAACACCATCGAGAGCCCGCGCCGCTCCGGAGGCACGTGCAGCCCCTCCCCGGCGACGGGGTCGTCGCCGATGGCGATCCGGCCGCTCGTGATCCTCTCGATGCCGGCGATCGAGCGGAGCAAGGTCGTCTTCCCCGACCCCGACGGCCCGAGCAGGACGAGAAACGTCCCCGGGTCCACCCTGAGCGATACGTCCCGGAGCGCGACGGCGCCCCCGCTAAAGGTCTTCCCGACGGCCTCGATGCGAAGGGCATCAGCCATGGCTCAGCCTCCTATCCTCCGCCATCCACGCGGGGCGACCAGCCGGTAGAGGCCGAGCACGAACCCGACAGCCAGGAGCGCGAGCACGACGCTCAACACCGCTTGCGCCACGCCCACACCGAAGTGGTAGTTGCCGAGGTTGTCCTGGATCGCCACCGACACCGGCGGAGAGTTGGGTGCGTACAGCAGCTCCGAGATCGGCAGCTCCAGGAACACGGCACAGAACGTGATGATCCAAGCCATGACGAGCGGCCGCGAGAGCGCAGGGAGCACACCTTGCGCCCAGGCCCGTACGGGTCCCGCTCCGTGGGCCCTCGCTGCCTCGTGCAGCGACGACTGGACCTGGGAGACCGGCCCCACGAGCACCCGGGCGTTGGTCGGGAGGCTCGATGCGATGTAGGCGATCACGAGGAGCGTGGTCGTCTGGTAGAGGTTGATGCCGATCGTCGACATGAACGGCAAGTTGTAGGCGAAGATGTACCCCGCCGCGAACACGACGCTCGGGAGGGCGACGGCAGCGAGCAGCATGAAGTCGAGGGCTCTCGTCGTCCTCCTGCTCTGGCTCGAAGTGAGCATCCTCGCCGCGATGAGCCCCCCGACGATGGTCACCGTGGCGGCGATCACGCCGTAGATGAGCGACCGCTCGACAGGCCCGAGGAGATCGGAGCTCTGGAAGACGGCCTTGTAGTTGACGAGCGTGAGGTGGAAGCTCGAGCCGTAGTCGCCGAGGAGCGAGCCGCTCACGGCACCGAGGGCGGGGACGCCGAGCGCCACGAGGAAGAAGATCCCGACACCTCCCAAGGCACCGAAGCGCTCGAGTCGCCGGAGCTCGTTTCGAGTGGCCGGCCGCGTCCGGCCGGAGAGCATCGCGTAGGAACGACCCTTGAGCGCCCGCGCCTGGAGTGCGAGCGGGATGGCCACGGAAGCCACGAGCAGCCAGCCCATGGCTGCCGCACCGGGGAAGTTGGGAGGGAAGTTCCCAATGGCGGAGTAGAGCTGGTAGGTGAGCAGCGGGAAGTGCGCCGAGTAGGCGAGCGTGGAGGCGACGCCGAAGTCGCTCACCGACTCTGCGAAGCCGATCGCGAGCGCCGACCAGATGGCCGGCGCAAGCATGCGGGCCACCATCGAGACCGTGCGCGCCCGTCCGGCGCCGTGCACCCGAGCAGCGTCCTCGAACTCCTGGCCGAGACCTCCGAAGGCCGCAGACACGGCGAGGAAGGCGAACGGCACGCTGCGCAGGCCGAGCAGGAGCACCACCCCGAACGGCCCGAGGATGAGGTGGGTGACCCACGGCCAGTTCAACCCCATGCGGTACATGACGCCGTCGATCTCGACGAGGCGGACCCAACCGAGTGCCGGCAGCCAGGAGGGAAGAAGGAGGACGAGCCACATCGCGGCGCGTACGGCACGACGACCGGGCATGGTGGTTCGTGCGACGAGCCAGGCGATCGGGAAGCCGATGGCCACGCCGAGGACCGCGGCGGCCACGCTCACCCAGAGGGAGTCGAAGAGTGCGGTTGCCGTCCCGCCGTTGAAGGCCTGTCGCAGGAACGTGAGCGTGAACCACTGGCTGCCCTGGTCGAAGAGCCGGGGTGAGACGGCGAGGACGAGGAAGCAGACGCAAGGGGCGAGGATGACCGCGATCAACGCCAACCAGAAGACTGGCCGTGCAAAGCGCGCGGAGACGTCGAAGAGCTGAGTTCCGTACCGGCGGGCTCGTCCCGTCGGCCCTGAGGACGCCCAGGTCCGAACGCGGCGGGGCGTGGGCGCCGGGCCGTCGAGGCCCAGCGCCACGCCTCCGCTCATTCGCTCCGAGATCGTCACTGAGTGTTGTCGCTGGAAGGGGGGAGGAGACTCAGCGACTACTGGACGATGTTGGAGTCGAACCAGGTGTTGATCTGGCCTTCACGTGAGCCCCAGGTGTAGGGGTTGATGACCTGCACCTTCACCGACGTGAGGGGCGGGAGTGCCGGCAGTGGCTGCACGCCTGTCAGGACCGGGTAGTAGAGGGAGTCGCCGGTCGGATCTCCCGATTGCATCACTGCCTGTCCCTTCGTGCTCAGCACGAACTGGACGAACTTCTTCGCCTCGCTCTGCACCTGGGCAGAGGCCTTGGCGTCGATGCCGATGCAACTTGGCAGCTCTGTGACCGGGTTGAGGTACTTGACGACGAGCGACTTGTCGCCGAGCACGGCACCGATGCCAGCCGAGCTCTGAACCAGAGCGAGCTTGATGTGACCGGAGGTGAGCGCCTGCAGGGTCGGGCCGTTCGTCGGGTTGACGACGAGGCCGTTCGTCTTCAGTTTCTCGAAGTAGCTCTTGCCGGCCTGGATCCCGTTCGCTCCGCCCAGGTAGTTCATCATGCCCGCGATGAACGGATAGGTCGGCCCCGACTGCGATGGGTCGTTCATGCCGACCGCGTTCTTCCAGCGCGAGCTGAGCAGTGCCTGCCAGGAAGTCGGCGGGTTGGGCACCTTCGTCTTGTCGTAGACCAAGGCGGCCATGAGGGTCACGCCGGTCGGGATGTAGCTCTTGTCGGACGGGATGTTCGACTTGCCGAGGGTGTCCCAGTGGACGCTCGGTTCCCAACCCTTGAGAAGCAGACCCTGCTGGTCGAGGCCCGCGAAAGCGGTCGAGCCGTCCACCCAGAGAAGGCCCCAGTGGGGGTTGTTCTTCGACGCCTCGATCTGGGTGAGGAGCGGGCCGGTCGAGTTGTCGTCGAGCCTGACGGGGATCCCGGTCGCCTTCTGGAATGCCTGTGTCTCGGCGTGGTCGTACCCCTGGGCGGAGTAGACGACCAAGGGCACCACCGTTGATCCGCCGCCGCCACCCGTTGTCCCCGTCGTGCCGGCGGCGGTGCTGCACGCTGCCAGCACCAGGCCGCCAGCTAGCACCGGCAGGGCGGCTCGCACTCCTGCGGCTCTTGTTCCGAGGACCCTGCGTCCCGGCTTGTCACCCGGTTCGCGGGTCACGCTGCGCCTCGGTCTCATCGACTCCTGCACCTCCGAAGGTCGTCATCGCACGGTCGTACGTTCGCGACGCAACCTAGGCAGCCTTTCTTTACGCAGAATGACCTCGAGCCTTCCTCCTGATGAACAATCGGGGACGTCTTTGGGCGCGCTCACGAACTTCGCGTGAACACGGCCTCCCGGCAGGAATTACCTCGGACTGGGTCGGACTGCTCGGACTGCTCGGACTGGTCGGACTAACCGGACTGCTCGGACTGGAGGCGGAGTCCGTAGAGCGAGTTGTCCTCATCCAGGTGATCGACGAGCAGCTCCCAGCCCGCACGGCGATAGAGCCTCGGCGCCGGCAGGTCCCGTGCGTAGGTCGTGAGGAGAGCCCGGGAATGAGGGAGGCCCGAGAGAAGCACGTCGTGGAGCCGCTGTCCGATCCCGTGGCGCTGAGCATCCTGTGCCACTGCAAGCTCGACGAACTCGAAGTGTCCCCCCAGCCACTCGGCAACTACGTCAGCAGGAGCGCGCTCGGCGACGTACTCGCTCCACCATTGTCCCCGGTCGCCCGTGTACCCGTAGGCGAAC
>JAKCCH010000134.1 GCA_021838945.1 Actinomycetes bacterium
GCGGGCGCACCTCGAGAGGATCGTCCCGGCGGCTCGGGAGGCGCTTCGGGAGGCCGGTCTCGACGATCGGGGGATGCCGCTTGCCGCCTCGGGTCCCGGGCGCGGGATCGGGGCGGTCGCCGCGACGGTCGGGCCCGGGCTCGCCGGGGCGCTCCTCGTCGGGATCTCCTTCGCGAAGGCACTCGCGCTCGCCTGGCAGGTGCCCTTCGTCGGCGTCAACCACCTCGAGGGCCATCTCTACGCGTCGCTGCTGGAGGATCCCGGCATCGAGCTCCCGGCGGTCGTCCTGCTCGTCTCGGGCGGCCACACCATCCTCGTCGAGATGGACGGCCCAGGAAGCTACGAGGTCCTCGGCGAGACCGTCGACGACGCCGCCGGCGAGGCCTTCGACAAGGTGGCGCGCTTCCTCGGCCTCGGCTATCCCGGCGGCCCGGCGATCGAGCGCGCCGCCCGGGAGGGGGACGCGTCGTCGATCGCCTTCCCGAGGCCGATGCTCGGCGAGGGGCTCGACTTCTCCTTCAGCGGGCTGAAGACCGCCGTCGTCACCTACGTGGGCAAGCACCCCGAGGTCTCGAGCGCGGACGTGGCGGCGTCGTTCCAGGCGGCGGTCGTCGACGTGCTCGTCGCGAAGTTGCTCGACGCCGCCGGGACCTCCCGGGCGCGCTCGGTGTGCCTCGCCGGCGGCGTCGCCGCGAACGGGCCCCTTCGCGAGGCCGTCGCCGCCGCCTGCGCCGCGGCCGGGCTCGGCGTCTACCTTCCGAGCAGGTCCATGTGCACGGACAACGCGGCGATGATCGCCTCCGCCGGCCACCACCTCCTCGGGCGGCGGGGCCCGACGCCGATGGACGCCGGCGCCGAGCCCTCGATGCGCTTCCCGGCGGGGTGAGCCCGTGCCGGCGGGGACGCCGGTTGATACACCCTCCAGTCAATATGGTGGTCGGCCGTTAGGGGCGAGGATCACCTGGAGGTGGAGTCCCGGTGAGCGAGAAGTGGCATCCGGCGTCCTTCGCCGAGATGGCAGAACGTGCCTTGCGGTCCCCGCCCTATCGGTGGCAGGTCGCGGTCGCAGAGGCTCCGGTGCCGCCCGAGCTCATCGCCGTCGAAACCGGTGCCGGAAAGACGGCCGGCGTGGTCCTCCCCTGGCTTTGGCGGCGCCGTTTCCACCCCGACCCGAAGGTCCGTGAGGCGACACCGCACTGGCTGGTCCTCTGCTTGCCGCTCAGATCGCTCACCGAGCAGGTCGAGTCCGTGGTCCGCAGGTGGATCGGCGCACTTGGTCTCGACGGGCTCGAGGACGGCGTCGCAGTGCACCTCGTGATGGGCGGCAGGGTTGGTGGACGAGCGGGGAAGGTGAGGACGAGCTGGTACGAGCGCCCGGAACAGGATGCGGTCGTCGTCGGGACCGTCGACATGCTCCTAAGCCGGGCGCTGAACCGGGGCTATGCGACGAGCAGGTTCTCCTGGCCGATCGACTTCGGCCTCCTGCACAACGGTACGCATTGGGTCTTCGACGAGATCCAGCTCCTTGGGCCCGCCCTTGCGACGAGCCTCCAGCTGGAGGCATTTCGGCATCGCTTTGGCACCTGTCTCGGCAGCTTCTCGACATGGATGTCGGCAACGGTGGACCGAAGGGCCCTTTCGACCGTCGACAGCGCCGACGTGACCCGCATCGTCGAGCTTAGCCCAGAGGACGTCGAGGGTGCCCTCGCGACTCGTCTCCAGGCGACGCGCACGATCCGTCACGTCTCCGTAGACGACGCTCGTCGTGCCCGGTCGCTCGCCCGGACGATCCTCGACCATCATCGTCCCGGCACGCTGACCATCGCCGTGATGAACACGGTGCGCTCGGCTCGCGAGCTGTACCGGGCGCTCGAGCAAGAGGGCGGAGCCGCTCCGGTGCACCTCCTGCACAGCAGGTTCCGCCCCGATGACCGGAGGATCGCTCTCGACGGCGCGATGGCGTCGCCGCCGCCAGCTGGTCGCATCGTGGTCTCGACGCAGGTCCTCGAGGCCGGCGTCGACATCTCGGCCTCTACGATGCTCATCGAGGCAGCGTCCTGGCCTTCGGTGGTCCAGCGGGCCGGTCGGCTCAACCGGTCCGGCGAGGTGGCCGACGCCCTCCTCCTCTGGGTCGAGCCGTCATCTTCTGCCCCCTATCTGCCCGAAGACGTCGACGCTGCGACGGGAGCGCTGAGAAGTCTCGAAGGTCGTCAGGTGACCGCCGGCGACTTGCGCACGCTCGAGGTGTCGACCCGGCTGCCCACCTACGCTGTGCTACGCGCCAGCGACCTGAAGGGCCTCTTCGACACCTCACCGGACCTCTCCGGTAGCGACATCGACGTCGCCCCGTTCATCCGTGCTGCCGACGAGCTGGACGCATATGTCGCGTGGCGAGAGTTGGACGGGCACCCGCCAGCGGCGGATGACCCCGGTCCCGCGGCTGACGAGCTCTGCCCTGTTCCGGTTGGAAAGGAGCTGGCGGAACTGGCCGAACGCACCACCCTGTGGCGCTTCGACCACCTGAAGGCCGACGACTCCTGGGTGAAGGCTCGCAGCGCTGAGCTGCGGCCAGGGTCGATCGTCGTCGTCGACACGGGGGCGGGCGGCTACTCGCCTGAGGTCGGTTGGGACGTGGGCTTGCGCGCACAGGTCGACCCGATCCCGTCGGGCCGCGACGCGTCGCTCGAGGATCCGGCGGAGAGGATCGGTGACGACGCGGTCAGCTTCTCCGTAGGGCGATGGGTGAGCCTGTCGTCGCACCTCGAAGACGTGGCCAGGGCAACCGAGGAGCTGCTCGACTCGCTGGGGCCGCAGAGCATCACCGCGGCGCAACGAGACGCGGCCATCCTCGCCGCCCGGCTTCACGACGTTGGAAAGGCGCATGCGGTGTTCCAGGAGACGATGCTCGCCACCGCAGACGAGGCAGAGCGGCCGGCGCTGGAGCTCTCCGGCCCCTGGGCCAAGTCGGGAGGCGCGCGCGCTCGACGCCACTCGCGTCCCCACTTCCGTCATGAGCTGGTCTCGCTCCTGGCGCTGCTCGGGAATGGGGCGGTTGCGCTGGAGCGGTGCGAGGAGCCCGATCTTGTCAGGTACCTGGTGGCCGCACACCACGGGCGAATTCGGATGTCGATCCGTTCGGTCGCGGGGGATAGGACATCGGCAGGGCAGGAGCGCATTCTCGGCGTGCAGGAGGGAGACCGGATCCCCTCTGTGGTCGCGTCCGGCGTAGCCCTGCCCGAGGCGTCCATGAGCTTTGCACCCGTTCGGATGGGCCGCGACCCGAACGGCAACCCTTCCTGGTCTGAACGCGCGCTCGTCCTGCGCGATCGACCCGATGTGGGGCCGTTCCGCCTCGCGTTCTTCGAAGCCGTCGTCCGCCTCGCGGACTGGCGTGCGAGTGCGCGGGAAGCACAGGGCGCGGCCGTATGAGCCACCAGCCGATTACGCTCGGCGGATGCCGTCCGGAGCCGTTGGGCGCCTACCTGAAGGCGCTTGGCGTCTTCCGCCTCCTCGCCGAGCAGGCCGACCCCGGAGCAACGGCATGCTGGGCCCCGTCGGGTTTCGTTCTCGACACCGCACTCTCTCTCGACGAGCTCGAGCGCTTCTTCCTCGACAGGTACCGTCCCACGCCGATCCTAAGCCCGTGGAACTCGAGCAGTGGGTTCGGGCCAGAAGGTGCCCGTGAGCTCGGTGTGCTCGAGTCCTCGACCGACGACCGGCTCGAGTCCTATCGTCGAGCGATCGCCGTCTGCCGACGCCTGCTCGAGCGCCAGGAGTCCGAGGGATGGACGAAGGAAGCGATGGTGCGGGCGTGCCGCGCCGAGCTTCCCGAGGAGTGCGTCGCGTGGATCGACGCGGCGGTCGTCCTGACCTCCAGGGGTCCTGTGTATCCACCACTGCTCGGGTCAGGTGGGAACGACGGCAGGCTGGAGTTCTCGCGGAACTTCCACCAACGAGTGCTGGACGTGCTCGGTCTCACCGTCGTTCGACGCGACGAGATCGAGGGCTGGCTGGAAGACAGCCTGGCGGGGACGGAGCGAAGACCGGCGTTGCGGGGCAAATCACCGGGCCAGTTCGACGGGGGCGCGGCTGGCGGGCCGAACTCGGCGCCGATCGGGACGGCTGATGCATTGCTCAACCCGTGGGACTGGGTGTTGCTGATGGAGGGGACGCTGCTGTTCGCGAGTGGCACGGCTCGGCGGCTCGGAGCCGAGACGCCCGGGCGGGCTGCGGCGCCCTTCACCGTCGAGGAGTCGGCAGCCGGCTACGCGTCGGCGGCTCCCGGAGAGGAATCTCGTGGTGAGATCTGGCTGCCGATCTGGGAGCAGCCCTCGGCGCTCGAGGAGGTGCGCGCGCTGATGGCAGAGGGTCGTGCGGACTGGCGAAGGCGACATGCGCGCACCGGGCTGGAGTTCGCCGAGGCTGCTGCATCGCTCGGGGTGGACCGAGGGATCACGGCGTTCAGCCGGCACTCGCTCCTTGTCCGGAACGGCCGGTCGGTCCTGGCAACTCCGGTGGGGCGCGTCTCGGTCCGTGACCGGCCCGCGGTCCCGCTTCTCGCGGAGTTGGACAGCTGGCTCGACGGCGTCCGGAAGCTCACGAGCGGACATGTCCTGCCCGCAGGCATCGTCGGATCTCTGCGAAGGGTCGAGCAGAAGATGTTCGTGGTGGCAGCAGGGGCGGCTGGGGCGCGCGGCGGCACTCCCCTTCTCGAGACGCTCCTCGCAGTAGCGGACCTGGAGCTCGCCGTCGGCAGGTCGTCGCTGCGCGATCGCGTGAGCACGCTGACGCCGGTGGGTGGTGCCCAACCGGGACAAGCTCGAGGGTCGACGCTGCACGCGGGCACCTGGGTGCCAGAGCTCTTCGGGGGCGGAGCTGGCAGCGCCCGTGAGCTGCGTCTCGCCGTGGCGCTCGCGTCCTGCCACGACACGGTCGGCACGTACGGCAACGACGCCGCGGTGTCCGAGGACGGTGCGGTATCCGACGGATCGGAGGCCGGACCGGTCCGCTTCGGCTCGTCACTTCGCGATCTTCTCTGTCTCCGATGGGAGAAGGCG
>JAKCCH010000035.1 GCA_021838945.1 Actinomycetes bacterium
AAGCGGCCTGTCGGAGGCGAAGCGATCGCGCACTCGTGCGAGCACCGGCATCTGCCGTGTCGCCCACTCCACGCGCCCACGGCCGAGTGGAGCAAGGGCGAGGTCGGCGACGTCGTGGGCCGGAGGATCCGCCATCGGCCGGTCAGCTGGCGGCGGGCTCGTGGAGCCGGCGCTTGATCTCGGTCAGCATCGGGACCGGGCCCGGGTCGATCCCTTCGCGGGCCGCCAGGTGCAATGACACGGCGTCTCCGATGGCGACGAGGTCGAAGAAGGCGGCAAGCTCGCAGCTGCCCTCTCCAAAGACCGTCACGACGTCGCCGACGGCTTCGCCCACCGCCTCTGCCAAGAGATCGAAACGACGTGCCATCTTGCCCGGCTCCCCCGGCCGCTCCCCGGGCATCCGGAGCTCGACGAGGGTCATCGCCTGGCGCGTGACGTCACCGTGCTGGCCGAAGCCGCACACCTCGTTGTGGCAGACCTCCGGCTGCTCGCCCGAGAACGCCGGCGCCTTCGCGTTCTCGTTCACCTGCGTCTTCCACCTGCGCGCGGCGACGGCTCCGAGCCCGGAGCTGCCGTGCACGAGCGGGATGGTCCGGCCGATCCGCCGAGCGACCTCGGCCGCGACGCCGCCTCCGTCCACGAGCTCCGGCATTCGGGAGCGGAGCTGGCCGATGGTCGCCTCGAGGTCCGCTCTCGCCCCGGGCAGGAGTCCCCGCTGCTCGCAGGCGAGCAGGAGCGGTGCCACCATCGCCCCGATCGCCGCCCGCGGCTGAGGGATCCCGGGAACGATCTCGAGCACCTCACCACCCGCTGCCTCGACGATGGCCGCGAGCGGCCCGCCGCAGGCGAGCGCGACGAGCCTTGCGCCTCGCTCTGCGGCCGCGGACGCGGCCGCGAGCGTCTCCTCGGTCGCCCCCGAGAAGGAGACGGCGAACACGAGCGTCTTCTCAGTGACGAAGGACGGGCACCCGTAACCGCTCGCGACGAGGACGGGCACCGGCGAGCGCTCGTTCGCGAGCGCGAGAAGGACCGAGCCTGCAACGGCACTGCCACCCATACCGAGCACGACGACCGCATCCGGGCGATCGGCGCTCCCCTGCCGCTCCGGCCGCCCGATGGCCGCGTCGAGCACCTCCTCTATGTGGTGAGGGAGCGCGGCCATGGCGGCGAGCATTCCTTCGGAGTCGTGTTCGAGCCACGACGCCGGCGGCGCGCCAGTTGTCACGACTCGCCGCTGAACGTGGGCTTGATCCCGTCGCGCTCGGCCACGGCCATCAGCCGCTCGTGCTCCTCGTCGCTCACGGTCTCGGACTCCTCGACGAGGAGGACCGGGATGCCGTCGACGATCCGGTAGCGGCGCTTCAGCCTCGGGTTGTAGAGCGTGTCCTCGTCCTCGAAGTACCACAGCGGCCCCTTGTCCTGCGGGCATGCGAGGATCCTCAGCAGACGTGGGTCAAGTGCCATCGTGGTCGTCTCCTTCGTGCGGCTCGGAGTCGCGGCGCGCTCCGATGTCTCGGACGAGTGCGAGCACCTCGTCGGTGTGGCGCCGGCACGACCCCTCGTCGGGCGCTTCGACGTTCGCCCGCAGCAGTGGCTCGGTGTTGGACGGGCGGAGGTTGAACCACCAGCTGCCGAGGTCGACCGTCAGCCCGTCCAAGTGGTCGAACCGTGCGCCCCGTGTCGCGTAGTGCTCCTGGACGCGCCCCATCACGGCGGACGCGTCGCCCACCTCGGAGTTGATCTCGCCGGAGTCGGAATACCGCTCGAAGGGCCTGCGCAGCTCCGACAGCGGCACTGCTGCTTTCGACATGACGGCGAGGACGACGAGTGCGGCGATGATCCCCGAGTCGGCCCGGTAGTTGTCCCGGAAGTAGTAGTGCCCGGAGTGCTCGCCGCCGAAGATTGCTCCGGTCTTGAGCATCTCGGCCTTGATGAACGAGTGCCCGACGCGGGTCCTGATGGCGGTGCCCCCGTGCTCGGCGACGATCTCCGGTACTGCCTTCGAGCAGATCAGGTTGTAGAGGATCGTCTCGCCCGGATGCTCGTCGAGCAGTGCGGCGGCCACGATGGCCGTCGTGAGCGAGCCCGACAACGGCACGGTCTTCTCGTCGACGAGGAAGACACGATCCGCGTCGCCGTCGAATGCGAGCCCGACGTCGGCGCCGGTCTCGACGATTCGCCGCTGGAGGTCGACGAGGTTCTCGGCCTGGATGGGGTCGGCCGGGTGGTTCGGGAAGTTGCCGTCGAGCTCGCCGTAGAGCAGCTCGAGGTGGAAAGGGAGCGATCCGAGCACCTTCGGCGCGACGAGACCGCCCATGCCGTTCGCCGTGTCCGCCACGATGCGCAGCGGGCGGAGCGATGCGACGTCGACGAAGGAGTGCACGTGCGCTGCGAAGTCGTCGAGGAGGTCGACCTTTTCGACCGGCTCGTTGCCGGTGCCCTGCTGCACCTCGGATCGATCTCCCGCTAACAGCTCCTCGGCGCGCCGGCGGATCTCGCGCAGGCCCGTCTCCTCGCCGATCGGCCGGGCCCCCGGCAGGCAAAGCTTGATGCCGTTGTAGCGCGCCGGGTTGTGGGAGGCCGTGAACATCGCTCCCGGCAGATCGAGCTTTCCCGAGGCGAAGTAGAGCAGGTCGGTCGAGATCATCCCGGCGTCCACGACGCCGATCCCCTCCGAGCGCACGCCAGCGCCGAACGCTCGCGCGAACGTGGTTCCCGACTCTCGCATGTCACGGCCGATCACGACCCGATCTGCCTCCGTCTGCTGCCTGACGAACCAGGCGAAGGCGGCGCCGATGGCGCGAACCATCGGCTCGTCGAGCTGGTCGGGAACGAGGCCGCGGATGTCGTAGGCCTTGAAGACTGCGCCGAGGTCGGACGGGCCGGGATGGGATGGTGGGGGCATGCCGACGGGCGAGCCTACTCACCGGGTTCAGTGGACGTAGACGTAGGCGATGACTGTCGAGGCGTTGAACGCCATGTGGGCGATGATGGACGGGCCGAGCCGACCCGTGCGCCACGCCAGCACGCCGAGCACGACTCCGAAGCCTGCAAGCCCGAGGAACTGCAGCGCCTCGAAGTGCACGAGGCCGAAGAGCAAGCCCGTCACGACGATGGCAACCGCCGGCCCGATCCGCCTGGGCAGGGACTGGACGCGACCGAGCACCGCACGCAGCACGAGACCCCGGAAGAACAGCTCCTCGACGACGGGGCTCCCGACGCAGATGAGGATGGCGATGAGGACGAGGGCGCCCGTCCCGCCCGAAGAGGCCGGGCCGAGGAGCACCTTGGTCGGGTGACCCAAGCGTTCGGAGAGGTGGTGGACGAACGGTCGCAGCGGCAGCTCGAGGAGCGGCACGAGCAAGAATTGCGAGGCGACTCCTACCACTACCCCGAGCGGGAGGTCCGGCCACGGACAAAGGCGCAGGCCGAACGCCTCCGGCACTGACCGCGAGGCGGCTCGTGCGGACAGCAGCACGGCAGCCACCATGCCCATCCAGAGGCCGAGGAGGCTGATGACCGTCCCTCCGACGGTGGTAGCCGTGGCCGGGACGTGCTCGGTCGCGTCGTACACGGAGACGGCGAGTATCGAGAGGGCGAAGCCCCCGACGAGGCCGATCAGCGCCTCGACGATGCCGAAGGGGTTCCCTGGGGCGGGTTTATCGGCGCTCACCAGGTAGGCCCGGTGCCTGTCGAGCGTCTCGCCGGGCCTACCATGTATCCGTGAATCGCAACCCCCAGGACCTGCGCCCGGGCGGCGCGGGTCGTTCGTCGGGTGGCGGCGCGACCGAGCAGCCGTGGCGCTGGCTGCTCGTGCTCGCTCTTGTCATCGTGCTCGTGCTGTTCCTCACGCACGCTTTCACGCGGAGCAACGTGAAGCAGCTCAGCTACAGCCAGTTCGTCCACCAGGTGACATCGAAGCAGGTGTCCAGCGCGACGTACAACAACGAGAACGGCACGATCAGCGGAACCCTGGCCAACGGTCAGACCTATTCGACGACCGCCGGCATCCCCCTTCCGAGCGACAAGCAGAACCTGCTGTTGAAGCAGGGGATCAAGCTCAACTTCTCGACGCCGCCGAGCAACCTCTTCACCGACTTCGTCATCTACTTCCTGCCCGTGATCGCCATCATCGCCCTTTTCGTGTGGCTTAACCGGCGCGCACAGGGTCAGATGTCCGGGATCATGTCCATCGGACGATCGAGGGCGAAGCTGTACACGACCGAGCGCCCGCGCACGACCTTCAACGACGTCGCCGGCTACCAAGGCGTCAAGCAGGAGATCAGCGAAGTCGTCGACTTCCTCAAGAACTCCGGTCGCTTCCGCGACATCGGTGCGCGGGTGCCGAAGGGTGTGCTCCTCGTCGGACCTCCCGGAACCGGCAAGACGCTCCTCGCGCGGGCGGTCGCCGGCGAGGCGGGTGTCCCGTTCCTCTCGGTGAGCGGTTCGGACTTCATGGAGATGTTCGTCGGCGTCGGAGCAAGCCGTGTGCGTGACCTGTTCCAGACCGCTCGCAAGCAGGCGCCGGCCATCATCTTCGTGGACGAGATCGACTCGATCGGCCGTAAGCGCGGCGCCGGGCTCGGCGGCGGCCACGACGAGCGTGAGCAGACGCTCAACCAGATGCTGTCGGAGATGGACGGTTTCGATCCGGCGGAGGGGATCGTGATCATGGCGGCCACGAACCGCCCTGACATCCTCGACCCGGCGCTCTTGCGACCCGGCCGCTTCGACCGCCAGATCGTGGTGCCGCTTCCCGACCTCGAGGAGCGTCACCCGATCCTGCAGGTGCACTGCCGCGACAAGCGCATCGGTCCCGACGTCGATCTCATGATCGTCGCGCGTGGCACCCCGGGGATGAGTGGCGCCGAGCTCGCAAACCTCGTGAACGAGGCCGCGCTGCACGCGGTGCGCCGCGGGAGCCAGTACATCGAGATGCGGGACTTCGACGCCGCCCGCGACCGCGTGCTCATGGGTCAGCGGCGTGACTCGATGGTGCTGTCAGAGGACGAGAAGGAACGGGTCGCGTTCCACGAGGGCGGGCATGCCGTCCTCGCCTACGTGCTCCCGCACGCCGATCCACTCCTCAAGGTCAGCATCATCCCGACCGGCATGGCGCTCGGCGTCACCCAGCAGCTGCCCGCGGAGGAGCAGCACCTCTACCGCAAGGAGTACATCGAGGACTCCCTCTGCGTCCGCATGGGAGGCCGTGTGGCCGAGAAGCTCGTGTACGACGGGCTGTCGACGGGCGCGAGCGACGACCTCCAGCGCAACACCGAGCTCGCCCGGAAGATGGTGCGGGAGTGGGGCATGTCGGACCGGATCGGTCCGATGGCATGGGGATCGCAGGGTCAGGTGTTTCTCGGAGAAGACCTCATGCACACGCGTGACTACTCCGAGGACACGAGCCGCGTCGTGGACGAGGAGATCGAGCGCATCCTGCGCGCCCAGGAGTTGCGCGCCGAGAACCTCTTGAAAGAGCACCGCGCCGGCCTCGAGTCCGTAGCCCGGGCGCTGCTCGAGCACGAGACCGTCGACGGCGCCGCGATCGCGAAGCTCATAGACCAGGCGTACGGCCGGCCTGTTCACGGCGCCGAGGGAAAGCCCGGCTCCGACGCCGAGCGCTACGCCCCGTCGCTCACGGGCGGCTCGGCATCGCCGATCATGCCCCCACCCGGACCCCGCTCGGCACCACAGGCTGCGCCCGTGCCCACCTTCGGGCCGCCCCCCGTCCAGAGCCAGGCACAGACACAGGTCGGTCCTTCGGCCGGACCGCCGCTCGTCCCGCCGCCTCCGGACCCGCCGAACGGCACAGGCGGCCCGCAAGGTCACGGCGTCGACGGCGCCCCGAGCACGAACGGGCTGCCCCCACCACCACAGGGCCCCCCACCACCACAGGGCCCCCCACCACCACAGGGCTGAGCCCGCCTCAGCCGGGCGTCAGGGCCGGGCCTCCACTCCAATCTCCACCGCTCCGACCGAGGAGGCAGAGCCGGGCGCGCTCGCGGCCGGGTTCATGACCCCCGTGACGAGCACCGGGCTCGCAGCCTCGACGAAAAGGCCGAAGGCCGCCGTCGTCTTAGTGTTCCGCAGCAGCGATGACAGGTGCAGCACAAGAGGACGGTCCGGTGTGACCGAACCGGCTGCGAGCCGTACGAGGGACACGCCCCCGCCACCGGCTTGCACGAGCTCGTCCACGACGACATGGGTCGAGCCGGGCATCGTGGCGGTGACGCCGACCGTGTCGGTGACCTGCGGGCCCTGCTCTTGACCCGGGAGCACCCATGCCGCGGAGGCGGCGGTCACGGCCGGCGACTCCGACAGCACCACGTGCTGTGCCCGCACGGTCGTGTACGTCTCGTGGTCGACGACGATGCCGACACCGCCGGAGCTGTGCACGAACAGCACGCCGGCCGAACCGGAGGGCTGTGAGGGCCGCGGTGCATCCGCCGTCACGGTCTGGCCCGCGGCGACGGCGATCGCGAGCGTGGCCGGTGGCGAGCCCGGCACGAGGCTCTCGAGCGTGACGGTCGTCGCGTGAGTGCCCGGATTGAAGATCCGCACTGCCTCGGCGTCGTTCGTGCTCGTCGCCCCGAGCGGCATCGCCCAACGCGTGAGCGGCTTGCCGATCCCGACCGCGAGCGCCTGGCCTGCCTCCTGGTAGGAGTGGCCGGGACCGAGCAGGTTCGTCGATACGTGAGCGACCACGGTCGTGAGCGACCCGATCGTGACCCTGCCCACGGTAGCTGTCGCCGACACCGCGACCAGGGAGCGCAGCGGTACGTAACGCCCGATGTTCACGAGCACGGTGCTGCGTGGAGCGATCGAGAGTCCCTGGTAGGCGGCAGGTTGCACGAGACCGGACTCGGTGCCGACGGCCAGGTTCACGACCGCCGGCGCTGCCGTCGGGTCGAAGACCGCAAGCCATACGCTCGACGATCCGGCGGTCACGCCCGACGCGGTGAAGCCGGCGGAGGTTGATCCGGTCGCGCACGGAGAGGCAAGGATCCCGCGGGAGTCACGCAGAGTCTCCGAGACGGCGACGCCTGGGCCCGCGACGGTGACGCTGACCGACGCCTCCACGGCAGAGGGCAGGCCGGGTGCGACTGCTGCGGTGTGACCGGAGGACCGGTGAGCGCTTCCGTGCCGGTGGTGAGTCGCTACACCCGGCGCTGCGGCCTTCTGCGCAGGCGCGAGGTCGGGCAAGACGAGGTCGTGCTCGGAGTGAGCAGGTATCACGATGGTCTCCGAGCGAGGCGTGAGAAGGCGCTCGGCCGGTCGGGTGCCGAGCACCTCTGTCTCGACCAGGAGCACGGACGCCGTCGCTGGGCGGCTCGACGGGTTGGCTATGGACACGCTCGATCTCGCGCCACCGGCGACAGGTAGAGGGCCGGGGCAGTCCCAGACCGTGGCTGCCGTCCCCGCGAGTGGGACGACCGGCAGAAGCGTCTCGACCGGATTGGCGGAGGCGGTCAGGGTCGGCCTGCCCCCGATGGCCGAGCTCGCCACGAGGAGTCCGGCTATCGCCGCCCCGACCGCGAAGAGAGCGAGCACGCGCCTCACTGCGCCGCACCCTTCATGACGAGCACGGCTGACGTGGTGAGAGGAAGGCGGTCCCACCGGCGGCGACGAAGGACCCCCTCACCGAGAGCGAGCACCCAGGCGAGCACCCCGAGCGCGACACCGGCATCTCGTGTACCGGCTCCCTGGCCGGCGACGCCACGGGGAGCGAGAGCCGCCAACCCCGCACCGTCGTGCGGTGCCCAGTCGGCGTTCACGAACACGATCGCACCCGCCTCGATCGGGCGCTCAACGAGGTCGTTCTGCGCGCGCAGCGCCGCGAGCAGCTGGGGCGGCGGTGGGGCCACGAGGGGCGGGTTCTGCGTGCCGGCGAGCTCCGGCGCGTCCGACACCGGGAGCACGAGGTAGCGGACCCCGATCGGGGCGAGCAGTGCGCCGACGTCCACGGTGTGACCGGTCTCTGCCGCCCGGATCGCTTTCGGAGCGCGAGCGAGCCGGCCCGGAGACGCCGCCGGCCACACCTGATCGGCGCTCGGAAGGCCGGTGGCAGTCGCATACCAGGAAACCCCCGGCGTGAGCTGCCAGCCGGAGGCGGGAAGTGACCGCGGGTCGCCGAGCCACAGGACGCGGTACGCCTGGTGCGCAGCGGGCAGGGTCCAGCCGAGGGTCTGGTCGACTCCCGACGGCGGGAGGTCGGCCCGCCCGCCGAGGGCGACTCCGAGCGCCGGGACCATTCCGACGAGGAGGCAGCACGAGGCGAGCGCGCCCGACGCCTGCCGCCAGCCGAGCGAGGTCCGCGCGACCACGTCGTGCTCGAAGGCGGCGACACCGAGCCCGCAGAGCGCAGCGACGGCGGCCGACGCCGGAGCAGCGATCGTCGCCGAAGCGCCACCGCCGGCCCCGAGCCAGCCCTCCGACCCGGCCCACGCCAGGCAGACGGCTCCGGCAGCAGCGAGCCAGAAGGCGGTCGCCCAGAACAAGCGCTCACCTCGGCCGACGAAGAGCACGTAACCGCCGGCGACTGCGAGGCCCCAGGTGCCCCACCACGCCCCGACGGGACCGACGTGACCCCGCAGCAGCGAAGCCGCGCTCGTAGGGTCGCCGGGCACCGCGCCCGCGAACGCGCTCCAGTCGGCTCCGTGCGCGAACCAACTGGCCGACCAGGGCAGGCAGCAGAAGAAAGCCACGATCAGTGCACCGGCGAGCACCAGCACGGCCCTCCCGGTGGCACGTGTGCGCCCGGTCACCAGGCACACCACGACCACGGCGACGAGGACGGCCGCGAGGCCGAGCAGCCCGGCCGGCGCGAGGGCCGCTTGAACCGCCAGCAACAGGCCCAACGGCACGATCTCCCCAAGCAACCCGTGGGCCGAACGCGCGATCGCCTGGTCGCCTCCGAACGGCGCGAGGGCCGTCGCCCGACCGATCCTCGCGAGCGCGTACGGCGTGATGCCGAGCGTGACCGCCGAGGCAACGTTCCCCGTGGCCACGGAGTTCCACGCAAGGGGGAGACCGACGAAGGCGATCGCCGCGACGAGTCTTCCCCGGCTCGACGCGAAAGGCTTGCCGAGCCTCGAGACGCCTATCGCGCCGGCAAGCAGCGAGCCGACCGCGATGAGCTTCCACGCCGTGGCGGTGCTGTTGGCGAGCACGAGGCCGAGCAGCCCGACGAGCCCGTATGCCGTCGGGGCTGCGTGCACTCCAGTGCCGTTGTTGATGCCCCCGAAGTACTGGCCGAGCAATGTCGAGCCGGACGGCATGCCGACGAGCTGGCCGATGACGGGCAGCCGTGAGAAGAGGACGTCGCGCAGGCCGAGGAGTCCGATCACGACGAGCAGGCCTGCCAAGGTGAGCTGGCCGGCCGGCACCTGCCCGTGCCGCAAGCGCCCCCACCACGTCCCGACGCGCTGCCACTCGTTGCGGACGACGGGGTGATCGTCCGGCATCTCCGGTGCCTCCGGGCGCAGGTAGCTCCGAAGCCTGCTGCGGCCGACCATGCGCGCCACCAGCACCCGGTCGGGGACCTGCCGGATCTCCCGGAGGTGACGGCGCGCCAGGCGAAGCGTCGCCCGCTCGGCGAAGTTCCACCGCCACGCGCGCCAGACGCGTCGCGACCGTTCCCGTTCGCCGCTCGAGACCCCGAGCACGACCTCGGCGAGACCGAGGAGGAGCAGCTCGATGATGGCCATCGCCCGCCGGGGGAACCCGTAGTTCTTGAGCGGTGCCCGCAACTCATGGCGGCGGCGCAGCAGCTCGACGTCCTCGACGGGCCTCACACCCGTGCTCGCCGCCTCGCGGTGGGCGACTCGGGCCTCCGGAGCCACCGCGACCCGCGCACCGGCCACCTGCGCCCGCCAGCAGAAGTCGACGTCCTCGCCGAACATCGAGATGGTGGGGTCGAAGCCCCCGAGCGCCTCGAACAGGTCTGCGCGCACGAGAGTGCAGGCGCCGGGTACGGCGAAGACCTCGCGAGCCTCGTCGTGCTGAGCCTGATCGAGCTCGTCGGGCCGGACCCGCGGCGCGGGAGTGCCGAGCCGGTGCATGCCGAGGCCGACCTGGCGGATGTGCTCGGGCGCTGCCGCGTTCACGAGCTTCGGCCCGACGACACCCGCGTTCGTTCGGAAGGACTCCGATACGAGCGTGTGCAGGGCGGAGGGGTCGAGCTCGACGTCGTCGTGGCAGAAGAGGAAGAAGGCCGCCCCTTCCACGCCGTGCAGGGCCTCGTTGGCAGAGGCTGCGTAGCCGCCACGCTCGGTGCGGCGACGGATGATCGCCGCCGGGTTCACGGCGGCGACTCGAGACGTCAGGTCGGACGCACTGCCGTCATCGACCACGAGCAGCGCAAGGTTCGGATAGTCCTGGCTGCACAGTGACACGAGGCACGCCTCGAACCAATCACCCGGCTCGGAGGCCACTACGACAGCGACGACCGGCGGTGCCAACTCCTCCGGCATCAGCTGGGCAGGCTACTCGCGCTGCAAGTGCTTGCAAGTGTTAGCAACTTGCGCTACACTAGGCAGCAGAGAACTAGTCGAGCGGTGCGACAAGGAGTGTTTCGATGCCAAGCATTCGACAGGATTTCACGAGGACGGCAGAGGATCTCAGCCGGGTGGCCCAGGACGCGGCGTACGTCGCCGTCGGCCTCGGGGTGGTCGCCTTCCAGAGGGCCCAGGTGGCGCGACATGAGCTCATGGAGCAGCTCGAGCAGCAGCGCGGGGCGACAGAAGGTCCTCTGGCGGACATCCGTTCCCAGTTGGCGAGAGCGTGGGCTGACGTCGACGGCGCTCTCGGCCAACTGATCGACGCCGCCGACGATGCGTTCGAGCCCGTGGCCGAGCGGCTCCCGGCTCAGGCGCGCCTCGCTGTCAAGCAGGCGCAGGACGCCCGCGACCAGATCCGCGCCTTCGTGAAGGAGCAGTTGGCGGCCTGAGGTCTCCCGGCTCTCTCACCGCACGTCTTCCCCCCTCAGACGGCGGCGAGGTCGAGCCGGGGTTTGAAGAGGCCCGCCTCCCCCAACCCCCCTCGGAGGAGGCGGGCCTCTTCGCTTCCTGACGGTCAATCGCGACTGCGCCAGTACTCGAGCACATCGACGAGGGTCTGCTCGAGCGGGATCTCGGGCGCCCATCCCGTCTCGTCGCGCAGCCGGCTCGCGTCGCCGAGGAACACCGGCACGTCGACCGGGCGCATGAGCGACCTGTCAGGGACGAGCTCGACACGACAGGTCGCGAGCGCCGCGAGCCGGTCGGCGACGTCGCGCACTGTGGTCGCCTGACCGCTCGCGACGTTGTAGGCCTCGCCCGCCCGGCCCCGCTCGGCGAGCAGCCGGTAGGCCCGGACCACATCCCTCACGTCGGTGAAGTCACGCTCGGCCTCGAGGTTGCCGACGGGCACCCCGGCTCCGCCGGCGCGCTCGGCAGCCACGATCCGGCGAGCGAGCGCCGATACGACGAACTCAGCGCTCTGGCCGGGTCCGACGTGGTTGAAGGGACGCGCCCGCACCACCGCCAAGCCGCGACCGAGGTGCTCCTGGAGCGCGAGGAATTCGGCTGCCACCTTGCTCGACGCGTACGGGCTCACCGGGCGCAAGGGGGCGTCCTCGGTCACCTGGACCCCTCCGGCGGAGCCGTAGACCTCCGCCGAGCTCACGACGAGCACCCTCGGCGGATCCGAGCACGACACCGCCGCTTCGAGGACGTTAAGCGTCCCGAGGGCGTTCACGAGAAACGTCGGTGCCGGATCCTCCCAGGAACGTCCGACGTGCGCCAGGCCGGCGAGGTGGTAGACGACGTCGGGCGCGACCGACGTGAGCGACTCCTTCACCGCCGCGCCGTCCCTCACGTCGATGTCCGCGTCCACGCCGACCACGGTGTCCCCGGAGCTGCGAAGATGTCGTGTCAGCCAGCTGCCGACGAAACCGGCCGCTCCAGTGACGTAAGCGAGCATCGGCTCACCCTATCGGCGGAGCTCGCCGTCACTCATTGCACGATCCCCGATGCCTCGACTGCTCGTGGCGGGAAGCCGCCCGAACGGCTCAGGAGAGCACCGCTGCGTCGCGGGCCTGCCGGTAGGCCGCGACATGGAGATCGGCCGTCCGCTGCCACGTGAAGGCGGCGGAACGCTCGAGACCGATTCCGCGCCTTCGGGCCCGCTCCTCTGCCGGCGCGTCGAGTGCAGCCGAGATGGCGCTCGCGAGAGAGACGGGATCACCGGGCCGGGCGAGCCAGGCGGCACCCTCACTGAAGTCCGCCATCGCCGTGCCCTCGGTGGTCACGAGCGTCGCGCCGACCGCCATCGCCTCGAGTGCAGGGAGGCCGAAGCCCTCCTCCCGGCTCGGGTAGGCGACCACGTCGGCCGCCCGCATGAGGGTGACGACGGCCTCGTCGGACACGAAGCCGGGCAGGACTATGCGGTCCCGAGCCGGCGAGGCCGCGACGGCTCCGGTCACCTCGGCGGCGCCCCAGCCGGGCAGACCCACGAGGACGAGCTGCACCAGAGGGCGTGAGGCGGCGAGCCTCCCGAACGCATCGACGAGGTCGACGATCCCCTTGCGGGGCTCGAGAGTCCCTACGTGAAGGATCAGGCCTGCGCCGCCCCCGCCGGCCTGCGCCGCAGCTCCGGCAGCTCGCAGGCCGCTCGGGAGCACACTCGTGTCCACCTCGCCCGGCCGGAACCGGTCGTGGTCGACACCGTGCTCGGCAACCACCACCTCGCCCTTGACGTCGATCAGCTCGGCAAGGCGCCGCGCCGTCGTCGGGCTCACGCAGACGACCACGTCGGCGATCCGGGCCGATCGGCGGATCGCCGCCCGGAAGACGTTCACCTTCGCCGCCTCGTGCCACTCCGGGTGATCGAAGAACGTGAGGTCGTGGAAGGTCACGACCTTCGGCCCCGCAAGTCCTGCCGGCAGTGTGTAGTGCGGGCCGTGGTAGACGGCGCCGCGCCCGCACCGCGTCGCCACACGTCGCCCGAGAACGGCACGCTCGTACGCCAACCTGACCGGCCGGGCGTTCGGGACCCATGCGTGCAGAGCGGCTTGGGGGGCGACAGCTCGCCATCGACCGGTGTCCTCCCGGCGCGTCACCAGCCCGAGATCCACGTCCGGCCTTTGGCCGAGCGCCCGGGCGAGCTCGACGATGTACCGACCCGCTCCGGCGGGCTTGACCGGCACGGCGCTCACGTCGAGGACGACCTCGACGGCGTCGCCGTCGCGCCCGGATCTCACCCCGCGGCCTCGCGCCAGGCCTCGGCGTGGGACGCTGCGCAACGCCTCCAGGTGAGCGTCCGCGCATGGCGCTCGCCGACGGCTCGCAAGCGCTCGCGCTCGAGCCCGTCGACGGAGGCGAGCACGAGTGCCGACGCCATCGCCGCGACGTCGGTCGGGTCGACCGAGAGGGCGGCATCGCCCGTGCTCGGGAGGCCTGTGCTCGCTACGACCGGTGCACCCGACAGCATCGCCTCGGCAGCCGGCAGCCCGAAACCCTCGAACATCGGCACGTACACCATGCTCCTTGCTCTCGCGTACAACGCCGCCAACACTCCCGGATCGAGCGGACCCGTCAAGAGCACCCCCGGAGCGGTCACGGCACCGTCACCGCCGGACCACCCTCTCGGGCCGACGACGACGAGCGGCCACGGCTCGGGAAGCTTCGGCCGCGCCATGCCGTAGGCCTCGACGAGACGGGCCAGGTTCTTCCGCGGCTCGAGGGTCCCGACGGTGAGGAGGAACCCCGCCTCGTGCTCGAGCCCGATCCGGGCGAGGAGCTGGTCCGCTGCCGCGTCGTCGGGCGGCACCAGGTGGTCGACGCCCTCGGGAACCAGCCGCACCTGCTCCTCTCTCACCCCGAGGCCTGCTGCGAGCAGGTCCCCTGCCGTCAGCTCGGACGGCACGACGAAGAGCCGCGCCAACCCCGCCACACGCCGCATCGCGCGCTCGTGCCAGGCTCGCCCGCGGCGGGGATAGGCCTCGGGGAACCGCCGCCAGGCGAGGTCGTGCACCATGGCGACGACCGGAACGGTGTGGACGGGCGGGACCGCAAGCGACGTGGCGTGGACGAGCCCGCCCCGAGCCGTCGGGCGGCGTTTCAGCCAACCGGCCGGTATGCCGAGATCCCAGACCCGGGTCAGCGCCCTCCCCGGCAACATCGAGGTGCACAGCGGCCAGCCGAGTGACTCGAGCGGGTCGGTCGCGAGTGCTCCCGGCCTCGCCCCCGGGCGGCGGCTCGCGTGGAGAGTCACGTGCGGCCGCTGCTCCTCCGGCAGTGCCGCGAGACCCTGCAGCAGCCCGAGGCAGTAGGTGCCGATGCCGCCCGGCACGGAGCGGCGGAGCTGCTCGACGACGATGTCGACCTCCAGCGCGGCCGTCACCGCCGGCGGCACTCCAGCGCGTCGCCGTAGACCGACATCATCTGCTCCGCCGTGGCCGACCAGGAGAAGGCGGCGACGCGACGCCTGCCCGCCTCGAGCAGCCGGCGGCGCGTCGCACCGTCCTCGAGAACCGATGCGAGGGCGCCGGCCAGCTCGACGGGATCCTTCGGCTCGACGAGGACTGCCGCATCGGCGACGACCTCGGGCACGCCCCCGGCCCGCGTCGCCACGACCGGGACGCCGGCCGACATCGCCTCGAGCGGCGGGAACCCGAAACCCTCGTACAGCGAGGGGTATGCCAGCACGGATGCATTCCAGAGGAGGGCGCTGCGCTCCTCCTCGTTGACGTAGCCGAGCCGCACCACGCGGTCCTCGAGCTGGCGCTCGGCGACCGCCCCCGTGAGCGAGTCGGTTCCCCAACCGTCGGCGCCGGCGACGACGAGGCGGAGCGCCTCGTCACGGCGCGCGATCGCGTGGAACGCAGCCACGAGCGTCGGGTAGTCCTTGCGCGGCTCGACGGTGCCGAGCGCGAGGACGTAGGGCGGCTCGACGGGCGGCGGTGTCGTCGGCTCGGGCACCGGAGGCACCCCCCAGTGGACGACACGAACGCGCTCCTCGGGCACATCCAACAGCTGGACGACCTCGTCGCGCACGAAACTCGAGGGGACGTGCACGACGGCGCCCGCCGCCACTGCCCCGCGCACGAGGCTCGGATAGCGCAGAGTCGATGCCGTGCAGAGCTCGGGGTAGCGGACAGAGGCCATGTCGTGCACCGTCACGACTGTCGCAGCCCTCCGGGACGGCGGGACGGCGAAGTTCGTCCCGTGGACGACGTCGCACCTGCCCGTGAGGGACTCCGACCGCGGGATGGCCGCGGTGCGCCAGCCGAGCTGAGCGAGCCGTGTCGGGATCGGGCGGCCACGAAAGCGCACGGACCGCGGTATCTCCCTCCGCGCCAGGAACGCCTTGCGCGCCACGGCATATGCGCTCAGCTCGACGTCGGGGCGGTCGGCGAGCGCCTCGAACAGGCCCCGGCAAGCGGCCCCGACGCCGCTCGGCTGGCCGACGAGCGGGAGGATGTCGAGGCAGACCCGCAGGCGAGCGTTCACCGGAAGAGATCCTCTGCCGGCGGCCGGACGATCTCCCCGACGACCGACCCGGGTCCGAGCACGCCCCGGTCGAGCCCGCGCACGACGGCGGCCGGGACGCCGGACGCCTTGCCCATGACGAGCTCCGCCGCGGCCGCGATCTCGTCGACGACGCAGACCTCCGTCGCCACGAGGTCGCGCCCGAGCGCGTCCTTCGTGCCCCGCAGGTCGACGATCCCTCGGATCCCGGCACATCCGAGCGCTACGTCGACGACGCCACGCCTCCATGCCCGACCGAACGTGTCCGAGACGATCACGGCCACCTCGGCACCCGTCATCGCCCGCAGCCCGTCCCTGATCCGGCGCGCCGAGCGGTCGGGGTCTTCGGGAAGCAGTGCTGCTGAGCCCTCCTCGACGTTGGAGAGGTCGACCCCGGAGTTGGCGCACACGAAGCCGTGCCTCGTCTCGGTGATGACGAGGTCGCCACGGCGCCGGAGCACGCGGACGGCCTCGGACTCCGCGAGCGCCCGTTTCGCAGCGACGTCGGACGGATCGATGGAGACCATCCGCCCCTCGGCTTTCGAGACGATCTTCTGGGTCACGACGACGACGTCTCCCTCGACGAGCTCGACCGCGCCTGCGATCAACCGGGCGAGGTCCGCACCGCGCGTGATCTCGGGCAGCCCGCGGACGGGGATGACCGCCAGCGTCTCCGGGCTCGCCATGGGACGAGTCTTGCCTACTGGTCGCGCCCGGAGCGAAGGACGGTGGTCGCGAGGTCCCTTGCGATCTCCGCGCTCGACATCACCGTCCTGGTCACGACGGCATGGACGCCGGCGGCCTCGACCGCGCCAGCGAGCCCGCCGTCGACCTCGTCGATCACGAGGGTGCCCACGACGTGGGCGAGATGACGCGCCACGCCATCGGCCGAGGCGCTGCCACCGAGCTCCTCGAGCAAGCGGTCGGCGGGGCCCTTCAGCGCTGCCCCACCCACGATCGGCGAGACCGCCACCACGCTCTGACGCCGAGCGGCGAGCGCTGCCTCGACGCCCTTCACGGCGAGGATCGGGCCGATCGACACGATCGGGTTCGACGGTGCGACGACGACGACCTCGGCAGATTCGATCGCCTCCACCACGCCGGGTGCCGGCACGGCACTGCTCGCGCCTTCGAAGTGAACCCCGTCGACGACCACCGCGTGGCGCAGCTTCACGAAGTACTCCTGGAACGGCAGCTGCCGGCCGCTCGCGGACAGCACGGTGCGAACCGGGTCGTCCGTCATCGGCAGCAGTCGGAGCCGCAGCCCGAAGGCCGACGCGATCTCCGCAGTCACCTCGGACAATGATGCTCCTTCGGCCAGCCGGCCGGTCCGGTGGAGGTGGGTGCCGAGATCGCGGTCGCCGAGCCGGAACCACGTTCGTTCCGACCCGCCGAGACGCTCGAGGGTCTCCATCGCCTGCCACGTCTCGCCCGCGAGGCCCCAGCCCGTCTCCGGGTTGACCGAGCCGGACAGCGTGTAGGTGATCGTGTCGAGGTCGGGACAGATCGTCAGGCCGTGCATCACCGAGTCGTCCCCGGTGTTCACGATCGCCGTGATCGAGGCTTCGTCCACGACCTGCACGAGACCTGCCAGGAAGCGCGCCGCCCCGACGCCACCGCAGAGGACGGCCACCCTTCCTGCGGCCACGGTCACCTCGCGCCGATCGAGTCGAGCACGGCGGCGATGCCGTCCTCGATGCTCGTCCACGGCCTCCAACCGAGGTGGATCGAGGCCCGATCGGGATCGAGGGCGTTGCGCCGCACGTCTCCGGGGCGCTCGGGCCCGTGCATGGCGGGTGCGTGCGCGCCGGCCGCGACCGCCATGATCTCGTAGAGCCGGTTCGTGCTCGTCTCCTTGCCCGTCCCGATGTTGAGCACGAGGCCCCCTCCGCGGCGAGCGGCACGGGCGAAGGCGTCGACGACGTCGTCCACGTACACGTAGTCGCGCGTGTGCTCGCCATCGCCGAATATCACGCACGTCTCACCCTTTGCGAGCCGCTCGGCGAAGATCGCAACGACGCCGGCCTCCCCGTGGGGGTCCTGTCGCGGCCCGTACACGTTCGCGAGGGCGAGTGCTGTGAACTCGAGGCCGTGCAGCCGCCGGTAGGTGACCATGTAGTCGATCACCGTCTTCTTCGACACCCCGTAGGGCGACAGCGGTCCATGAGGTTGGTGCTCACCGATCGGGAGATCCGCAGGGTCGGGCTCGCCGTACAGCGTCCCACCGCTCGCGGCGTAGACGACCTTCCTCGTGCCGGCCGCACGGGCCGCCTCGAGCACCTGCAGCGAGCCCATGACGTTGACGTCCGCATCGAAGAGCGGGTGATCGACCGAGACCCTCACCGAGGCGTTCGCGGCCAGGTGGAAGATGAGGGAGGGCTGCCGCTTCTTCACGAGATCGGCAAAGCCGGGAGTGCGGATGTCGAGGTTGTGGAAGCGGAACGGCCCGCCCGAGGATCGCGCGTCCGCCAGGTTGGCGAGCTTGCCCGTCGACAGGTCGTCGACCGCGTCGACTTCGTACCCTTCCGCCAGCAGGCGGTCGACGAGCATCGACCCGATGAATCCCGCTCCGCCCGTGACGAGGCACCGGGTTGGCGGGTCGCCCGCGCCCGGGGACTCGGCGCGGCGCCGGGAGCTCACGGGGCCGGGAACCTCGCCGACTCGAGGACGAAGCGCGCGGGAATGTCTGCCCCGGCCCCGACGACGGTGTTGCCGGCGATGTGAGCGAACTCTCCGACGGTCGTTCCGGGGCCCACGATCGAGCATGCTAGGACTGCTGCCCGCCCGATCCTGGCGCCGGCCATCACCATCGACCCTTCGACACGAGCTCCCTCCTCGACGACGACGCCGGCCGAGACGACCGAGTCCGTGACGACCGCACCTGCTGCGATCCGGGCGCCCGGCCCGACATAGGCGACGGGGAGGATCTCGCCCTCCACGGCTGCATCAGGATGCAGGAAGACGCCGCGGGCGACCTCTGGCGCCGCAGGCAGGGACGCCGTGGTCCGCTTCCCTCCGAGGACGTCGAGCGACGCCTCGAGGTACTTCGCCGGGGTCCCGGTGTCGAGCCAGTACGAGTCCGACTCGAAGGCGTAGAGGTGCCCGTCGGCGACGAGCGCCGGGAACGTCTCGCGCTCGATCGAGACCCGGCGGCCCGACGGGATCCGGCCGAGGACCGACGGCTCGATCACGTAGCAGCCAGCGTTGACGAGGTTGGTGGGCGCAGTCCCGGGCGCCGGCTTCTCGATGAAGGCGAGCACACGCCCGGTCGGGTCCGTCGGCACGACGCCGAACGACGAGGGATCCTCGACAGGCGTCAGCTGGATCGTCGCCTCGGCGCCGCAGTCCTTGTGGAACGACACGAGCGAGGTCACGTCGAAGTCCGACAGCACGTCCCCGTTCAACACGAGGAACGTGTCGTCGACCCCGGCCTCCTCTGCCGCGAAGCGGACCGCTCCGGCCGTGTCGAGGAGTTGCGGCTCGATCGCGTAGGCGAGGCGTGCGCCGGCCACCTCTCCGGAAGGGAACGCCTCGAGGAACGCTGTCGGGCGGTACCCCAGAGACAGCACCACCCGGTCGATCCCGTGCCGCGCCAGCCAGGAGACGACGTGCTCGATCATGGGGCGGTCCACGACCGGGAGCATCTGTTTGGGGATGTCGTAGGTGAGCGGGCGGAGCCGCGTGCCCTCACCGCCCACGAGGACGATCGCGTCCATCAACCCTTTTTCGTCTCAGCCCTTGCTTGTCGTTGTGGTGGTGCTCGAGCCGGCCGTCGTCGACGTCGTGGCGGGGGTCGTCGTCGGCACGGTCACCGGGAGGGTCGTGCTCGAGGCGATGCTCGGCGGGGCGAGGGCGGCCGGGTTGGAGAGCAGGTACGCAGCGATCTTGGAGGCGGAGCCGGGCTTCGGGATCGTGGCGCCCTTCGGGACGAAGGCGATCGTGATGAGCTGGCCGTTCTTGAACCGGAGCGTCGAGGCCTTCGCCACGAGGTGCCCGTGCTTCGCGGACGGCGAGGCCCACTCCATCACCTGCACGATCGCCTTCTTGCCGTGGCAGGTCTGCCCGTTCGTGTAGATGATCGGCTTCGGCGCCGGCACGGTCGTCGAGGTCGTCGTCGTGGACGAGCCGGGCTTCGTGGTCGACGTCGTGCTGGACGAAGCCGCCGTCGTGGAGGTCGTGGAGGTGGAGGTCGTGGAGGTGGTCGTCGTCGACGAGGTCGTGGGCGTGGCCGTGGTCGGCGACTTGCCCGGCAGCTGCAGCCGCGCCGAGCCGAGGATCACGTTCTGGGGCAGCAGGAAGGCCTGCAACGTGGCCTTGGCACCCGAGTACAGGGTCGGATCGGTGGCAAGGCCGGGCTCGATGGTCACGACGCCGTGGCCGTTCGTGCTGAGGGCCTGCACGCCGGCGGTGGCGGGCAGGTAGGAGGACTTGCCGCATATGTCGAGAGCGAGCCCTACCTTCCAGAGGTCGGCCTTGGTCGGCGGGACGTTCGAGGTGTTGGACGCGGCCGCGGTCGGGTGGAGCCGCTCGTAGCGGCTGTACGCGATGAGCCCGACGCCGCCGACGCAGATGGCGAGCAGCAGCACGTACCATCCGAACGGCGTCTGGCGGTGATACGTGCGGCCACCGCCGACGGCAGCAGCGCGCGCGACCCTACGGCTGAAGTTCTCCCCGGGCACGGTGCCTCACCTTAGCCGTGGGCAGGACCGCTTCTCGAACGGGGCGAAGAAAGTGGTCGGCCCAGGCCAGCACGAGCCGTGCGCCGAGGCCGGCGGCCATGAGAGGGAGGAGCGCGCGCTCAGGCCCGTGCGCCGTCCGCCTGGCGAAACGCCACAGCGCGCGGTGGTGCGATGCGAGCATCCGATAGGGGTGCTGGGAGGTCGACCTGCCCTGCTCGTGCACCACCTCGGCTCGAGGTTCGTAGAAGACGCCCCAGCCTGCCCTCCGGAGGCGCCAGCACAGGTCGACGTCCTCGACGTACATGAAGAACGACTCGTCGAAGCCGCCCACCGACTCGAATGCCACGCGCCGGACGAGGAAGCACGACCCCGAGACCCAGTCGGCCGGGCGACCGCGATGCTGGTCCGCCCCGAGGTGCCGGTACCGCCTCGTCCAGGGGTTGCCGCCCCAGACGAGACCGACGAAGGCGTGGCCGACGGCGTCTCTGAGGCTCGGGAACGCGCGCCCCGAGGGGTACACGTCGCCGTCGAGGTCGCGGATCATCGGCCCGGCGACAGCGAGGGAGGCGTCCGAGTCGAGCCGGTCGACGAGGGTCGAGACCGCGCCGTCCGTGATGACGAGATCGGGGTTCGACACGAGGATGTAGCGTGCCGAGGACTCACCGGCACCGAGGTTGGCTGCACCGCCGTAGCCGAGGTTGCGGCCGGAGCGCACGACCCGCGAGGCAAGGCTCGCCGCCGGATCGGCCGCGAGGTCCCCGAGGGACCGGTCGGACGAGGCGTTGTCGACGACGATGACCTCGGCCACGCCCTCGCGCTCGAGGCTGCGCACGCAGTCGACGAGGGCCCGGCCGGCGTTGTAGTTGACCACCACGGCGGCGACCGGGAGCTGATCCCGGTTCGCGACGGCTCGCTCGCGGCCGACCGTCGAAGGCTCGCCGGTCACGGGTGCTCGTTCACGGGTGCGCGTTCACTGCAGCTCGTTCGCCGCAGCTCGTTCACTGCAGCTCGTTCACTGCAGCGCCCGGACGAGACGTGCCACCGACGACTCCCAGTGCGGCAGGAGCTGCTCACCGGAAAGGCGCAGGGCGGCGTTGTCGAGCACGGAGTTGGCGGGGCGAGGGGCCGCGCGGGGCGGGTCGAGCTCCGACGTGGCGATCGGCTCGACGCGGGCCTCGTCGAGGCCCG
Organism: Actinomycetes bacterium; assembly: GCA_021838945.1. Taxonomy (GTDB): domain Bacteria; phylum Actinomycetota; class Acidimicrobiia; order Acidimicrobiales; family Bog-793; genus JAKCCH01. Next base: position 21,380 of record JAKCCH010000035.1, read on the forward strand.
CCGCCCGGAGCACGGCCCTCGCGAACCCGTACCAGGTCGTGTCTCCCTGGTTCGTGACGTGGAAGAGCCCGGGACGGCGGGAGAGACCGAGCGAGACGGCCTTCGCGGCAAGATCGGACGCCTCGGTCGGGCTCCCCCGTTGATCTTCGACGACACGCAACGGACCCTCCCGCTCCCGTGCCGCCTTGAGCACGGTCTTCGCCATGTTGTGGCCCTGGGTCCCGACGACCCAGGAGGTGCGCACGATCGTCGAACCCGGATCGAGCTCCGATTCACCTGCCAGCTTCGAGCGGCCGTAGACCGAGAGCGGGTTCGTCGCGTCCCACTCGTTGTACGGGCGGGGGGAGGCACCGTCGAAGACGTAGTCGGTGGAGAAGTAGACGACGTGGGCACTGACGAGGCGCGCTCCTTCGGCCACGTGCCGCGTCCCGAGGGCGTTCACGAGGAAGGCCCGATCCGGCTCGGCCTCACAGGCGTCGACTGACGTCCACGCGCCGGGATGGAACACGACGTCCGGTTCGGCTGCGCAGATGGCCGAGACCACGCTGTCGCGTGACGTGAGGTCCATGACCTCCCGGCCCGCCGCCACAACCTCCAGGCGGCCGCGAACACGACTCTCCGCCCGCTCCTCGAGCAGGCGGACGATCTCGGATCCGACCTGGCCGGTGGCCCCGGTGACGAGGACCCTCATCCGTCGGCCGAGCGTCGCGCGCCGGCCGGGTCACCCTCCCACGAGGTCTCGACGACCGGTGAGCGGCCGATCAGCGGCTCCCACCACGACCGGTTCGCGGCGTACCAGTTGACCGTCGCCTCGAGGCCCTCTTCGAACGGGACGAGCGGCCGCCAACCGAGCTCGTCACGGATCTTGGTGGAGTCGAGCAAGTACCTCCGGTCGTGGCCGGGCCGGTCCGGGACGATCTGCTTCAGGCTGGCGGGTTGCCCGGTCGCGGCCAGGACGGCGTCGGCGATCTCCGTGATCGACGCCTCCCGGCCGGAGCCGACGTGGTACGTCTCCCCGACGCGCCCGTGCTGGAGGACGGCCTCGACGGCGCGGCAGTGGTCCTCGACGTGGACCCACTCCCGGCGGTTCTGCGTGGACTCGTAGAGCGGCAGCGGCTGAGCCGAGAGCGCCCGGGAGGTGAACAGCGGGATCACCTTCTCAGGGAACTGGTAGGGGCCGTAGTTGTTGCAGCAATTCGTGATCGTCACGGGAAGGCCGAAGGTCTCGCCGTAGGAGCGGACGACGTGGTCAGAACCGGCCTTCGAAGCGTTGTATGGGGTTCGGGGTCGGTACGGCGAATCCTCGGTGAACGAGTCGTCGCTGTCGAGCGGAAGGTCGCCGTAGACCTCGCACGTCGAGATGTGGTGGAGCCGGCCGATCCCGATCCTGCGGGCGGCGTCGCACAAGGCCTGGGTCCCGAGCACGTTCGTCCGAAAGAAGCGCGCCGGGTCCAGCACCGCCAGCGAGTTGTGGCTCTCGGCGGCGAAGTTCACGATCGTGTCGATCGCGTGCACCTTGAGCGTCTCCTCGACGAGAGGCTGGTCGCCGATGTCGCCGTGGACGAACGTCAGCGCGCCGCCCTCCTCGAGAGAGGCCAGGTTCCCGCGGTTGCCGGCGTACGTGAGCGCGTCGAGCACGACGATGACGTCGGAGGGATGCGCGTCATGCCAGTAACGGGCGAAGTTCGAGCCGATGAACCCGGCGCCGCCGGTCACGAGGATCCGCATCAGCGGGAAGGCTAACTTCTGGGATCCGGCAGCCCGGCGGCGGGTGACGGGCCGCCCCGGAGATGCACGACGTCGCCGGTGTCGATCGTGCGGATGCACGATCCGACGTCGACGAGCAACCGACCTCGGTCGTCGACGTCGAGGGCACGACCCGACACCCGTTCGGATGTCAGCTGCACGCTCACGAGCTCGCCGATGGTGGCACAAGCGGTGCGGTACTCCCTCGCGAGGCTGGCCGCGGCGACCGGGTCGGGCTCCGGCGCACCCGGCGCCAGCAGGGGCCAGCGCCGTGCGACGTGGCGGAGCATCGAGGCGGCGACGGCGTCACGGTCGACAGGGCGGCCGGCGACGCGATCGAGCGAGGTCGCCCTGCTCGCGATCTCGTCTGCCTCCGGTTCGGCAGGCGGAGGGAACTCCTCGGGCCAGTTGCAGTTGATGCCGATGCCGACGACGACAGCCTGGCCGGACGTCTTGGCCTCGGCGAGCACGCCCGCCAGCTTCCTGCCGTCGAGGGCGAGGAGGTCGTTCGGCCACTTGCACCGGCACTCGACGCCGGTCTCCTCTCGCACGGCGTCGGCGGCGGCGATCGCTACGACCCAGGCGGCGAGGTACCACCGATCAGGTGGCCATGCAGGACGGAAGAGCACGGAGCACAGGACCGAGCCCCCGGGGTGGTCGAGCCACCGCCGGCCGAGGCGGCCGCGTCCGGCCGTCTGGCGATCCGCGAGGAGGACCGTGCCCTCAGGAGCACCCCCGGCGGCGCGGATGACGAGCTCGGAGTTCGTCGATCCGATCTCCTCGAGTCGCTCGGGCGTCACGAACGGCTGCCATTGGCGAGCCTCCCCGGCCTCGGGGGTAGCCTGCTCGGTCGAGTCCTCCCCCGCGCCATCACTGGCTGTCCGCCCGTGAGTCCGCTCGTCGGGCAGCTCCTCGGGCACGGGGAAGGACGATAGGCCGAGGAAGGGGAACCGTGTTCGACAAGGTGCTCATCGCCAACCGGGGCGAGATCGCCGTCCGCGTCATCCGCACGTGCAAGGAGCTCGGCATCGCGACGGTCGCCGTCTACTCCGATCTCGACCGCGACGCCATGCACGTCCGGCTCGCCGACGAGGCGTACTCCCTCGGGGGCCAGACGGCGGCCGAGAGCTACCTGAACACCGAGGCAATCCTGGACGCGCTGGGCCGCAGCGGTGCGAGTGCCGTCCACCCCGGTTACGGCTTCTTCTCCGAGAACGCTGCCTTCGCACGCGCCATCGCCGGCGCGGGCGCGGTCTTCGTCGGACCGCCGCCGGGAGCGATCGAGACCATGGGCGACAAGATCAGCTCCCGCCTCGCAGCCGAGAAGGCGGGCGTCGCTGGCGTGCCGGGCAGGTCCGAGCCCCTCACCGACCCGTCGGAGGTCGAGTCCTTCGGTGAGGAGCACGGTTGGCCCGTGGCGATCAAGGCAGCTTTCGGCGGCGGCGGTCGCGGCATGAAGGTCGTCGCATCGGCGGCCGAGGCGGCCGAGGCGATGGAGTCCGCCCAGCGGGAGGCCGAGGCCTACTTCGGCCGGCCGGAGGTGTACCTCGAGCGATATCTGACGTGGCCCCGGCACATCGAGATGCAGGTGTTCGCAGACCGCCACGGGACCGCCCTGTGGCTCGGTGAGCGGGACTGCTCCTACCAGCGCCGCCACCAGAAGCTCATCGAGGAGTCACCTGCGCCGGACTTTCCCGACGAGATCCGGCGCGAGATGGGTGACGCCGCTGTGCGCATCTGCCACGCGTGCGGTTACGAGGGTGCCGGGACGGTGGAGTTCCTGTTCGAGGAGGGGCGCTTCTACTTCCTCGAGATGAACACCCGGCTGCAGGTCGAGCATCCGGTGACGGAGCTCGTGACGGGCCTCGACCTCGTCGCGCTCCAGTTGCGGATCGCTGCGGGCGAGCCGATCGGGGTCACCCAGGACGAGGTGCTGGCGCTCTGGCGTGGGCACGCGATCGAGTGCCGGGTGAACGCCGAGAACCCGGCGGGCGGGCGCTTCCTCCCGAGCCCAGGGCACATCGCCCGGTTCCGGCCACCGGACGGCTTCGGGACGAGGACTGACGCCGGTTACGAGTCGGGCGACACGATCAGCCAGTTCTACGACAACCTCATGGCGAAGATCATCGTCTGGGGCGAGGACCGGGAGACCGCCCGGCGGCGGATGCTGCGGGCCCTCGACGAGACGGTGGTGGAAGGGATCGCGACGACGATCCCCGCCCACCGGGCGATCCTCTCCCACGACGACTTCGTCGCCGCACGCCACTCGACGCGCTGGGTGGAGGAGCGGCTCGACCTCTCGGGTGTGGCCGCCCACCCAATCGAGCCGGTGGCCGAGCCCGACGGCGAGCGGCGAGTGATGCGCGAGGTGGACGCCGAGGTGGACGGCCGGCGCTACCGCGTGAAGCTCTGGGTGCCGGAGTCAGGCGGTGCCGCCAACGCGTCCGGCGGGCCGAAGCCGGCACGTCGCGGATCCGCCAGCTCGGCGGCGGCCACCCTCGGCGGAGACGGCAAGGTCACCGTGCCGATGCAGGGGACGATCGTGAAAGTGCTCGTCACCGAGGGTGACACGGTGGAAGCAGGCCAGACGCTCTGTGTCCTGGAGGCGATGAAGATGGAGAACCCGATCAACGCGGACCGTGCCGGAGTGGTGAAGGAGCTCCGCGTGAAGCCCGGTGACGCTCTCGGTGCCGGCGACGTCGTGGCGGTCCTCGAGTGAGCGCGGCCACAGAGCCGGCCGGCGCGCCCACCGGCGCCGCGGCGGCTGCGAAGGAGCGTGCGCTCGGGATCGTGCGGGACGCCCAGTCCGAGCTCGTCGGGCTGTCGCACCGGATCCACGGGTCGCCGGAGCTCGGTTTCGAGGAGGTGCGGTCCTCCGCATGGTGTGCGGAGGTGCTCGCTGCTGCGGGCTTGACCGTCGAGACCGGCATCTGCGATC
>JAKCCH010000036.1 GCA_021838945.1 Actinomycetes bacterium
TCGAGTAACCCCAGGTCACAGCCCCGCGTAGTAACACGACCCCAACGCTCTCTCGCGCCCGTTCTCCCAGCTCACAACCCCATTTCGGCCCTATCGCGTGCCTACCAGCTCAGTAAGTCCGGTCCGACACTGACTTTGGTGCGGGACCGCCCGACGCTGCGGGGATCGGTTGCCGGGCTGGGACTCGTGGCTGAGCTGGAGGTCGACCACCGCGCCGAAGCCCGTCGTTGGCCGAGTGCCTCGACTCGTGGGAAGTGCTGCGCTGGCTTGATGGCAACGAGCCGGCGGCAGCTCGGGTGGAGGCAGCGATGCCATCCCGGCCGGTGATGAGCTGGATCAACCTCGGTGAGGTGGCCTACGTCGTCGAGCGTCGTACCAGTACGGATCGGGCTCGACGCCTCGTGCGGGAGCTTCGTCCACGCCTCACGTTGGGCCTGCCATCGGAAGCTCGCGTCCTCGAAGCGGCTCACCTGAAGCCCGGGGACCCCCTGGCGTTCGCCGACGCGTTCGCGGTAGCCACGGCGATCGCCCACGGCGCGACCCTCCTGACCGGTGACCTCGAGATCCTGGCCGGCGATCCGGCGTAGCGGGTCGAAGACCTGCGCCCTTGATCCTCCTCGCCCGTCACCGCACCAGCACAGGATCAGTCCGGAGCATGACCGTCGGCGTCGAGCACGGAGACGGGATCGAGACCCTCACCTTGGCCATCGCGCTTCCAGTCGTCCTCGGCTGGGTCTGGCAGAGTGACTTCCGTGGCTAGCAAGACGGCGAGGAGAATCGGGCGTCACGGTCGTGGGACGTGGCTGGTGCTGAGCCGAGACCTCTCGGACTCGGTACGCGTGACGGGCGAAGCGCATGTATGGGGCGGCATGGCGCTGGACACGAGTACCGGCCTGGTACGGGGGGTAGCCGTGGGGACGGGCGAGAGCGACGCGCTCACCAGGGCGATCCAGATGGGCCTCACCAAGCCTGCGGGAGGCCTTCCACCCGGGCAACCGGACGAGGTGCTCTGCGCTCCCGAGCTCCGGGCGCAGATCATCGAGATCTTGCTGTCTCTGATTCCCGGCGATGGTTTGCCTCGGGTTCGGGCGACCGAGCCGCCGGCGGAGGCGGAGGACATCTTCGACTCGTTCGTCGGGCGCATGTCGGGACGCGCGCAGCCCACCAAGCCGCCGAATCCGTCCGATTGGGCGTTGCTGTACCGGCGCGCGTTCGACTTCTATCGGGCTGCGCCCTGGACTCGATGGGACGACGGGATCGTGCTGGCCCTGGAGACGAGCATCGATCGCACTGATGGCGGATTGGCGGCGGTGGTGATGGGCAACGCAGGCATCCAGTACGGCCTGGTCCTCTATCCCGGAGGTCATATCCCGCCCGGGCTGGACGACTGGCAGCCCGGACTCCCGGTACCGATGCTGCCGGGGACGCTGTCGTTGATGCTGGACCCGCCATCGAACCTGCCCCGAGACGTCCGCGAGAAGGCGTTCCGATATGGCTGGCCGCCTGACGCGGAGCTGGTACCTGCCGTGCTTCGGCTCGATCCGGAGGGCGGGAGCGACCCGGGAGAGGCGGAGGCTCAGCTGCTTGCGGTCGCGCTCGCCGCCGTGACGGCCCACGACAGCCGCGGTCCCGTCGCGGTCGGCTCGACCCGTCAAGCCACCAACGGGGAGATCGTGCTCGGGAACGGGCGTACCGCGAGCTTCTCCATCGCGCAGCGGCCTCCCACGCCGGCACCTGACGTTCCCCGTTTTCGCGTCCACCAGGCCGGCTCCGACCTCGTCCCTCGAGGGACGTCGGTTGTGCTCGGCCACTTGCCCTGGGCATCGGTAGCAGCACTACGCGCCGCTGCGCGCATTCAGCGGCCGTTTCTCCCTGGGGCGCCACGACCGGCCGGGACGGAGGTGCCACTCCTGGCGATCCTGCCCAAACCCAAGAGGGGCGAGTCCATCGCAGCCAAAGTCGCCGAGCTCGACCCCTACGGCGTCACGGCTGTTCGTACCGACGAAGGGCAGGAGGTCTTCGTTCTGGCCGGCGGCAACGGCGCGCAGCTGCTGATGGAGGTTCCCGCCAGCAGTCCCAGCGTGTCGGACTTCCGCCGACGGATGAGAGCAACCAGGGGACTCCACGTCGTGATGGTGGCCGACGAAGCGACCAGCAGGGGGGAAGGCACCATCTACGGCTTGTTCGAATGCCACCAGCCGCTACCGGAGGGACTACGGCGGACCGACAAGCGCAGAAGGGGAGACCCGCCGAAGCGCCGTAGGTAGGGCAGCTCGGCAGGCCCAGCTCCGTCCGGAATACCGCCGTGGGCGTCGAGTACACCTCTGACCTCCGACACGCCAGATCTCGCGCCCCCGGCGGCTGTGAGGCCGACCTCCTCCGGTTCGACGAGAAGCGGGGGAGCGCCATCGACCACCACCTGCAGATGGTCGGGGAAGGTGGTCTCACACTCCAGGAGAACATCGATCAGCATCCGACGCTCGGCTGCCGTGTCCGCCTCCCGGGGTCGGTACGGCGCACGAGAGATCGCTTCGCCGAGCTGGCGAGGCAGACGGGCAGCCCAATGACCGAACTCGTCGACTACGCAGCCGAGTCTCTCGTACGCGGATCTTCTTTCACCACCTGAGTTCCCGGTGTGCGGAGCTACGCGGCGATGAGGACGAGTGGCGGTCGATCGAGGTCGAACACAGAGCGGAGGGCGGCGTTCCGTCCGACCGTTCGAGGTGAGCGCCCGCCGAGGCGAGCTCCGGCTGGTTGACTCCGGCGAACCCGCTGGCAGCGAGCAGGCTGGACACCGGCCTGCGATGGTCGTGGCTGCTGACCGCCTGAACGAGAGTCATGCCGGCGTGATCATCGTTGTGCCATGCACCACGCACAGGCGAGAGCTCCCGTCCCACCTCGAGAGCGATCCCGAAAACAGCGGGCTCGGGCAGATCAGCTACGCAGAGTGCGAAGACATCACGTCGATCCCAAAGCGCCGACTCATCGTCCGCCTCTGCGTTGTGAACGAAGAAGCCCTCGTCCAGCGCGCGTGCGCTGCGGTTCCTCCCCGACCTCGGCCACGCGCCGCCGGATCGTCGGCGCTTGTCACGGCCGGTCGATATCCGAGACTCAGCGCCTTCGACAACGGGTCAAAGGGCGGTGGACGAGCTGGCCCGAGGCCTGGTTCCACCGCGCGGCCTTCTTGTGCGTGGAGCGGATCCACGGCAACACCAAGGGTCCGGTGTCGGGTTACAGATCGGCCTTGGAGATGTCGAGCCGCAACGTTCCTACGATACGGCCGTCACGCTCAGCGGTGAGGACGACCGGCACCGCCTTGAGCGGCTTCAGCTCGACCACCACGACCCCGCCGTCTTTGGCGCGAACCCGCCGCACGATACGAAAGGCGCCGGTGGGTCTCAAACGGACCGTGCTCCCGACCAAGCAACCTGGTGCCACACGGACGATCACGACTCCACCGATCGTCGGGGCGGTGACAGGCCGCCCGTGGCGGAATCCGGGTGTGGTGATGTCGTAGACGAAGGCACCGGCCGCGCTCGAGGAGAGCAGTGCTCCGCAGATCACGGTCGGCGGAGCTGCATTCGAGACCCTGGTCTGAGACCCACAGCTGGCCACGAGTACGCCGAGAGAAGCTGCCAGCAGCGCGGCGAGAGCTCGCAGGCAGCGTCGAGGCGCCCGCATGCTCACCTCGTTCGCCCCCCCTGCTTCGCAGCCGCTGCCACGCGTACTTCGACGCTGGAGCGGACGGCGGAGTTCCCGCACTGCTGGGACGCTTCGCCAGCTCGCCGGTGTGGCCCGGCCTCGGGCCCGATCACGTGCGAGCATCCCTGCACCACGGATACCTTTCTGCCTGCGGAGACTCCGTCCTCGGTCAGGCACGAGCAGGGCCTCCGCCACGCCGAGACGACGATGCTGGTGCTAGGAGTGCCAGCCGGCCCCGGAGGAATCGCCGGTCAAGGCTGCGCAGACAGCTGTGGCACGGGAAGCGAAGACGTGGCGGCGACCGGCGAAAGTCCTCAGGAAATCTGGCGCAGGGGCCGCCAGCGTCACCGCCGCCACGAAATGCGTCCGGCGTCTTGGCGGAGTGTCGGCAGCCGGCTGACACGGGGTAGGTTCGATCAGAGGGTGTCACGAGGTTTTCCCCGCCTCGGCGGCGGGGGATGCAGCCGGGCGCCACGCGCCGGGGCGACGACCTCCCGTAGTGGCAGTTCGAGCAGCACGCCACGGCGACGTGTCACGGCTTCCGGGCGGGCGCCGGAGCGCGCCGCATCGCGCGGTGCGTGCCGCGGGGTTCGCGACAGCCTCAGGCTCGTCGAGTCGGCCGAGTGGCGCTGGCGCGCCGTGAACGCACCCCATCTCGTCGTCCTCGTACGAGCGCCAGGTTCGAGAAGCTGATGGTCGAGAGCCAGACTGAGGAACCGGGAGTCGCCGCGTGATCTGCCAGAAGGGCGGATACACACTTCTTGATGTGCCTCAAGCATTGCTCGCCTGCCGGCGCAGAGGCGGCATGGGGTCCGATGACGGTGCGATCACTTACCTCAGCTACAACAGCCTCGTCCAGCTGACGGAAGCAGCGATGAGCGTCGCTGGGGGAGCGCAGGTCGAGACCGCTTGGAGGACCGGTGCTTCCGCACGACACCACGGCTGGAGACCAGCGGCGGTTCATCCCTGGCGGTGTCGAGTACGAGGTGTACCGGCTCACCCGACGCCTGGCCGCGAGTTCGCCGAATCCATCCCCCGGTGGCATCCGCTGACGGGCGCCTCGCACCTGCGATCCTGATGACGGATCTGATCCGCAAGCGCCAGGGCGAGCGCCCGGATCGATGTTTGCGTCGACAACAATCAGGCCCGACTCGCGGAGCGGCTCCATGGTCCCGAGTCGCGATCACTAAGCTGGTCATGGCTGCCGGCGGCGTGTTGGCGTCCCACCTTGTGGTGCAGTGGATACCGACAGCACGACGGCTTCGCTGACGGCCGAGCCCTCCCTTCGTGGTCCGACCGTCCGAGGAGCCGCTCCCACTGTGTTCGTGCGCAGTTCGACATGGACAGCGCCGCGCCATGGGCCGACTGAGGTTGTCACTCCAGAACGAGCGCTGGGTGGCTTCGATCACAGTGCGGCGGACGAGACTGGCGGGGTGTGAGGCTGGAGAGCTTCGAGGCTGACGAGAAGCGTCCTCGTCGTCGGATCCCTCTCGTGGGGCGCGCTCGCCATGGCGCCGACTATCGAAGTGAGCCGGCGCGGCACGCCTCGGGGAAGTGAGGTCAGGCCCCGGCGCGGACCCATGCTGCGAAGAAGGGATCGGCGATCACCAGCCGGCCGCCACGCTGCACGACTAGGTCGTCGGCCAGCAGCGGGCTCAGAGCCTTGCGCACGGAGCTGGCGTTGGCTAGCCCGACCGCTCGGGCGAATGCCGCCGCGTACGGCTCGGAGGGCGGCTCGACGGCCAGCGCTTCGAGCACCCGGACCTGGCCTGGTGACAGGCGCCCCAGGGCGTCGGCGAAGAGCGTGGCGTCGTGCTCCACCGCGGCGGCCATGCCGGCGTCCACAGCCGCGGCGTCGATGCGCTCGCCGGCCAACTCGAACGCGTCATAGGCGAGGTGCTGGATGTCGTTGGGGACCGGCCCGGCCTGGTCCAGCAGGTAGCGGGCCACCTCCTCCGAGAGGCGTTTGCCACCCACCTCGGCTCGCTCGAGGAGGTACGCCACCATGTCGGCATCCGGGATCGGTCCGAGCGCCAGATGTTGGGCCAAGCCGTACAGCGGGGCTTCCTGTCGTATGACCAGCTGCTCCATCAAGTGCCGTTTGGACCCAGCCAGCACGAGGGAGACGGACGGGTTGTCGTCAGCCAGACCCTTCAGGACGTCAGGCAGGCGCTCGCCCAGGCGCGCGGCCACCTGGAACTCGTCGATGACGAGGACCGCCGGCCGGCGCTCGGCCTCGTCAGCCAGCAACTGGTACACGTCGGCCAGGACCGCGTCCAGCTCTGCCGCCTGGAAGCTGGTGTCGAAGCCGAAGCGGGGATGCCCGTCGGGATCGAAGCTCACCGACGGGGTCACTCGCAGGCGGCGCAGGAAGTCGGGGACTGCCTGGCGGGCCCGGGCCCAGCGGGCACCGGGCATCTTGTACGCCGCCACCGTCAGAAGTGAGGCGAAGCGAGCCGGGCTCGTGGCACGCTGCAGGTTCACCTCCACCACCGCAGGCGACGGCCGCCATCTGCTCATGCGGGCGCTGGCGGCTCGCAGCAACGACGTCTTCCCGTAGCGGCGCGGCGAGATGACCACGACGTTGATCCCGTCGCGCATCCTGGCGAGCAGCGCCGACAGCTCCTTGCGCCGTCCGGTGAAGTGCTCGCCTTCGACGGGGGTGCCGTAGTGGTAGGGGTTGCGTGTCGTCACCACAGGATGATACCGAGAGGCGCAATGCTATATAGCGCGATGCCACATGGCACAGGTGCGCTCGCCTTCCAATCGGGGGAGGAGCTGCCGGCTCGCCTCCAGCTGCCCGGCGGTCAGAGCCTCGGGCCCGTGTACGAGCTCGCCCGGGCGTCCCGGACGGTCTCGCGAGGACACGACGTGTCTCTCGACGTAGCGGACGGCCGAGGGCCCCACGGCGGGAGAGTGCCGACGCCACCCTCGACGACGAGACGGTCACCGGCGCGCTCGTCACGTCCGTTCAGCCGAACAGGAGCGAGGCCTCGTGGCAGCAGAGGATCTTGCTGCTCGGATGGCAGCGACCCAGCAGCTGTCGCCGGGAGCTCTCGCCACTCCTTCACGAGGTGGCCGGCCGCCTGCACCTCAGCGAGGGAGCCCTCCGTGTCCGCGTGGCCCGGAGCCATCGGTCGTCCCCCGCTGCGGGCCTTCGGCGGGTGCGCCTCCCGGCGGGCGGGCGCGACAACGCCCGGCGTCCTGCGAGGGGATGGAACGCCGGGCGCTGCCCGAGGGCAGATTAGGTGAACGACACGGCCTCTGCTGGACGACGGGACAGGAGCGGCCCGTCAGACCGGCTGGCGCCGGGGAGCGGCGGGGCCGGCGCAACGGCGGGGCGGCGCCCTGGGCTCGGAGATGAGCGGCGCGGCGAGAGCTCGAGGACATGTCGCCGGCCACCCCGGCGGCTTGAGGAGACCGGGAGGCTCTCTCGCTCGAGGGCCTGTCCGCGCCGCAGGCCGGCCTGCCGGCCACGCGAGCGGTGGGGGCGTTCAGTCCTCGCGGCTCGGTGGCGGCGCCGGCTCCGTCATGGGTGGGCGCCTCGGTGCACGGACGAGGAAGAAGAGCGTCGCTGCGAAGGCGAAGGTGAGGAGGAGGTAGGGCACGACGTCGGATGTCGCCTGCGCCACCGCCCCGCTGCCGGCGGAGGCGACTGCCTGACCCCCCGCCCAGGCAAGGTTGGACAGTCCGAAGGCGAGGCCCTGGCGGAGGCCGCCGCGTTCGGCCCCGTCGCCGACGAGCGCCGCGGCCGGCACGAACAGGGTGCCGAAGGCCGGGAGCCCGACGACGACGAGCCCCACCAGGATGGCGGTCGGTTGCGCCACCGGCAGGAGCGCGCTCACGACGACGGAGATGGCCAGCGAGATGGCGAGCGGGCGCCTCCGCCCGCGGGCATCGGCCATCCGCCCGACCAAGGGCGCCAGCCCTGCCTCGACGGCGGCCGATCCGAGGAAGGCGGCGGCGATCACGGTGGCGCCTGCTCCGAGCGCGCTGAAGCGCAGCGGCACGAGCACGTCCACCACACCGAAGCCGAGGCCGGCGAGGCCGGTGAGGAGCAGACCTGCGAGGAGGGAGCTGTCGCGCACGGCGGTCCGAACGCCCGCGCTCTGCCCTGTCACGCGGTCGTCGTGGAGGGGGATGACGAGCGCGCTCACGATCAGGACGGCAGCAAAGGCGGTGGCGGCCGCGAAGACCGGAGCCGAGCCGAGCCGCGAGGCGAGTGCCCCGACGAGCGGCCCGAACAGCGACCCGCCGACGGCGGCTGCGAACGCCGTGCTGAGCGAGCGTGCCCGCCGGTCGGGCGGGGCTGCCGTGGCCAGCCAGGCCAGGCCGCCCGCCCAGGTGCAGGCTCCGCCGATGCCCTGGAGAAACCGGGCGAGGTCGAGCAGCACCACCTGGCTCGCCAGGCCGAAGGTGAGGGTGGCCGCGCTCATGAGAACGAGCCCAGAGAGCACGCCGCTCCTGGCGCCTCGGCGGTTCACGAGGAGCCCGCCGGGGATGGATCCGAGGAGGGTGCCGAGGGGGTAGGCGGCGACCAGCACCCCGGCTCCCGCCTTGGTGAGATGGAGCATCGCCACGTAGTGGGGCAGCAGCGGCGTCACCGCCATGTAGAAGATGGTGTCGACGAAGACGACCGAGGAGACCAGCCACATCAGGTTGCGGAAGCCGCGGAGTGTCGGCGGGCGGGTCTCCGGCAGCATCGCACCAGTATCGGCGACGGGCCGCAGACCCCAGAGGTAGACGGGAGCCGGGAGGCTACCCTCTGCACGTGCCCGAGGAGATTCCGCCGGAAGCGAGCCGGTCGACCCCGGTCGACGACTTCGTCACCTCTGCCCACGACGTCGTCGCCTCGAGCGGGCCCCTGCGCTACCGGGCGACCGCCGGGCGGGTGGTGCTGCGCGAGGAGGTGCACGAAGACGGCGTCTTCCGCGGGTCGCGTCCGAAGGCGGAGGTCTTCGTCGTGTCCTACGTCGCCGACGCCCCCGAGGGCTCCCCGCGGCCGGTGACCTTCGCCTTCAACGGAGGCCCCGGCTCCTCGAGCGTGTGGCTGCACCTCGGCCTCCTCGGACCGAGGCGGGTGCTGATGGGCGACGCCGGCGACCTACGGCCGCCTCCCTACGGGCTTGTGGACAACGCCGAGACGCTCCTCTCCCACACCGACCTCGTCTTCATCGACCCCGTCTCGACCGGCTACTCCCGGGTCACCGAGGGGGACAAGCCGGCCGAATTCCACGGGTACCAGCGCGACCTCGAGTCGATCGGCGAGGTGATCCGGCAGTGGACCTCACGGGAGCGTCGCTGGCTGTCGCCGAAGTACCTGATCGGCGAGTCCTACGGGACGCTTCGGGCGGGAGCGCTCGCCGATCACCTGCAGAGTCGCTACGGTTTGACGCTGAACGGCGTGATGCTCGTCTCGGCGGTGCTCGACTTCGCGACCGGGGACGACGAGTCCGAGGGAAACGACCTGGCCTTCGTGCTCAGCCTGCCGACCTTCGCCTGCCTTGCCCGCTACCACGGGCTGGTCGAGGACCGCCCGCTGGACGAGGTCAGGAGAGAGGCCGAGCACTTCGCGACCGGGGAGTACGCGAGAGCCCTCCTCCTCGGCGCCCGCCTCGGGGCAGCCGAGCGGCGCGGGGTCGCAACCCGGATGGCGCAGCTCACCGGGCTCGACGTCGACTGGATCGAACGTGGCGGTCTCCGGGTCGAGTCGCACCGCTTCTTCAGACAGCTGCTGCGAGAGCGCGACGGCAGGGTGATCGGGCGCCTCGACGGGCGCTTCACGGGATGGGAGGCCGACGCCGTCGGCGAACGGGCCACGGTCGACCCCAGCTACACGGCCATCCGCGGCCCGTTCTCGACCGCCTTCAACCACTATGTCCGCGCGGAGCTCGGGTACGCCAACGACCTCCCCTACGAGATCCTGACCGAGCGTGTCCAGCCCTGGTCCTACAAGGAGTTCGAGGGCCGCCAGGTGAGCGTGGCGGACCGGCTTGCGGCCGCTCTGCGTGCCAACCCGCATCTCCGGGTGCAGATCGGCGCCGGCTACTACGACGGGGCGACGCCGTACTTCGCCGCCGAGCACACCGTCAACCATCTGCGGATCCCCGACAGCCTGCGCCAGAACATCTCGTTCCGGTACTACGAGTCGGGGCACATGACCTACCTCCACGAGGAGAGCAGGCTGCGTCAGAGCGCGCATCTGGCTGAGTTCGTCCGCTGAGCGCGAGCCTCCCGCGGTGGCGGCGGCCGGGGCCGCCTATCCGCTATGAAGATCCGAATGGAACTGCGGATCTTCACCGAGCCCCAGCAGGGGGCACGCTACGACCAGTTGCTGGCCGTCGCCCGGACGGCGGAGGCGGCCGGCTTCGGGGCGTTCTTCCGGTCCGACCACTACCTCTCCATGGGAGAGGGCGATGGGTCGCCGGGGCCCACGGACGCCTGGACCACGCTCGCCGGTCTCGCCCGGGACACCGAGCGCATACGGCTCGGCACGCTGCTCAGCGCCGCGACCTTCCGGCTGCCGGGACCGCTCGCGATCACCGTCGCCCAGGTGGACGCCATGAGCGGTGGCCGGGTCGAGCTCGGCCTAGGGGCCGGGTGGTACGAGGAGGAGCACCGCGCCTACGGGATCCCCTTCCCCTCGGTCGAGGAGCGCTTCGACCGGCTCGAGGAGCAGCTGGGGATCGTCCTCGGTCTCTGGTCGACCCCCGAAGGCGAGACGTTCTCCTTCGCCGGGCGGCACTACGTCTTGAACGAGAGTCCGGCGCTGCCCAAGCCGGTCCAGCGGCCACATCCCCCGGTCGTCGTCGGCGGCCACGGTCGGCGCCGGACGCCGGAGCTGGCGGCGAGGTACGCCGACGAGTTCAACGTACCCTTCGCCTCGGTCGAGGCGTGCGGGCGCCAGTTCGAGCGGGTGCGAGAGGCCTGTGGCACCGTCGGTCGGGACCCGGACTCGATCACCTGTTCGGTGGCGCTCGTCCTGTGCTGCGGCGAGGACGAAGGCGAGTTCGAGCGACGTGCGGCCCGGATCCGGCGTCAGCCGGGCGAGCTGCGCGAGCACGGGGCCGCCGGACTGCCTCTGGAGGTGGCCGAGACGCTCGAGGCCTACCGAGTGGCGGGAGCCGAGCGTGCTTATCTGCAGGTTCTCGACCTCACCGACCTCGAGCATCTCCGCCTCGTCGCCGAAGAGGTGGCTCCCGAGGTCTCCTGACGGGCTCCGTCGCCGGGCGGCATCTCGAGTCGTCCAACCAGGCGGGCTGTCGGAACGCTGCCGCACATGCCGCCGCGTGCGGGCTCGTGCGTGGCGCACGGCGTGGATTCGCGCGCCGACGGAGGGCTCCGGTGGTGCCGAGCGCGCTGAGCCCGCTCGCCGCGTGAGGTCGCCGGCTCCCTCCTCAGAGCCCCTCCGGCCGCTCCCAGGCCTCGCCGCGGACGTGCTCGTCGAGGAAGGCGAAGACGGTCTCGTACCAGACGACCGCATCGGCCGGGCCGAGCACCCAGTGGTTCTCGTCCCCGAACCACAGGAACTTGCACTCCACCCCCCGCCGGACGAGCTCGGACCAGAGCCTGAGCGACTCGCCCACGGGGCAGCGGTAGTCGCGGTCCCCGTGGATGAGGAGCATCGGCGTGGCGATCTGATCGACTGCGCGGTCGGGCGACCATCGCTCGTAGAACTCCGGGTTGGTGTCCGGGTAGCCCCACTCGTCCGCCCACGCCGCCGGCCAGTCGGTCGTGCCGGCGAACTGCTCGAGTGACCAGAGGCTGGCGTGGCTCACGATGGCGGAGAAGCGGTCCGTGTGACCGGCGATCCAGTTGGCCATGTAGCCCCCGTAGGAGCCGCCCATGGCGGCAGTCCGCCCGGAGTCGAGGTCGTCTCGGGCAAGGGCGGCGTCGGTGAGGACCATCAGGTCGTCGAAGGGGGCGCCGCCCCACTGGCTCCAGCCGCGCCGGATCATCTGCTGGCCGTAGCCGGTCGACAGGGCCGGGTCCGGGAGGAGCACCGCCCACCCTCTCGCCGCCAGCAGCCAGGGGTTCCATCGCCAGTGCCAGGTGTTCCACGAGCTGACCGGACCCCCGTGCACAAAGAGTGCGACGGGCGCGGGGGAGCGCGCGTCGACCCCGTCGGGCAGGACGAGCCACGCCCGCAGGCCGGTCCCGTCGGCCGCAGTCGCCCTCACCTCCTCGAGGCGGCCGGGAAGACCCTCGAGCCCACCGGGAGCCTCGAGGACGGTGGCGTCGCCGTCCGAGCCGTCTGGCGCCAGCCGGGTGGGCCGTGGCGGGAGCTCGGGGGACGCCTGCAGGGCGAACACAGCGTCACCACCTGGAGCGACCTGGAGCGAGCTCCAGGCGCCCTCGCCGGTGAGGCGCCTGGCGACCCCGTCGTCGAGGTCCACCCGGAACAGCGGCGCCCGACCCTCGAAGTCTGCCGACACCAACAGGCCGGTGCCGTCCGCGGTGAAACACGCCGCGGAGGGATAGGGCCCGTCCCCGAGCTCGAACACCCGGCCTCTCAGATCGGCGAGGTCGAGCACCCACACGTCGACGACCGGTGGCTCGCTCGTCGTCGCCCGAGAGCTGCGCAGGCTCGCCAGGTAGCGCCCGTCGTGGGAGAACGCCGGGTGGGTGTAGTCGAACGAGCCGTCATCGGCGCCCGCCAGCCGCCGCCTCTCACCGGTCGCGACGTCGATCCCGACGAGCTCGTAGCGGGAGCGGCCCTGCTCCATCGGGACCATCCAGTCGACCGCTACGAGCGCACCGTCTGGAGACAGCACGGGGTGGGACTCGTGCAGCGCCTGGGCGGCATCGGGGGTGAGATCCCTGAGCGCTGCGGGTGAGGACTGCTCGAGATCGGAGAGGTCGGCCGCGTACAGGTGTACCTCGTCGGGCCCGAGGTAGTGGTCCCAGTGCCGGACCGGCAGGCCCTCGTAGAGGACGGCGCTGATCTTCCGGTCGCGCCGGGCCGTCCACCAGCTGGCGTCCTCCGCCTCGTCGACTCGGCCGGGCGCGCTCTTGGCGGCCACGATGACGGTCGAGGTGCGAAGTCCGGTGACGGCGGCGAGGACCCCGCCCGGGCGGCGGGCGACCGCCCACGGCTCGCCGCCGGCGGCGGGCAGCACCCACAGGGCGGCCTCGTCCCCGCCGTTGTCGCCCGTACCGGGCATGTCCGGCTTCGGGCGGCGGGAGACGAACAACAGGGAGTCGTCAGGGAGGAACTGGGCTCCGCCCTCGCCCTCCTCCGAGCGGGTGAGCCGGCGGGCCGGGCGGGCGCCGTCGGGATCGAGCTCCCAGAGGGAGCTCACGAACTTGGCGCCCGCCTCATCGAGCTGGGCGATCTCGGCGACCAGGCGGTTGCCCGAGGACGACAGGCTGAGAGACGAGACCCTCGGGATGCCCACGAAGGATGCCGCAGAGCTGAAGGCGCGCGGTGGCTCCGCCTCGGTGATGGTCATGGTGGCGATGCTGGCTCGCCGCCGACGTGCCGTCAACCTGCCACTCGGAGAGGACGTCGTCGAGGTCCGGCGGCGGGTGCGCCGGTAGGGTGATCTGGTGAGCGTGCGGGTGGCACGGATCGGGTGGCTGGCAATGGCTGCCGCCGTTCTCCCGCTCGCGGCGAGCGCCTGCGGCTCGGGGAGGGGCGCCACGAGGTCGACCCAGGCTGCCGGCGCCATGAGGGCCGAGGTCGCACGTGCCTACGGGACGCTGTTCGACTTCACGAGGGGTACCGTCGCCGGCAAGCTGGCGGTCATCGAGGACGGGTCGTCGCTGCGCGCGGCGCTGACGGCGGCGCTCGGCTCCGCGCTCGCGAAGAGCGCCACCGGGGCGAGGGTGGACTCGGTCACGCTGCTCTCGGCGGTCGCCTGCCGCCAAGGCGGCGTCACGCACCCCTGTGCCAGGGTCAGCTACGACCTTCTCGGGCCGAAGGGCACGCCGTTGTTCTCGACTCCCTCGACGGGCTATGCGGTGGCGCCGCGCGGCAGGTGGCTCGTCGCCAAGTCCACCATCTGCAGCCTGCTCAGCCTCTTCTACTCCGCTTCGGGCCGATCGGGTTCGCCTCCGGGTTGCTGAGGTGCCGCCGGGCTCGTGTTGAGGGTGCCGGCGCCGGTCGGGAGGAGCCTCGACACCTCGGGCGCGATCTCGGCGGTCGGGCCCTCGCGCAGCACCCGTCCGTGGGCGAGCAGCACGACCCGTTCGGCCAGCGCCAGCGCCCGCTCGACGTGCTGCTCCACGACGAGGATCGACGTCCCGGCGCGCAGGATCTGTCTCATGGCATCGAAGACCTCGTCGACCACGGCCGGCGCAAGGCCGAGGGAGACCTCGTCGACGACGAGGAGCCGGCGGGGGAGGGCGAGCACCTTGGCGAGCGAGAGCATGCGCTGCTCGCCGCCGG
Source organism: Actinomycetes bacterium (assembly GCA_021838945.1). Classification (GTDB taxonomy): domain Bacteria; phylum Actinomycetota; class Acidimicrobiia; order Acidimicrobiales; family Bog-793; genus JAKCCH01. The sequence continues at coordinate 14,093 of JAKCCH010000036.1, forward strand.
ACAGAGTTCCCGCCTGCTGATCCTTGCGTCGGGCGAGGTGCTCGAAGGCGCCGTAGGCCCGCTCGAGCGCCTCGGCCTGCGCCCGGTGGTTCACCCCCTTCAGGGCGAGGACGAGGTTCTCCTCGACGCTCAGCGAGGCGAAGACCGACCGACCCTCCGGAGCGTGGACGAGCCCGGCGCGGGCGATCCGCCAGGCGGGCCATCGCGTGATCTCTTGTCCGTCGAAGGCGATGGTGCCGGCGCTCGCTCGCAGGAGGCCGGAGATCACCCGGGCGACCGTCGTCTTGCCGGCGCCGTTCGGGCCGACGAGGGCGACGGCGGAGCCGGCAGGGACCGAGAAGGAGACACCGAAGAGCGCCCGGTACGGCCCGTAGGCGGCTTCGACCCCTTGGACATCGAGCAGCGGGAGGCGCTCGGGCTGGGCAAGGCGGCGGTCGGAGGCGGGCGGCGGGAGCGTCCGGGGGGCGGTCACCGGGCAGGCCCGAGGTAGGCCCGGCGCACGCCCGCCGCCGCGAGCACCCCGGCGACACCGCCGTCCGCGATGACCCGTCCGGTCTCGAGCACGACGAGCCGGTCGACGACGGCGCTCACGAGGTCGAGATCGTGCTCGACGAGGAGCACCGCCGTGCCGCGCTCGGCCCGGACGCGTCGCATCGTGGCCACGAGCGCCCGGCGCTCCTGGTCGTCGAGGCCGGAGGACGGCTCGTCGAGCATGAGCAGCATCGGTGAGCCGACGAGTGCCCGGGCGAGCTCGACGAGCCGGGCTCGCCCGAGGCTGAGGGTGCTCACCGGCGCGTCCGCCACATCCTCGAGCCCGACGAGCGCCAGCGTCTCGGCGGCGAGGTCCCGCTCGGCAGCCGTCGGCCTGCCGAGGCCGAGCAGGTCCTTCCAGAGCCGGCCGGTGCCGGCCCGCACCCGCTCGGCCACGAGCAGGTGCTCGAGCGGGGTCATCCCGGTGAAGAGCTCGAGGCGCTGGAAGGTGCGGCCGATGCCGAGGCGGCTCCGGCGGTAGGGGGCCAGGCGGTCGATCGCCCTGCCGTCGAAGACGATCCGCCCGGTGTCTGCTCGGGTCCATCCTGCGATGCAGTCGAACAGGGTCGTCTTGCCGGCGCCGTTCGGCCCGACGAGCCCGACCGCCTCCGCGCTCTCGACGCGCAGGGTGACCTCGGCGAGGGCGAGGATGCCGCCGAAGGACTTGGAGAGGTCCGACGCCTCGAGAAGGGCCACCGTCAGCTCCCCGCCGCCTGCTCGTGGCGCTTGAGCAAGCGCGCGAGCTGCTCGGCGCGGTCGAGCGCCCAGATCCTGGCGTACTCGACGACTCCCTCAGGGTGGCGGACGTAGCTGAGGGCCACCAGCCCGAACACGAGCCCGAGCAGGGAGCTGTACCGGCTCGGCAGGTTGCCGATCAGCTGGAGCAAGACCGTGTAGGCCAGGCCAGCCTCGATCGCCCCGGCCACGGTGTAGATGCCGATGGAGGCGACGACGACGACGTACACCAGCGAGAACTGGTAGTTGAAGTCGGTGGGCGAGACGGACTGCTGCAGCGATGCGTACAGCCCGCCGCCGACGCCGGCCACCGCCGCCGAGAGGGTGAAGGCGACCACCCGCAGGCGGTTCACGTTGACGCCGATCGAGGCGGCGCCGATCTCCGAGCCCCGGATGGCGGCGAGCTCCTGGCCGGTGGTCCCGGCTCCGAGCAGGCGGACGGCGAGGGAGACGAGGGCGAGCAGGACGACCACGAGCCAGAAGAAGGCGCTGCTGCTGGCGAAGCTGATCCCGGCGACGGTGGGCCGGGGGACGCTCAGGCCGGAGCCGCCGCCGCCGCTCCAGGAGTAGAGGAACAGCACGTTGTCGGCCACGAGGGCGAACGACAGCGTGAGGAGCCCGACCGAGAGCCCCCCGAGGCGCAGGGTCGGCAGCGCGACGAGCGCTCCGATGCCGGCCGCCAGGCCGCCGCCGACGAGAAGGCCGAGCAGCACCGGTGTGCCGAAGTGAGCAGCCAGCTGGCCGACGGCAAAGGCGCCGGCTCCAGCGAAGGTGGCCTGGCAGAGGGAGATCTGCCCGCCGAGCCCGGTGAGCACGGTGATGGAGAGGAAGATGACGGAGAGCACGAGCCCCTGGGTGAGCGTGAACTCCCAGTTGCCCGGGACGAGGACGGCAGCGGTGACGAGGAGCAGCGCGGCCAGGACGCCGGCGAAGACCCGGCTGCCGATGGCGACCTCGGCCATGCGCGCCGGGGGGCGCAGTGAGGGCGGTGGGGGATCGCAGCCCGCCAGGGGGTCGCCGAGGCTCGGTTGGGCGCCCCGCAGGCTCCTGCGGGAGACGAGGACCATCGCCAGGACGACGAAGGGGAAGGCTGGACGGAGCCCCGAGGAGAGGACGGAGCCGGAGGGGAGGTAGCCGGCGATGACCTCCTGTACGATCCCGAGGACGACGCCGCCGAGGAGGGTGAGCGGCATGCTCGCGAAGCCGCCGATGGCGGCCGCGGCGACGGCGGCGACGAGCAGGGCTGTGAAGTTGGCTGCGTTCACCTGCGGGTAGATGGGAGCGAGCAGGACGCCGGCGAGACCGGCGAAGAGGCTCGAGATCCCCCATGCGAAGGCGCTCACCCTCTCCGAGCGGATCCCGGCGAGCTCGGCCATGCGGGGGCTCTCCACCACGGCCCGCATGCGCAGGCCGAGGCCGCTCGACTGCAGCAGGAGCGCGAGCAGGATGATGACCACGACCGCCACGACGGTGGTGGAGAGCTCCTCCCCGCTCACCGGCGATCCGGCGAGATGGAAGTAGACCTCGCTCGGAGAGAGCAGCAGTGACGAGGGCACCCGGGCTGAGGTGCCGATGACCAGCTGGACGAGGCTCGGGATGGCGATGAGCAGGCCGAGGGCCGGCACGAGCTTCACAAGTGGCGGCGCCGTCCGCGTGAAGCGGAAGAGCACCTGTTCGAGCAGCACCCCGATCAGCGGGGCGGCGAGGACGACCGAGACGAGAAAGGCGATCCAACCCGGCCAGCCGGCGCGAACTGCGATCGTGAACAGCACGGCCGAGACGAAGGCCTGGGCGCCGAAGGCGAGGTTGAACACCCCCGATGCCTGGTAGGTGAGGACGAGGCCGGCGGCCATGAGGGCGTAGGCGCAGCCGTAGGGGATGCCGGGAAGGACGAAGGAGACGAACTGGCTCATCTCCGGCCCTCCTCAGCCGGCGGCTCGGAGGTCGTCGACCTCCACGGCGCAAGGAGGCGGTCGCTCACGCCGCTCAGGTCGGCGGCACGCCGGCGGGCACGGGTGTGACGGGTCGGATCGGCGCCGAGGGCGGGTCCGGCACCGGGAAGCAGACGAAGACGCTCGACCCGGTGCCGTAGGCGGGGACGAAGCGGGCTCCTCGGACCTGCACGTAGGCGCTGCAGTTGATCGGCCCGGCGCTCGTGTGGGCGCTGGACCAGTCGACGGGGGCGAGGATGCCGTCGGCCGTGAAGGAGGTGATCTTGTTGATGGCGGCGACGAGCCGCTGGCGCGTCACGCCCCGACCGACCGCCCGGAGGCCGGTGACGAACAGGTCCGCCCCGGTCCATCCGGCGAGCGCCGCCTGGGAGGGCCGTGTCCCCGGGGCGTAGCGCCGCAGCATGTTCTGGAACAGGTCCATGCCCGGGTAGCGGCCCGGCCAGAGACTTGTGACCTCGAAGGGCGCGTTCGGCTGGAAGAAGTAGGCGCCCTGCATCGCCCGCCCGTACTGGGTGAGCGCCGACTCGTCGTAGCCGTCGTTCCACAGCTGGACCACGCCGGTGACCGCCTGCTGCCGCATCGTCTGGGAGACCAGGACGTTGCCCGAGAGGTCCATGCAGGAGACGACCATGTCGACGCCGGCCCTCTTCATTCGGCTCACGTCGGCGTGCAGATCGCTGGCCGGCGCCGGGATGGACAGGTCCTCGAAGGCGACCGGGACCCCGTAGCGGTGGAAGCCGTTCAGCACGCCCTGGCAGCCGAGGCGGGACTGGGAGATGTTGTAGGCGAGGACGGCGGCGGCGTGCACGTGGTGCTGCTCGGCGAGGTACACCGCCTGCAGCTGGGGCGAGGCGAAGTCGAGGAACGATCCGTTGCTCCCGAACATGGTCGGGCCCGCCATCCACTGGGCGTTGACGTTGAGGCCGAAGGTGGGGACGCTGTTCTCGGCGAGGAAGGTCCCGCCCGAGAACGATGGTGTGGCCACCGCCACGACGGCGAAGACGTGGTCCTGCTCCACCAGGGTACGTGCCTGGCTGGCGTCGACCGAGGGGCTCGACTGGTCGTCGAGGGTGTACGCGAGGTCGAGCCGACGCCCGTCGACGCCGCCGGCGGCGTTCACCATGTCGAGGTAGGCCTGGGCGCCCGTGACGACGGGGGCGAAGTCGGCAGGCAAGGGGCCGGTCTCGGACGCGAGGGCCCCGAGGACGACGCGGTGGGCAAAGACGCCGTCGGTGTTGCCCGAGTGCGTCACCTGCTGTGCGGCATTCCCGCATGCGGTGAGGCTTCCGGCCACAGCCACGCAGGTGAGCACCCACCCGGACAGCCGGCCTCCTGCTCCCACGACGCGATTCTCGGGCGAGGCAGCCGGCGCCGGTAGAGTCGAAGGTCCACAGCGACGCGCCCTCGGGGCGGGGAGAGAGATCCCCGGTCAGGAGAGCACGGGGAGCGACGCGTGCACCGAGGTGCCGCGGCCGGGGGCGCTCAGGAGCTCGAGTGTCCCGCCGAGCAGACCGGCCCGCTCGTGCATGCCGAGGAGACCGAGGTGGCCCGAGTTGAGGTCGCCCGTCCGCTCGGGGCGAAATCCCCGGCCGTCGTCCTCGACGCAGAGCGCCAGCTTCTCGGGCGCGAAGGTGACACTCACCTGGACCCGGGCCGCCTCGGCGTGGCGGATCGTGTTGTGGACGGCCTCCTGGACGATGCGGAAGGCGCCGAGCTCGAGGTCGGGCGTCAGGCGGCTGGCGCCGCCGGTCACCTCGAGACGCGTCTGCAGCCCGGTCTCCTCCTCCACGTCGGCCAGGAAGCTCGACAGGGCGGCCACGAGGCCCAGCTGGTCGAGAGCGGGCGGCCTCAGGTCGCGGGCGAGCGCCCTCAGGCGCGTTGCCGCTTCGAGCGCCTGGGTCCGGGCCTCTGCGAGGCCGCCCGTCACGCCGGGCGGCACCCCGGCCACCGCCGCCAGGCTCTCGAGACGGCGGGCGAGGTGGAGGAACAGCTGGAGGGGCTCGTCGTGCAGCTCACGGGCGAGACGGCGCCGCTGGTCCTCCTCGGCGGCCACGACGAGGGCGGCGTAGCGGGTGGCGCGCCGGTTCTCGCTGCGCTCCTCGGTGACGTCCTCGAGCATCATCTGCCACTCGCCCGGCCCTTCAGGGGAGCCGGCTGCCCTCGGGGGCAGCGCGGCCAGCGCGATGCGGTAGTCGCGCCCGTCGGCGAGCGTGACGACGCGCCCGGGTGCCTCGGCGAGGTCGGCGCCCTTCGAGAGGACGGCGGACAGCTCCACCCCCCGGCCCGGGGTGCCGAGGAGGGCGAGGGCCGCCCGGTTGGCGTTGCGGACCGATCCGTCGCCGTCGAGCACGAGGATCGGGGCCCAGTTCGCCTCGAACAGCTGGCGATAGCCGGCCTCCACGCTGAGCCGCTCGGCGGTGGCCCGCTCGACGCGGCCGCGCTCGAGCCGCTCGGACTCGATCTGCTGGCCGAAGACGAATGCCACGACGTCGACGAGGACGAGGTTGACGACATCTGCTCCAACGTGCCCCTGGTCGCCGGGAAGGGCGAGATCTGGCAGCCACAGCAGCGTCGCCCACAGGCCGGTGGCGGCCGAGCCGGCGAGGCCGTAGCGCATGGCGGCATAGCCGACAGGGATGATGAGGAGCGCGACGGGGATTCCGTCGGGGAAGGCCCCGCCCGTCGGCACGCTGTTGAGGTCGACGTACAGGTGCAGTCCTGCGAGCAGGATCACCGACAGCTGGATGAGCCAGAAGCGGAGCTCGCCGACCGGGGGACGAAGGGCACGGCGGGCGAACTCCGCCGCCGTCGGCCTATGGGCGTGGGCGTGGCTGGCCATGGTCGTCGGGGGGCACGAGGTGGTTGCGCAGCGCGTGGGCGGCCGCCTCGGTGCGGGAGGCCGCTCCGAGCTTGGCGAGGACGTTCGAGACGTAGCCTTCGACCGTGCGCAGGCCGAGAGCGAGCTCGGCGGCGATCTCCTTGTTGGAGCGGCCCTTGGCGAGCAGCGCCAGCACGTCGGCCTCCCGGGGCGTGAGCGGGGAGAGACCCTCGTTCGCCGCCGGGGCCGTCGGCCACCGCTTCGAGAGCCGGGCGGAGACGGCGCGGTCCAGCACCACGACGCCGTCGGCAACCGCCCGCAGGGCGTCGATCAGCTCACGGCCCGACGCCGTCTTCAGCAGGTAGCCGGCGACGCCGACGGCGAGGGCCTCGGAGACGTAGGCGTAGTCGTCGTAGGCGCTGACGACGAGGACGCGCACCGGGAGCTCCCGCTCGCTGATCTCGCGGGCGAGGTCGAGCCCGCTCTTGCCGGGGAGGTTGACGTCGACGAGGGCGACGTCCGGCTCGAGGTCCTGGCACAGGGCGAGGCCCTCTTCGGCGCTCGCCGCCTGGCCGACAACGCTCAGGTCGTCCTCCTGCTCGAGGAGCTGGACGCTCCCCTCCCGCACGAGGGCGTGGTCGTCGATGATCACGACCCGGATGGGCCGGCGCCCGTCGATCCCGGGCCGCGGCAGACTGGGGCCGCCGTCGGCCGTGCTCGGCTCCGGTCCTGCAACGCTCACCACTCCAGTCTGCGCCCTGGCGCACCCCTCTGCCAGCGTGGCTCCGCGACACCACCCCCGGGATGCCACGGGGTGCCACCGTGGAATCCCGGGGGGCTCTCTCCGAGATGCCTCGGTTCCGCCGAAGCCTCGAGATCGAGACGATGACGGCATGGCCCACGTACTACGGATCGCACTCAGCGGTCTCACGGTGCTCTCACTTGTCGTCGTGGCGGGCTACGTGGTCGCATTCGGCCTCGCCGCCGCCTGGACGCTCGCATCGAGAGGACGGGGAGACCCCTCGCAGGCCGAGCTCGACCGCGTGCTCGGGGAGGTGCTGGCCGCCGGGGAGCGGTCGTCGGCACTCCCGCCGCTCAGCACTTCGGGAGACCGGCCGTGAGCGACACGGGCGCACGGCGCCCTTCGACCCCGATCGTCGTCGTGGCCGTGCTGGCGAGCATCGTTGTCGGCCTCGGCGTCTCGGTCGCCCTCGTGGCCGGGATCGCCAGAGGGGTGCGGGCCGGCGCCGAGTCGCTCACGAGCTCCGTCACGCCCCTTCCGACCCACGGCCCCACCGTCACCGAGTCGATGCAGATCCTCACCGGGGAGGTGCAGGCCAAGCGGCACATCATCACCCCCTACGGAGCGGGGTTCGGCCCGATGTACACCAACGCCTCCTGGAGCGTGAAGGCGGGCGACACGGTGGTGCTGCGTATCCGTAGCTACGACGACGGCCCTGCGCCCCTCACGGGCGCCCAGACGATGTTCGACCGGGTGGAGGGGACGGTCGGGGGGATCGAGACCGTCGACGGCAAGCCCGTCCGCCAGATCGCCAACGACCAGGTGGCGCACACCTTCACGGTCGTCGGGCTCGGCCTCAACCTGCCGATCCCGGCTGCGCCTACGGGCAAGTACGTGACCGTCGTCGCCCGCTTCGTGCCGCAGAAGACCGGCGTGTTCATCTGGCAGTGCTACGCGCCCTGCGGGTCGGGCCCGAACTTCATGGGCGGCCCGATGGCAGTCGAGGCGTGGATGGAAGGAAAGGTCCAGGTGGTCCGATGAGCAGCGACGCTCGCAGCGCCAAGCACGGGCAGGCTTGCGGCCTGCCCGTGGAGACGGGCGCGACCGACGCCGCGGGAGCGGCGCCGGTCGTCTCCTGCGGGGCACCCGCCGAGAGCCCGGTGCGAATCGGCCGGCGGAACTTCTTCGGGAAGGCCGCCGGAGGGATCGGGGTCATCGCACTCGGTGTCCTCGGGGACCGACTGGCAGGCGGGGTGCAGCCGGCGGCGGCCTCTACCGCGGCAACCTCCTCAAGCTCGGTCACCCATCAGTGGGCGATGGTGATCGATCTGCGTTACTGCAACGGCTGCAAGCTCTGCACCACCGCCTGCCAGACGGCTCACTACCTCCACGCCGACCAGACCTGGATCGACGTCTTCTCGATGCAGTCGTCCACCGGCAAGGAGTACTTCATGCCGAGGCCCTGCATGATGTGCGAGGACCCGCCCTGTGTCCCGGTCTGCCCGGTGAGCGCCAACATCCGCACCGACGAGGGCCTCATCCTCGTCGACCAGAAGCGCTGCATCGGGACGCGGATCTGCATGAACTGCTGTCCCTACCAGGCCCGCTACTTCAACTGGGAGGATCCCGAGCCGGCCCCTCGCCAGCCCTTCCCCCAGGAGCCCGCCTGGCCCGTCCCCCAGATCAAGGGCACGGTCGGCAAATGCATCGCCTGTGCCGCCATGCTGCCCTCGGGCAAGCTCCCCGAGTGCATCGCCAACTGCCCGATGGGCGTGCTGTACCTCGGCGACCTCGCCACCGACGTGGCAGTCAACGGCCTCGGGAACACCGTGAAGCTGTCGACCTTCCTCGCCGAGAACGACGCCGTCAAGTTCAAGGAGTCCTACGGGACCAGTCCACGTGTCTGGTACATCCCCGGCCATGGCCAGGACATCGACGCCGATGCTGCAGGGAGCTGAGGTGGCAGGAGTGTCCGGGCCGGCCTCGCCGGCGTGCCGCAGCGAACGAGGAGACGAGCAATGATCGAGAACCGCGACCACTCCGTCGAGCCCGGCGATCCGGCCCCGGCGGCCGGACGGGAGCAGCTGAGGAGCGCCGCCATGAGGCCGGTCCTCGAGACGCCGCGCTGGTGGTGGCCCACGGTGGCCGGCCTGGCGGCCGTCGTCGTCGTCGGGGTCGTGGCGTGGGCCGTCCAGCTCGCCGACGGCCTCGGTGCGGCCGGCTACAGCGACAAGGCCTTCTGGGCCGTCTACGAGGCGGACCTCGTCGCCTTCATCGGCGTGAGCTACGGGGGAGCGGTCGTCTCGGCCATACTGCGGCTCACGAAGGCCTCTTGGCGGGCGCCGCTCACCCGCATTGCCGAGGCGACCGCTCTCGTCACCCTGCCGATCGGCATGCTCTTCATCATCCCCCACCTCGGAAGCCCGCAGCGCATCTGGGAGCTCGTCTGGCCTCCCTACTGGAACCTGTCGTCGCCGATCCTGTGGGACTTCTTCGCAGTCAGCACCTACCTGCTCGCGACGGCGGTCTTCTTCTACCTGCCTCTCGTCCCGGACCTGCCGATCGGCGAGGGCCGGCTCGAGAGCATGAGCCCCGGGCGCCGGCGCCTCAGCCACTTGGTCTACCGCACCCTCGGCTCGCGTTGGCAGGGCCGGCCGAAGGACCGGCGGGTGCTCGAGGGGGCCATCGGGCTCCTCGCCATCATGGTGATCCCGATGGCCGTCTCGGTCCACTCGGTGCTCTCGTTCGCCTTCGCCTCCTCGTCCCGGCCGGGCTATCTCGAGACGATCTTCCCGGTCTACTTCGTCGTCGCCGCCCTCTACTCGGGAGTGGCACTGGTGGTCGTCGCCGCCGCCGGCGCGAGGAAGCTGTTCCACCTCGAGGCCTTCATCCACCCGCGCCACTTCGTGAGGCTCGGGTTCATCCTCATCGCCTTCGGCGCCGCCTACCTCTACCTCACGTTCACCGAGTACCTGATCGACGGCTACTCCGGCACGACCGGCCCCGCCGCATGGGTGCGCCAGGTGATCGTCGGGCGGTACTGGATCCCGTTCTGGTTCTACTTCGTGGCCGCCGGAGTGCTGCCGCTCGCCTTGATGGCCATCCGGCGGACGCGGACGACGAAGGGAGTCGTCGTCGCCTCCTCGCTCGTCCTGTTCGCCATGTGGGTGAAGCGCCTCGTCATCGTGGTGCCCCCGGCGACGTCACCGCTCGTGCGCTCTCCGATCAGCGCGAGCGGCGTCCTCGCCGGCAACTGGGGCACCTACCACTTCACCTGGGTGCCGATCTCGATCACGGTGGCGGCCACCGCCGCCATCCCCCTGCTGCTGCTCGTCCTCTTCCGATTCGTCCCGATCCTGCCGATCGCCGAGATGGAGGAGATAGAGAGCTACGAGGAGGAGGTGGCCGAAGCCGTCGAGCTGCTCGCCGGCGCCGAAGGGGTCACCCCGCGGGTGCAGGGACCGGTCATCCCACCGGCAATGGCGTCGGCGGAGGTCGCCTCGCCCGACGACACGGCGGACGCGGCTCGGGGGGGCGGTGAGCCGCCGCCACCGAGAGCCGGCGGCGGCACCAGGCGACCCTTGTTCGGCAAGCTACGACCGGGATGGTGGGCGTGATGAGCATGCAGAGGAATCGGCACGTCGGAGGAAGCGTGCGGGCGGTCGTGGCCGCCGGGGCGGTGGCTATCGGAAGCCTGCTCGGGTGGGCGGGGACGGCCGGGGCGGCCACCGGCGCCCCACAGCTCTTCCTGGCGGCGCACCATGAGCACGGGGCGGTGGTCCAGCTCGTGGCAAGCCTCAGCGAGCCGGCCGGCTCCTCGGTGAAACCGGGTGGCGTGACGGTGACCTTCGCCATCCATCTCACCGAGTTCGCCGGCTCGCCCCTGCTCGTGCTCGGCACGTCGACCACCGGTCCCGGTGGCGTCGCCCGGCTCGTCTACCGGCCGACGTGGAAAGGGCCCCAGCGGCTCGTGGCGAGCGTCGCGGACAGCTCGGGATCGACCATCGCCTCCGCCTCGAGCACCTACGTGGCGACCGCTTCGGTGGCGCCTCTCGCCGGCAGCACCGAAGCCGCCCGCCCCGACGGATCGATCGGAAAGGTCGTCGTCGGAGTGCTCCTCTCCATCGTGGTCGTCCTCTGGATCGCGCTCGTGACCGTCGCAGTGCGAGCTCGCCGCATGGCCGGTGGGCAGGCGGCCTGAGGCGGTCAGCCGCTCTCGTCCGCGATCGCGAGGCGGCAGGCCGGCCGGTCGCCGGACACCGGCACCGGGTCCCCGGCCCGATGCCCCGACTCGACGAGGCTCGGAAGGACGAGAAGGTCTGCCAGGCTGAGAGCGGCGAGTCGTTCCCGCAGCCCGAGGCGGGCCCGGTCGAGGGTCTCGTGGACCGGGCAGAGTCGGCCCGGGGGACAGGGCTCATCGGAGAGCGGGCAGTGCTCGACGCCGAGCTCCCCCTCGACCGCCTCGACGATCTCGAGGAGGTTGACGAGGGAGGGGTCTCGCGAGAGCCGGTAGCCGCCGTGGGCCCCGAGCACGGAGGTGGCGAGCGAGGCGCGGGTGAGGTCACCGAGGACCTGGGGGGCGTAGGCGCGTGGGATCCCGGTGCGGGCGGCCAGCTCCGCCAGCTTCACCGGCGTGCTCCGCCGGGAGCTCTGGGCGAGGGCGACCGCTGCCTGCAGCACGTACTCCCCCCGCCTGGAGAGACCCAGATTCACGTAAGGAAGTTTAGTACCCAACTTGACGTCAAGTCCAGGAGTGCTTACAGTGCTGTCTCGGTAGGTATGCCCACGACCACCGGGAGGCCCGCATGGAGGCAGGCGTAGAGGAACGAGTAGCCGCACTGGACGACCCGGTGTCGGTCGCAGTCAGGCTCCGTCCGCCGGAGCGACACGGCCTCGAGGAGCGCTTCGCCGCCTCGGACCCGTCTCCCGGGCTCGAGCTGACCGCCCATCCGAGGGTGGCCCGGCTCCTCAAGAACCGGAAATTCCAGTTCCTCCTCATCCTCCCGAACCAGATCGTCTTCTGGACGGTGATCTTCGTCGGCCTGCTCGGCACGGCGATTCCCGGGCTCAACTTCGGTGCCGCCATCACCTGGTACGTGTGGTTCTGCCTCGTGTTCGTGATGATGGTCGTGGTGGGCCGGGC
>JAKCCH010000037.1 GCA_021838945.1 Actinomycetes bacterium
CAGGACACCCGCCAAGTCCCACCCTTCCATCCGGGCCTGCCCCGCCTCGTTGAGCCAGGCGCTCACGGACTTGGCCCTTCCCTCTGCGACGTCTTGGCGAGCCCGATGCGCGACCGCTGGGTCGAGGCTCACGGTCACCTTCGCAACAGTCATACTTTTACCCTACCAGCTCCCTCGCCGCTCCGGACGTCCGGTCAGGGATGGGCTTGTAACCATGCCCTGAGCCGGGGCAGGCGACCGTGGCCCCTCCTCATGACGCTGTCACCCGAACAGGCAGTCAAATCGGCGAGGGAGAACCCTTCCGTAACCAGCAGTTCCCAGAGCCCGACACCGAGCTCCTGTTCGCCACCCCCCACGGTGAGCACGGTACTGGAAGCGGGCCTCGGCCAGTTGGGCGATCGAAGTAGCGGCCAGCTGACCGAAGCCCGGGGGCGAAACGGCAGGATGGTGTCATGGCCAGCCAGAGTGGACGTGACACGGGTCGGGTGTTCGACGAAGTGCCCGAGCTCTACGATCGGGTCCGGCCCTCCTACCCCGACGAGCTGTTCGCAGACTTGGTCGCGATCACAGGCTTGGACACGACGTCGGCGGTGCTCGAGGTGGGTTGCGGCACCGGCCAGGCCACTCGCTCACTCGCGAAGCTGGGATGTTCGGTGACAGCGGTCGAGCCCGGAGCGGGCTTGGCGGCGCACGCCCGCCAGAACCTCCGCACCGTTGGCGCCGTCGACGTCGAGGTCGAGTCGTCGACGTTCGAGCAGTGGGACGACAGAGGCCGTCGGTTCGACGTCCTCGTGGCGGCGTCGTCCTGGCACTGGGTGGATCCGGCGATCGGATGGCCGCGGGCGCACGAGGTGCTCCGCCCCGGAGCTTGGGTGGCGCTGCTCGGGAACATCGTCGTGCGGCGGTCCGGTGAGCCTGAGGTGTACGCCGAGACCGCCGATCTCCATGAGCGCCACTCGCCTGGCAACCCGGACTGGGGTCACCCCCCGCTCGAGGACGAGGTGCGCGCAACGAGCGAGGGCTGGGGGCTCGTCGAGGACCCAGGGCCTCTGTTCGGACCGACGACGGTGCGCTGGTATCCGACGGTGCAGTGGTTCGACGGGGAAGGCTTTGCCGATCTCCTCCGCTCGACGTCGATCTATCGGAAGCTCGACGCGGACGTCCGCGAGCCCTTGCTCGAGTCGATCGCCGAGCGGATCCGCACGCGCATGGGCGACCTGGTGCCGCGTCGATACCTGAGCGTCCTCCGTGCTGGGCAGCGCCAGCCCATCGCGCAGCCAGCACCTAACGTCGGGTGAGTGCGAGCCGAGGCCCGGAAGTGAACGTGCGCGCTGCGACCAAGGGTGATCTCGCCGCCATCGCCGAGCTGTTCGGCTCGGTCGATGAGGCGGTGCGTGGGCGCCCGTCCAAGCTCGACGCGGATGCCGTCGACGGTTGGCTGCAGACGACCTCGTTCGACACGAACACCTGGCTGGTTGAGGAGGACGGCGTGCTCGTCGCGGGCGCGTTCGCCCAGTTGCACGGACGGCGCGGTGTCTTCGCCGGAGCGGTCCGTCCATCCGCGCAGGGACGTGGCCTCGGTGGCCGGCTCGTCGACCTGGCGGAGGCTCGCCTCGCCGACGAGGGCGCCGAGCGCTTCCATGCATGGACGGTCGCCGGGGATGCCGCCGCCGACGAGCTTGTTCGCGGTCGTGGTTATCGCGAGGTGCGGCGTTTCTGGGACATGGCGATGGAGATCCGGGTGGAAGTCCCCGAGGACGCGCAGCGACCGGCGATCGAGGTGTTTCGTGAGGAAGACGCCTATGAGTTCCATGCCGCGCTCGAGGAGGCGTTCGACGACCACTGGGAGCATCAGCCGGAGCCGTTCGACGTGTGGTGGTCGAGGCAGCGGGCGCGTTCGGGATACGACCCGTCGCTCTGGTTCGTGATCCGGGACGGCGCGGAGATCGCCGCAGCGGTCAGGAACGACTCGAATCGCCAAGCTGGGGGCTACGTAGCCGCCCTCGGTGTGCGGAGCCGATGGCGGGGCCGCGGCTACGGCCGTGCGCTGCTCCTTCACAGCTTCAACGAGTTCCGCCGGCGCGGGCTCACACGGGTCAGCCTGACCGTTGACGCCGGCAACGCGACCGGCGCCACGCAGCTCTACGAGAGCGTCGGGATGTACGTCGATCAGGAGAACGTCATCTGGGAGAGGCTGCGTCCCTGACACAATCGACCAGTGCGCGTCGAGATCCACGTCCGGCCCGGCGCCGCCCGAGCCGCGGTAGGAGGGAGCCACGATGGGGCGCTCGTGGTCCGCGTGACCGAGCCGGCTGATCGGGGCCGAGCGACGAGCGCGGCCATCAGGGAGGTCGCCCGGGCGCTCGGCCTTCCGCAGCACGCCGTGCGGCTTTCCCACGGAGCGACATCACGCCGGAAGTTGCTCGACCTCGACCTGTCGCGCCTCGACGTCCCTCAGGCGGAGAAGGCGGAGGAGATCGAGCGCCGGCTCGAGCACCTGCGACAGGGGACCGCCCGGTGAGCCGGTCGCCTCGGCGGCGCTCCGCCGGCGCTTCGGGCCGCTTCGCGACGTGCAATCATCACGAGTGTGCGGGGTCGTAGCGGCACGGTGCTACTCGCCGCCCTCACCGTGGGCGGGCTGACGTTGACAGCCTGCGTATCGACGCCCGCCGCGTCGAGGGCGCACCGACAGCGGGACGGGGGCCACTCGACGACGACGCAGTCCACGGTCGCGAGCACCACCACGACCCGTGCCAAGGCGTCGACGACATCGACGTCCACGACTACGACCACGACCACCGCGCCCGTGCCGGCCGCGACCGTCGCACCGACGACGCTCCCCATCGGATTCTCGACGACCTACACGGCGCCGGCGCCGGCGCCGCCCGCCCTCGCGCAACCAACCGCAGCACACCCGCTCACCATCCTCGAGATCGGCGACTCCCTCGGCGAAGACCTCGGGAACGGCATGGGCGATGTGCTCGGCTCGGACCCGCTGGTCCACGTGATCGCGGACGCGGTCGGCGACTCCGGCCTCGCCCGCCCCGACTACTACAACTGGCCGCTTCACCTGCAGCAAGAGCTGGCGCAGTTCCACCCGGGAGCTGTCGTGGTGATGCTCGGAGGTGACGACGGCCAGAGCTTCATCGACGCGGGCCGCTACGTGCAGTTCGGCACGTCGCTGTGGCACATGGTGTACTCCGAGCGCGTCGGCGATCTCATGAACGAGGCGACCCGCGCCGGCGCGCACGTGTTCTGGGTCGGCATGCCGATCATGGGTCAGCAATACCTCTCCGACGAGATGGCGCTCGAGAACCAGGTGTTCGCGCAGCAGGCCGCGATCCACCCGGGCGTGACCTACTTCTCCTCGTGGAACCTGTTCACCAACTCGGCCGGTCAGTACGCGCAGTACCTTCCGGACTCCTCCGGTCAGCTCGTGATGATGCGTGACCCTGACGGCGTCCACCTCACTGGGGCGGGCTGGGACCGCCTCGCCAACGCCATCGTCGTGCCGATGGAGCAGGCGTTCGGAGTGAAGCTCGTCGGCTGAGCTCGTGAGGCGCGAGCGAAGCCCCGGCTGTCAGCGGCCGAGGGCGTGCTCGACCAGGCGACGTCCGGTACCCGACAGGCCGGTCACGATCACGATCCGGGCGCCGCCACTCGAGGCACGCCCCACGAGGCGACCGTTGACGAGCACGACTGCGATGGGCGGCAGGGTCGTCGATCGTGTGAGGTGGAGGACGATCTTGGCGCCCGGACCGATGAACAGCTTCGAAACCGAGGCCTGCCCGACGCGCAGCTGGTCGTCTCCGACGAGGGCGCAGCCTGGTGGGCGCGCCCAGATCTCCCGGACGACCATGGCATCACGCGACGCCGACGGTGTCGGATTGAGGGGACAGGTTCCTGTCTGCAGCAGAGTTCCGATGTGGACCGCGGCTCCGGCGTGTCCGGTTGCTCCGGTGACCGCAGCCTGATGTCGGGAAGCCGGATCCGACGAGGACGCGCTCGGCGCGCTCGGCCGACCGCCGTGCAGCGCGACGGCCCCGACGATCGCCGCCATGGCCACCAGTGTTGCTACGCCGATCCGGCCGAGGGAACGCCGGGCCGAGGCCAGAGCACGGCCGGCCTTCTCTTCCTTCAGAGGTTCCAGATGCTGCTCGTCGAAGGCGGCGAGCGCCGCGGCGACGGCTGCTCGGCGACGTTCCTGGGGCGCCTCGGGCACTCGATCGTCCGCCGTCGCTGCCACCTTTTCGAGGACAGCTCGCAACTCGTTCTGCACCGCGCGGCACGTGGCGCAACCAGCCAGGTGGGCTTCGATCCGGGCTGCGTCCGACGGCATCAGCGCGCCGTCCTCGTGGGCGGAGAGGCCGAGCCAGGTGACGTGCTCGACCTCGAAGGCCTCGAAGTGCGTGAGATCACTCATGATGTCGCGTCCGTTCGACGGCGGTGCCTTCTCCGGTGTTGCGTGCATCCCGGATCGTCGCAGGTTCGTCATCTTCGGCAGGACCCTGCAGCAGGTCCCGCAGGGTGGCACGTGCGCGGGAGACGCGTGAGCGAACGGTGCCGACCGGTGCGCGGATGATCCGGGCGATCTCGTCGTAGTCGAGGCCGAGGTCGTGGCGCAGCACGAGTGCGACGTGCTGCTCTTCCGGCAGCCGGTCCATGGCGGCTCGGATGCTCAGCGACTCGACGACCAGTTCGCCCTCGGTCGGACCGTCGCCGGGCCGGTCATCGAGAGAGCGGTCGTCAGCCGACCGGCGATCGAGCGACGCGACCGGTCTTCTCCTCCTCCGACGCAACTCGTCGAGTGCTGCGTTGGCTGCGATGCGGTATGCCCACGTCGTGTAGCGGCTGTAACCGTCGAAACGCACGATCCCCCGTGCGACCGCCACCGCCGCTTCCTGCGTCGCCTCGAGGGCAGCCTCACGTTCGCGGAGGATCGTCCAGCAGACGGCGTGCAATCGGTCGTAGTCGAGCCTCAGCAGTTCGTCGAGCGCTCTGCGGTCACCGGTGCGGGCGCGGGCGGCGAGGTCCTCGAGCCGGTGAGCGTGCGACTCGCTCGACGGCGCCATGGATCCGGAGTCGATGACCGAGCGTATGACGGCTGCGGCCGGGCGCTGGGAGCGCCCTGCCGTCGTGCCCGTGCGCATGATCGTGTGCTCCATCTCGGGGGATCAGCGACAATGCCCTCGTGGAGGAGACGGGCGGGACGGGCGAGGCTGACGACCGAAGGCGGCCTCGCGGCCATCTGGTCGCCCAGGGACGCGACGCCGACATCTTCGATGCCGGCAACGGACGTGTCCTGCGGCGCGCGAAAGATGGCCGCTCGATCGCCGCCGAGGCGGAGGTGATGCGCTACGTCGCAGCACAGGGTTACCCGTCGCCCGAGATCTTCGACGTGAGCGCCGACGGGCGCGACATCACGATGGAGCGCGTCCGCGGGCCGTCGATGCTGGCCCTCCTGCAAGCAAGACCGTGGCAGCTCGGTCGCCTCGCAGGGCTGCTGGCCGATCTGCACACCGGCCTCCACGACATCACGGCGCCGCTCACGATGCGGACGGCACCGGCCGGGCCCCCGGGCGATCGGGTTCTTCACCTCGATCTCCACCCGCTCAACGTGATCATGTCCCCGCGCGGCCCGGTCGTGATCGACTGGACGAACGCCCGTCGCGGAGATCCGCTCTTCGATGTCGCGCTGACATGGATCCTGCTCGGCGCGGCGCAGCCGCCGGAATCGAGGCTCGCGAGGGCCGTTGTCGAGCCGTTCCGAGGGGTGTTCCTCCGGAGCTTCCTCCGGCACTTCGATCGCGCTACCCTGTCGGAGCGCCTCGGCGCAGCGGTCGAGTGGAAGGCGAGCGACGCCCACATGTCCGCTGTCGAGGTGGAGGCGATGCGCACGATCGCCCGTCGTTTCTCAGCGAGTCCGCTTTGCTGATAGGCGGGTCCTCCACGCTCAGAGAGCGAGCCGCCGGTCGTCGCGTCACCGCGTCCGCTCAGGTGGTGAGAGCGGCCGCCGCGCTGGTGATGATGTTGATCCGTGCGTAGCGCGGGCGGACGATGTTGACGTTCTCGTTGAGCAGCGCCCAGTCAGACGTGTTGACGTCGTAGGAGATGACCAGCTGGTCCCCTTGGCTCAACTCGGGGTGCACGGTCACTCCATAGGTGTAGAGCCCGGGGATGCCATTGGTACCGTACACGCCGCCCCGCCCCGTCGTCGTGTACGCGAGCTTCCGGTTCGTGAAGGGACCCATCGGCCTGCAGGAGAAGGACACCGACACGCGGCGGTTGAGATATCCGGTGCCCATGGTGACGAGCACATAGACGTTCCCAACTTTGGTGACGCTGAACTGCCCTCCGGCGGAATTCGAGATCACTGCTGCCAGGCTTGCATCGCTGCTCCACTCGGAGCCGTCCCAGTACTGCCACGGCGAGACCAGATCGGACAGGTGGGCTCGAGCGAGGTACACGTCCGTCGACAGGCCGTCCTTCGCCGTCTCGGCACCGTAGATGTACACGTACGGACCGTGATAGGTCATCCAGGTGCCCCAGATGACTCTCGCGGCGTCCGGCACGCGAGTGACGCTCTCGGTCCTCATGGTGCGCAAGGAGTAACGAACCAGCACCTCCCCGAGCCGGACGAACCCGAACACCGTCGGTTTCCCGGGGTAGTAGTACTTGGAATAGGTGACCCAGAGGGAGCCGTCCGCCTGGATGCCGTCATCGCTCCAGTAGAAGCGTTTGGAGCCCAGAGGGATCCCGCGGTTCATGAGCTCCAACGGTGTGCGGTCCCATGTGCGGTAGCGCGTGGTCAACGAGTTCTGGTCCTGCACGACGACCATGTTGTGCAGGAACACCGACTCGGGCCGGGCGCCGCGCACCACCTTGCCGAGGTAGCTGTCGTCGAAGAGCCAGGCGGTGCGACCACCTGCGAGCGCGACCGACTCGCCGCCGTCGCCCCCCGTCCATCCCCTGCCGCTGTTGGCGTAGGAGCGCATCATGTTGTCCATGGCGTAATCAGGACGGGACGACGCGACCGCCATGTGGGGGAGCTCGGTCGGGCAGCTCGGGGTCGTGGACGCATCGAGAGCAGCAGCACGTACGGAGGCTCCTGCGACGGCACCTCCGGAGGTGACCATCGGAGCGAGAGAGGCGAGCACGCCAGAGACCACGAGTGACACGAGTGGCGTTCTTGCGACACACCGCTTCACGCCCGCCTCCCCCTTCGGCGCCGGCGCCGCCGAAGCACCGTCGCCGCGCTGTCCATCGAGAACTTCCTTGCCTCTGCCGCGCTCGATCCTGTTGTGCGGCTTCAGGAGGAATCTACACGGGCCCGGGGGAGAGCACTAGTGACTCGGCGGGCTCGCCTGAGCCACCCGCCACCTCAACGGATCAGCTGGCGACGCCCTCGAGCTGCCGAGCTGGCCCTCCGCTCGAGAACTCAACCGCCCCGTCGTCGATCTGCCCGTGCCGCATCATCCGGAGGTCGAGGAGGTAGTTCTGGTGCAGCCGCCACGGCGGCCTCGATCCCTGGCGTGGCAACCGGTCGATCGAGCGCAGCACGTACCCCGACGTGAGGCCGAGGAACGGTTCGGTCGGCAGCGCCGGGTCGGGCGCCTTCGGCACACACACGCGGTACCCGTGCGTGTCCATGTGCTGCAGGAGGCGGCAGACGTACTCAGCGCCGAGGTCGGCCTTCAACGTCCAGGACGCGTTCGTGTACCCGAAGGTCGCAGCCAGGTTGGGGATGCCGCTGAACATGATGCCCTTGTAGCCGATGGTCTTCGGGAAGCCGACCTCACGACCGTCGACCGAGAGCGTCATCCCGCCCATCACCTCGAGGTTGAGGCCGGTCGCCGTGACGACGATGTCGGCCTCGAGGTCTCCCCCCGACCCGAGTGCCAGGCCCGTCTCGGTGAACCTCTTTATCGTGTCGGTGACGACGTCCACCTTGCCGGACTTGATGGCGTCGAAGAGGTCGGCATCGGGCACGAAGCACATCCTCTGGTCCCACGGGTCGTAGCGGGGCGTGAAGTGGGTGTCCACGTCGTAGCCCGGCGGCAGGTGACGCTCGACCCCCTTGCGGAGGAGCTTCTTCATGAGAGCGGGCGCTCGCCGGCAGAGCTGGTAGGAGACGAGGGTGAGCAACACGTTCTTCCAGCGGACGATCGGGTAGACGACCCTCGCCGGGAGATGACCGCCGAGCAGGTCGGCGATCGGGTCGAGCGCTGGGAGGGTCGCGATGTAGGTCGGCGAACGCTGGAGCATCGTGACGTGCCCGGCGACATCGGACATGGCCGGCACCAGCGTGACGGCGGTGGCACCGCTGCCGATGACGACGACCCGTTTGCCGGCGTAGTCGAGGTCTTCCGGCCAGTGCTGGGGATGGACGATCTGGCCGCGGAAACGCTCCGTCCCTTCGAAATCGGGCGTGTAGCCCTCTTCGTAGCGGTAGTACCCGGCGTTCACGTAGAGGAAGTTGCAGCGGTACTGCTCCGTCCCACCCGTGTCCGACCGGACCACGTCCACCGTCCAGCAGGACTCGTCGCTCGACCACTCGGCGCGCACGGCACGTCGCTCGTATCGGACAGCGGAGTCGACCCGGTACTCGCTCGCCGTCTCCTCGATGTAGCTGCGGATCGAGGGGCCGTCGGCGATCGCCTTCGCGTCCTTCCAGGGGTGGAAGCGGTAGCCGAGGGTGAACATGTCGGAGTCGGAACGGATGCCCGGATACCGGAACAGGTCCCACGTGCCTCCCATGGCCGGTCGGGCCTCGAGGATGGCAAAGGTCTTCCCGGGGCACTCGGTGCGCAGGTGGCAGGCTGCACCGATCCCGGACAGTCCGGCTCCGACGATCAGCACGTCGAGGTGCTCGGGCCCGTCACCGCTCTTGCGATCCGTCAGCGTGGCCTTCCGGTCATCAGGCATGGCTTTTGACCCTCCCCGCAGTTCGCGCAGTTCGAGCGCCGTGTCTAGCCTCCGGCCGAGGGGGCGGTCCAAACCCGCCGCCGGCGGGTTGACGGGCCACGCAGCCACGGATTCGGCACGACCAGGTCTGCGCGCGCGAGCATGTCCCCCCGTGAACCACATGTCCCGCCGCGACGTGCTGCGCCGCGGCGGGTCGTTCTCCCTCGCCGGCCTGGCGCTCCTCCTCCCACCCGAGCTGCTCGCCGGGCAGCGCGTCGAGGGGGCGAGGACGGCGACCGAGTGGCTCGTCTTCACCGACCACGAGGCTGCTGTCGTGAAGGAGGCGTCCGCCCGCCTCATCCCCGGTCCCGAGGACGACCCGGCAGAGGTCGGCCATCCCGGCGCACGCGAGGCAGACGTCGTGCGGTACATCGACACCATGCTCGGCGCCCTGTCGATGTCGCCGGCCAAGGTCTTCGCCGGCGGGCCTTTCTCCAACCGGGCCGGGTCGCCCGTTGACGACATGGCTCACTTCATCGGGCTGTCGCCCGCCCAGGCGCACGGTTGGCGGCTGCGCATCGCGGGCTACCGCCGCGCCTACTCGAT
Organism: Actinomycetes bacterium; assembly: GCA_021838945.1. Lineage (GTDB taxonomy): Bacteria > Actinomycetota > Acidimicrobiia > Acidimicrobiales > Bog-793 > JAKCCH01. The sequence goes on from JAKCCH010000037.1 coordinate 9,511, forward strand.
CGGCGTCGTGGCACTCGACCATCTGGCGGGTGGCGACTTCGAACGGGCGACGAACACGGTCAGGGACGAGGCGCTCACGAAGGACCCCGACGGCTTCGCCTCGCTTCTCTTCCAGCATGCCGCCGAGGGCATGTACTCGGTCCCGGAGTACGGCGGCAACCGGGGTCTCGTGGGGTGGAAGGACATCCGCTTCCCCGGTGACCGACAGCCGCGCGGGTACACACCGGACCAGGTGAGCCTCTCCGACGGCCCTGACCGGTACCGGCCGAGAGGGGCCGCCGCGACGCTTCTCGCTCTCATGCGCGCGTCGAGCGGTCGATGACCGGGGCCCGCGCGAGCGTCGCCGTCGTCGGCAGTGGTCCCGGCGGCGCCACCGCAGCCAAGGTTCTCGCCGAGGCGGGACATGACGTGGTGATCTTCGAGAAGGGGAGAAGCTACTTCTCGAACCTGACCTCCGACCTTCCGGGCACGGTGTTCTCGAATGACGAGCTGAAGACCGACCGCAACTTCGCCGAAGCGGACCCCCTGTCCGAGCCCCGAGTGTTCCGGACGTCGACCGCCGACAAGACGCCGTTCGTCGGCGCCGTCCAGTCGCTCCCCCAGACCGTCGGTGGCGGTGCCGTGCACTGGGACGCGAAGACGCCGCGCTACTGGGACATCGATTTCAAGAAGCGCTCCCTCCTCGGCCCGCAACCCGGTGCTGCGGTCGAGGACTGGCCTTTCTCCTACGAGGAGATCGCGCCGCACTACGAAGTCATCGAGCAGCTCATCGGAGTGCAGGGCTCACGGGCGGAGCTACCCCCGCTGACCCGCCGTCACGCCCCGCACTCGACCGACTTCCCGATGCCACCCGGACCCCCGCAGTACTCGTCGCTGCTCGCGGCCAAGGGAGCGAAGGCCGTCGGCTTGCATCCGTTCCCCGCCGCGATGGCGATCAACAGCCGGGAGTACGAGGGCCGGCCGGCGTGCAACAACTGCGGCTTTTGCTCGGACTACGGCTGCCCGATCCTCGCTCGGATCGGTGCGTTGGCGCCCCTGCGGGATGCTCTGCTGGCAGGAGCAGAGCTTCGCGAACGCTCCACCGTCGTGCACGTCGGCCACCGCAACGGCCGAGTGCACGGGGTGCAGTGGCTCGACGAGCACGGCAACCACCACCGCCAGCTGTTCGATGCAGTCGTGCTCGCGGGGAACTCCATCGAGACGGTCCGCTTGGCGCTGTTCTCCAACCTCCCCGACCCGTACCGCGCGACGGGGCGGTACCTGATGTTCCACTGGTTCACCGATGGATCGGGCATCTTCCTCGACGAGCGGCTGCACGGCTACCGCGGCCGCGACCACACGCACGACATCGACGACTTCGCCAACCCGGAGTTCCCTGGTGCACGCCGGGCCGCGAAGGAGGCGGGCCTCCCGTACTTCCGCGCCGGCAAGGTCGAGATGGGAGGGACCGATCGCCCCCTCGGCGAGGCGCAGCAGTACGTGGGGATCCTGCCCGTCCTCGCTCCGCACAAGCCGTTCGGCCGCGCGTTCAAGGAGCTGATGCGCTCCAGCATCCTCCGCGACCGCCTCCTCGGTCTGACGCTCATGGGCGAGGACCTCCCCTACGCCACGAACCGCGTCGACCTCGACCGGAACGTGCGCGACTGGCGCGGTTACCCCGTCCCGCGGATCACCTACAGCCCCGGGCGCCACGAGCTCGCCGCCCAGGCCTTCTACATGCCGTGGATGGTGAAGCTGCTCGAGGCGGCGGGAGCCGAGGTCGCACTGGCGATCCCCCAGGAGCCCTCTGCCAGGTTTCCGGTCGGCGCCGCAGGGGTCCCCTCGACGGATCACATCATGGGCGGGATGCGGATGGGGCGGAACCCGGCCACGAGCGTGACCGATTCCGAGGGGCGCCACCATCAGCTGGAGAACCTGTTCGTGGCGGACGGGTCGGTGTTCCCGACATCCGGCGGCCACAATCCGACGCTCACGATCATGGCGACCGCCCGCCGGAACGCGCTGCGTTGGGCAGCTGCGCTCTGAGCGAGCCCGCAGCACACCGCAGCACACGCAACAGGGGTGATCGGCGAGCTTGCCGCGCCGTCCCTCGAGCGCGCGCGTTACCTAGAGTGCCGCTCCGTGTTGACAAGCCGGTTGCGAACTCTCTCTGCTCGAGACCGCGTCGTCCTGCTCACGTCGTTTGGAGCCATCTTCCTCGCCTTCGTGCCGGCGGCGATCCGTCACCTCGTCACCGGGTGGCGGCCGATCCAGGACGACGGCGCCATCTCGATCCGCGCCTGGCAGGCGCTGTCGCTGCACGGCCCCTCGCTCGGCCAGTACTCGCAGCTCTCGACGGCACATCACGTCGTCTACGACCTCGGGCCGCTCGAGTACTGGCTCCTGGCGCTGCCGGTCCATCTCGATCCCGCCGGCGGCGCGCTCTGGGGCGCGGCGCTGTGGTGCGTCGTGGCGGGGATCGTGACCGTACTGGCGGCGCGGGCCGCCTATGGCTCGGTCGGCTCGGTCGTGGCGGCGATCACCGTCGTCGCAACGGCCACCTGGCAGATCCAGGTTGCCATCAACGCCCCCTGGAACCCCTACTTCGGCGTGGAGTTCTACCTGGCGACCATCGCGTGCTCGGTGGCTGCGACGACGCGCGACCGCCGGTGGTGGCCCGCTGCCGTGGTCTGCGGCTCCGTCGCAGTGCAGTGCCACGACATGTTCCTGCTGGCCGCCGTGCTCGTGCTCGCCTCGGGTGCGTTCGCGCTCGCCCGGGAGATCCGCGAGTCGAAGGCTGCCGCCCGGTCAGTCCGCCTCCGGTGGCTGGCAGCCGGGCTCGCGCTCGGTGCCGGATGCTGGATCGTGCCTGTGCTCCAGCAGATCACCGGGCACCCGGGCAACATGTCGATGGTGCTCCACGCCGGAAGGGGTCCCCGCCTCGGAGTGCTGGAAGGCCTCAGGATGCTGGCAGCCTCGATCGGACCTTTCCCTCGCCCGGACTGGACCATCATCGGTCCTGCCCGCTACTTCACCCACGATCTCGCGTCGCGGTCCCCGATCGTCGGCGCCCTCATCTTCGTGGTCACGGCGGGCATAGCCGCCATGGCGTACCGGAAGGGGCGCCGCGACCTCGGCAACACGGCTGCCCTCGCACTCGTGTTGCAGCTCTGGGTGACGATGGCCATCGCGATCATCCCGGCCTCGCGCTCGAACGAGAATCACACGTGGCAGCTCGTCCTCCTCAGCCTGCCGGCCGGCATCGTGACCTATGCGGCGGTCGGCGCCGCGATCTTGTGGTTCGTAAAGGCACGGGTGGCAGGCACGGCCTGGTCGACCCGGCACGTCCGGCACAGAGGGCACGCCGGGCAACAGGGGCATCCCGCGTCGTCACGTCACACCGGTCTGATCTCGCCTGCCCTCGGTCTCGCGGGTCTCTTGACGGTGCTCGTGGCCTGCACTGCCGCGGCGCAGGTGAACCAGGTCATCTCCGAGCGCGATGCCTACGGCTTCCGTTTCGAGGTGCGGGCGGTCGAGGCTGCGGTCACCGACATCACCCACACCGTGCACGAGAGGCAATTCGTGCTCCGGGTCCGCATTCGTCGCCACGGCTTCGTCCACCCCTCCGGCGAGTCCTACATAGTCGCCATGGGGATCGCCGCCGAGCTGATCCCGCAGGGGTGGCGCCCCGTTTACCGACCGCGCACGACACTTCCGTCGTACCCGGAGCTGGCGAGACGGGTGTCGGCGGCGGTGCCGCGCGTCGTGGTGACGGTCGTTTCGCCGGGGGAGGTCACGGTCTCGCAGCGAGCCGTCCGGTGATCCCGACTATCCTGAGCGCGCCGATCCAGAGCGGCCTGCGACCTGCGGCTCCTGGCGAGGCGTGCCAAGATTCCTGTCCGTGACGGTGCTGACCTGCGGCGCGGGGCTGCTACGCGCAGAGATCGCCTTCCTTGTTCGAAAGCCACTTTGCCTTCTCCTGTTATGACGACGACTGATCGCTTCGACGTGCGAGCCACCCGGGAGCGCGCCGGCGCAGCCGCCCTCCCTCGGCTCGAACGGCAGGCGCGCAGGGCGTGGAGACCGTGGCCGAGAGCCGAGGCCGCGCCCGCGCTCACTCGGTCTGACCAGGTAGAACGAGCGGCCCGCGACCCGTGGCTGCAGCGCGCAGCCTGGGGTGCCGGCGCGGCCGTGTTCTACTTGCTGGTGGCCTGGCTGTGCTTCTGGCCGGCTTCGCCGCTGACAGGGAACCGGCTCGTGACGACCTCCCGCGCCGACCTCGCACAGGGAGTGTGGTTCGTCGAGTGGTTCGCCTATGCGGTGACGCATGGGCTGAACCCGTTCTACACCCACTACCTGCTGGCACCACGGGGCGCGAACCTCGCTCTCGACAACACGAGCCCTCTGCTCGGCCTGCTCGCGCTTCCGGTCACGCTCACCGCAGGTCCGGTCGCCGCCTACAACCTGTTGTTCCGATTGGCAGTCGGGCTGACGGGGCTCGGCATGTACTGCATGCTCCGCCGGTACACCACCTGGAGGCCCGCCGCCCTGCTCGGTGGGCTCGTGTTCGAGCTGTGCCCGTTCGTGATCGGGCACGCGCACAAGCACGTCTTCCTGGTCTTCCTCGTGTTCGTGCCGTTCCTCGTGCTCGTGGTCGACGACTGGCTCGTCAGGCAGAGCCGCGGGCCGATCGCCTCCGGGTTGCTGCTGGGGCTGCTCGCAGGCCTCGAGTTCCTCGTATCGGTGGAGGTGTTCGTCGAGTTCGTGATCTTCGCGCTGGTCGGGCTGGCGTTTCTCGCCCTTGCTCACCGGCGCGAGGTGCGAGAAGGCTGGGGACAGCTCTGGAGGAGGCTCTGGCTGGGAACGCTCATCGCGATCCCGGTGTTCGGCGTGCTAGCGGGCTACCCCTTCGCCATGATGATCTTCGGCCCGCTACGCCCGGCCCATGGCCTGCACAACCCGGTGGATCTGGCCAGGTACCACGGCGACCTCCTCGCCCCTATCTTCCCGACCAGGTACATCTGGCTGCACTTCTCCAACCTCGCCCAGAGCTTCGTCGGTGGCAACGCCGCCGAGAACAGCTTCTACCTCGGCCTGCCGTTGGTGCTCGTCCTGGCCTACCTCGTGTGGAGGTTCCGCCACGAGGCCGTCATCGCCGCGGCGGCAGTGGTGGCGGGAGTCGCTTTCGTCCTCGCGCTCGGGCCCCGCCTGTACGTCGATCAACACGTGGTCTTCTCCCCGATGCCGTTCGCGCTCTTCACGCACCTGCCGCTTCTGAGGAACCTCGAGGACGCTCGGCTGACGCTGTTCATGTGGTTCGGAGCGGCGACGATCCTCGCGGTCGGAGTCGATCGCCTCCGGGCATCGGGGTGGCGCTGGCTCCGCCCATCGGACAGCCGCGGCCCGAGGGACAGGCGGGCCGGCAAGGCTCGGGCGGCGTTCGCCGGACTCGTCGTCCTCGTGGCCCTGGCTCCGATGGCTCCGCACCTGCCACTCGTCTCGAAGCACTTCGCCGTGCCGTCGTTCTTCACCACCAAGAGCGAGCTCGACCTGATCCCGAAAGGCGACCTGGTCCTCACGTTCCCCTACAACCGCGCGCCGTACGACGACCCGATGCTCTGGCAGACGGTGTCGCACATGCGCTTCCGGATCTTCGGTGGTGAGGCGACGGTCCCCGGTCCTCATGGCGTCCCGCTCGGGCATGCGCCACCGGACGCGCCATCTCCACTCGCCACCCTGCTGCTCTCGGGGTGGCCGCTCGACCACGGCAGGTACGACCTGCACCCGCCGGACGGCCCGGAGCTCGTGCCGATGCTGCAGACCTATCTCCGCCAGAACGGTGTGAACGACGTCCTCGTGAAAGTCAGCGCCGTGAACGCGCGGCTCGTGGTGAAGCTCGTCGAGGAGGCGCTCGGCGCGCAACCACGGCAACTCGGCGGTGTCGATCTCTGGCTCGATGTGCCGGCCAGGCTCCATGACGTACACGGTTCCGGCAGCGCAGGCGCTGGCTGAGGCCGAGGCCGAGGCCGGGGCAGAAGCCGACCGCGGTCGCAGGCTGAGGACCGCCCTCGTCGTCCTCGTGCCGGCGGCCGTCGCCCTCGCTCTCTCCTTCTACGACCTCGGCACGCGCAGCATCTGGTTGGACGAGTCGGCCACGATCAGCATCGCCAACCAGCACGGCGCCGCCCTCTGGTCGGCGATGCAGCGCGACGGCGGCAACATGCTCGCGTTCTACGGCCTGGTCCACGTGCTGTTCTCGTGGTTCGGCGACGGCACGGTGGTGCTGCGCGCGCCCGCGGCCGTCGCCTCCGGTTTGACTGCGGCGGCCGTGGCGGCGACCGGGGCACGGTTGTTCAGGCCGGCAGTCGGCCTCGCGGCCGGACTGCTCACCGCCGTCAGCCTGCCCTTCGTCTACTGGTCACAGAACGGTCGGGCATATTCGCTCGTGGTCGCCTTCGGGGCGCTGTCGTATCTCGGCTTCGTGCACCTCGTCGCGGGTGAGTCGCGGCGGCGGCCGGGCCATCCGCCCTGGTACGCGCCGTACCTGTACGCCGGCTCGCTGATCGTCGCCGTGTACATGAGCTTCATCGTCGTGCTGCTCGTGCCCGCGCAATTGCTGTCGTTGTACTGGTACCGGCGCCGCGGCCGGGTGATCGCGACATGCCTCGCCGTCGTCGCCGTCGCGTCTGTCCCGGTCCTGCTGCTGGCGCACGCGAGGGGCTCGTCGCAGATCTTCTGGATCCGCAAGCCGAACCTCAATTCGACGTTCCAGATCGTGCAGGTCATCGTGGGGTCAGGACTCCCTCCCGAGTTCCGGCACACGGCATCGAGCGTTCCCCTCCTCGCCATCACGCTCGCCCTCGGGGTCGGAGCGGGCGTCCTCGGGCTCTGGCGCGCCCGGCGGCACCCCCCGGTGGACGGCGTCTCAGAGATGCGCTGGGCGGGGGCGCTCGTGGCGGGCTGGCTCGTGGTCCCGCTGGCCCTCGACGTCGCCGAGTCCTCCCTCGGCCAGTCGATCTACGAGTCGCGCTATCTCCTCATGTCGTCACCGGCCCTCGCCCTCCTGCTCGCCTGGGCGCTCCTGTCGCCGAGGAGGCGCACGGCTCCGAAAGGTCGCGCCATGCTCGCCGGCGGCTGGGTAGCAGTCGTGGCGCTCCTCGTGCTCCGGGGCGTGCAGATCTTGCCTACCTACACCTCGTCTCCCGAGAACTGGCAGGAGGCGACGCGGTACGTGCTCGCTCGGGAGAGGCCGGGCGACTGCGTCCTCTTCTACCCCTCCGACGTCCGGCAGGCGTTCGACTACTACGTCCTCCATTCCAGCTTTCCCGAGAGCAGCTGGCCGAGGCCGATCCTGCCGACGGCGCCCTTCACCGAAGTGCGGGCGTACCTGGAGGATTACGCCACGCTGAGCAGCTCCCAGCTGACGAGGAGGGCTGCCTCGTGCCCTCGCATGTGGTTCGTCTCCTCACATGCCGGCGTGCCGGGAGCGTCCCTCATCTCCACGACTCACCACCTGCGCTACGTCGCACTCCTCCGCGGACTCGAGTCGGACTACGCAAGGCACCGGCTGGTGCGGATCAGCCACGCCAGCCAGATCGACGTCTGGCTCTTCGCCCAGCATCGCTGACAGAGCCGGCGAGGCACCGGCGACGCACCGGCACCGGCACCGGCACCGGTGGCTCCCGGCGGCCTCCTCAGGGGCGCAGCACCGCTCCGACGTAGGTCAGCGTGCTCAGCAGGACGAAGGAGCCGGCGGTCACCCGGACCATGCGGGTCCATCCCCGCCCGGTGAGGCGCCTCGCGAAGATGAGCACGACCGGGAAAGCGGTGAGCAGCATCCTCGGGTTCGGCGGCACCTCCGATGACGTCGTGATGAGAAATGTCATCGCCGCGACGAAGACCCAGACCTCGATGGGAATGGTGAGCCGGTCCCTCCAGAGCCACCGCAGGCCGACGAGGAGAAACGCTGCCCCGAGCAACCCCACGACCCCGTTCAGGTTCAACGCTCCGTAGAGGGCGGGATCGACGGCTTGGCGGACCGTGAGCACGAGCAGCGCGGGAAGGGCGGTGACGGTCGTCACCTCGTGCCACCCGTACTTCTGCGCAGTGAAGCTGGCGAGGAACGATCCGGTCCAGACCTGGAGGAACAGGCCGAAGGCGACGGCACCGGCAGGCGCGAGGAGCGGCGCGACGAGGCTGCGGCGAGCATCGGCATCGCGCCACCCGTACCGCCACAGCCGGGCCAGTGAAGCAGCGCCGCACAGCGCGACGAGCACGAGCGCGTCGGGCCCGATCGCCGTCGCGATGCCTGCGAGGACCCCGGCGAGGAGCCACCGGCGGTGGTGCAGCGCGAGCATGCATCCAGCGGCGAGCGGGATCAGCAACCCCTCCGAGTAGTCCATCGAGAAGACGATCGAGCCGGGGAAGAGGCAGAACAACAGCACGGCCTTGCGGGCTGTCTCCGGCCCCCACCAGATCGTGACGAGGCGCTGCACGAGAACAGTGGCGACGAAGCCGCCGACGAGGGAGATGAGAAGCCCCGAGACGAAGTACGGCACCATGAGGACGTGGCTGACGAGCCACATCACCATCGAGTAGAGCGGGAAGAAACCGAGCGTCGTCTGGGTGTGCAGGATCGACCTCGGGTAGCCGAGCGTGGCGACCCGGATGTACCAGAAGCCGTCCCAGTTGCCGATCTCGTGCGCGATCGACGTCTTCGCGACGATCGGGCCGAAGATCAGGTCGCAGGCGATCGCGAGGACGAGGAGGGCGATCCTCGTGCCGCCATACGCCATGAGCGGCCAGCGGAGCTCCTCCCGCCAGCTGTCGAAGCGCGAGCTCGGCGCGACGCTCTCGATCTCGAGATCCAGCTGGGAGACCGCGTCCGGGACCGCAGCCGTCGCGGCATCGCCAGGCGAGGGAAGGACGTCGAGGTCGCCGTCGGGGCGCGCCGCCCCGGCGAGCTCCGGCCCATCCATGAGCTCAGATTGTAAGAGGCGGAGGCTCGGAGGTTGTCGAGCGCCCGGAACAGGTACCCGAAGCGTGCCCTGACCGATACCGTTCGGACCGTGACGACGACAGGATCGCAGTGGCTGGAGCAATTCGCGGCGCGACTCGGGGTGGACCCGCCGAGCGAGGAGGAGGTGAACGACCTCCTGGCGCTGGCCGGGGTCGCGGCTCGCGCGTCGGAGCGCACGGCCGCACCTATCTCCTGCTGGCTCGCCGCCCGAGCCGGGGTGTCGGCGGCTCGGGCCCGCGTGGCAGCGGTGGAGCTGGCGGCCGAGCTCGAGTCCGAGTCACCCTGAACGGCATCCTCCTCACCGGCGGCCGGAGCAGGCGGCTCGGGCGGGACAAGGCGGCGCTGCCGCTCGGTTCGGGCGGCAGCGCCCTCGCGGTGCACCTCGGTTCGCTCCTCAGCCGGATCGCGGACCACTCGGTGGAAGTCGGTCCAGGGGTGTCGGGGCTGCCGCTGCCGAGCGAGCAGGATCCCGGTGAAGGACCTCTCCTCGCGATCACCCTCGGAGCCCGGCACTTCCGCCGGAGTGGCTCCGGCAGCTCGGCGCTCGTGCTGGCTACGGACCTCCCCCTTCTCTCCGAAGGGCTGCTGAGGGCCATCGCCACCTTCCCGGCGCCGCCCGGCGTGAGCGTTGTTCCCCTTCGTGAGGGACGGCCGCAGCCGCTCTGTGCACGCTGGTCGCCCGCTGCTCTGGCGCTCGCCGAGGAGCGCTCGGCGGAGGGAGAGCGCAGGGTTCAGGCCGCCCTGGAGAGCGGCTGTCGCTTCCTCGGCGAGGCCGAGCTTCCCGGCTTCGACCTCGAGCGTGAGCTCGTGGACGTCGATGACGCCGGGGCCTTGCGGGGCCTCGGGCTCGAATTGCCCGAGCTACCGGACCCCGCTGAGCCGCCGGAAGCGCCCGGAGCGCCCGGAGCGCTCGACCTTGGGTCTCCCGATCACAACCCGTAGAAACGCCGCTCCACCACCTTCCTCGCCCTACGCGTCAACCGGCGGTACCGCTCGCGCAGCTCGACCGGCGTCTCCCCGAGGGAGCGCGCGAGCCGCGCCAGCGCCTCCGGCGCATGCGGGAGGGAGTCCGAGCCAGTGTGCGTGACCGGACCGCCGGCGCCGGCGACGTAGTTGCCGACGAGGTGCCACCGGTTGCGCGTTCGCTCCAGGTAGGCGAGCGCTTCGGCCAGGATGCCGACGTCGCCTTCGTCGATGGTGCGTGCGTCGAGAAGAGCTCGAAGTGCTTCACGGGTGTTCGCTCCGCGGACCCCGTTCTCCAGCTGGAGGAGCTGGGTCGTCCACTCGATGTCGGCGAGCGAGCCCTTCCCGAGCTTGAAGTGGAACTGCGGGTCCTCACCGCTCGGGATGCGCTCCCGCTCGGTTCGCGCCTTCAGGCGCCTGATCTCGCGGACGTCGTCGGCACTGAGCGGGCGTTCCCACACGCTGCGCTCGACGAGTGCCATGAAGCGCTCGAGGAGCGCAGGGTCACCTGCGACCGGCCGTGCGCGGATCAACGCCTGGCGCTCCCAGGCCGAGGCCCAGCGGGCGTGATACTCCTCGTATGCATGAAGCGAGCGGGCGAGAGGTCCCTTCTTGCCCTCCGGTCGCAGCGAGGCGTCCACCGTCCAGATCCTCTCTGCCGGCGTTGAGCCGTTGAGGATGCGGAAGAGCGTGGTGGCGGTCTGCTCGGCCACCGCTGCATCGGCGCCGGTCGTTCCGTCGTAGACGAGCACCACGTCGAGGTCGCTTCCGTACGACAGCTCGGAACCTCCGAGACGGCCCATTGCGACGATCCCGAACGCCAGAGGGGGAGACGCGGCGTGAAGGGCGGCGGCCAGTGCCGCGTCGCCGAGCTGTGCGAGCTGCCTCGAGGCCGGGAGCAAAGGCGCGCCGTCGCCGTCTGCGCCCAACGCGAGCAGGACGTCGGCCGCCGCGATCCGGAGGGTCTCCTCGCCGACCACGCGCCGCAGGCCGCGCACGGCTCGCTCGGGGATCTCGCCCGCCGCCATCAGCGTCCGTCCCGCGAGGGCGTCCGGCGACGGCGCCGCGAGCTCTTCGTCGTCGCCGAACCGGAGTGCGAGCGCCGGGTACCGCCTCGCGAGATCCCCGAGCCGGCGGCTCGTCCCGAGGACCGTGCACAGGCGGCGGGCGAGCTCGGGTGAGTCACGAAACGACGCCACGAGCACGTCACGCTGGTGCGGCATCCCGGCGAGGTTGCGCAGTCCGAGAAGCCCGAGGTCGGGGTCCGGTGTCTCGGAGAGCCATCCGAGCAGGACTGGCAGGAGCTGCTGCATCAGCCTCGAGGAACGCGTGAGACCCCGGGTCAGCTCGACGAGGGCCTGGCGTGTCCGCTCGGCCTCCCGGAAGCCGAAGGCCGAGAGGCGCTCGGTCGCAGCGGCTTCGGTGAGGCGGGGACCTGTTCCCCCGGCGCGGGCGGGCCCGAAGACCTCGAGCAGCGGCCGGAAGTAGAGGCGCTCGTGGATGGACCGCACCGACGACTGGTATCGCGCCAACACCGCGTCGAAACGATCGCTTCTCCGCCGCGCCCCCGCGCCCCGCTCACGTCGGTCACGCTCGGGCGCCGTGGCGGAGCCGGCGACGGGGACGGAGAAGCCCAGCACCGCCGCCAAGTGGTCCCGCGCCGGCCCGCCGGCGGGAACGGTGTGCACCTGGGACTCCTCCACGAGCTGCAGCCGGTGCTCCACCGTGCGGAGGAACCGGTACGCGAGAGCGAGGGCGGTGGCATCGCCCGCGTCGACGTAGCCGGCCGAGCCGAGCTCGGCCAGGGCGGCGAGCGTCGGTCGCACCCGCAGGGAGGGATCGCTCGCGCCATGGACGAGCTGCAGGAGCTGAGCGGAGAACTCGATGTCGCGGATGCCGCCGCGGCCCCGCTTCAGCTCGCGCTCGGACAGCCCCTTGGCGGCGACGAGCGTCTCGGCTCGCGACTTCATGGAACGCAGCTCACCGAGCGCCTCCGCGTCGAAGTGCCGCGACCACAGTGCAGTACCGGCCCGCACCTCGAACTGGCGCCCGAGCGTCTCGTCGCCGGCCGAGAAGCGGGCCTTCACGAGCGCTTGGAACTCCCACGGCCTCGCCCACTTCTCCCAGTACGCGACATAGGAGTCGAGCGTCCGGACGAGCACGCCGTTGCGACCCTCGGGACGCAGGTCCGTGTCGATCCGGTAGGCGGTGCCGGCGATGCCGAGCACGCGGCGCGCTGCCGACGTGGCGGCCGCCAGCTCGGCGTCGTTCGCTGTGACGAAGACGACGTCGACGTCGCTCGCGTAGTTGAGCTCCTCTGCCCCGTGCTTGCCCATCCCGATGACGGCCAGGCTCGCGTCGGGTGCTGCGACAGACATCGCCGCAGCGAGCACCGTGTCCGCCAGCTCGGAGAGGCGCTCGCCCACCTCCTCGAGCGAGCTCCTGCCGGTGAGGTCGTCCGACGCGAGCAGGAGCAAAGCGAGGTGCTGCCGGCGGGCGATGGCCTCGGCGTCGCCGGCGTGCCGCACTGCTTCGAGGAGCTCGGGCCACTCCCCGCCGGTCAGCACCTCGAGGGCGTCCGGGTCGGCCACGAGCAGCCGGGCGAGCGAGCGGCTCGCACCGGCGACCGCGGACAGCGACTGCGCGAGCGCAGCGTCGACGCGCTCGAGCTCGCCGGGACGCGCCTCCGCCATCCGCTCGAAGAGGAGCCGCACGGCGCCCGGGGCGGCCGAGGACCACGCGGCGTCCTCGAGCAGCGGCGGAAGGGCAGTCATGAGCTGGACAAAGAGTAATTGGGGGCACGGCCGGCACCGATACGCTTCTCGTGTGGGCAGGCTCAGAGTCGCTTTGTGCCAGATCGACACGATCGTGGGCGACCTCGAGGCCAACGTCGGGAAGATCCTCGGAGCTCTCGAGGTGGCCGAGCAGAGCCACGCCGATCTCGCCGTCTTCCCGGAGCTCGCGATCACGGGCTACCCGCCCGAGGACCTCTTGCTCAAACCGTCGTTCATCGAGGAGAACCTGCGTGCTCTCGACCGGGTCGCGGCCGCGACGCGCCGGTGCGCGGCGGTCGTGGGCTACGTCGACGCCGACGGCGACCTGCACAACGCGGCTGCCGTCCTCGCAGGCGGCAAAGTGCACGGCGTCTGGCACAAGCAGCTCCTGCCGAACTACGGCGTGTTCGACGAACGCCGGTACTTCGCGGCGGGCACGGACCCGCGTGAGGTGTACTCGATCGCCGGAGTGAGGGTCGGGGTGACGGTCTGTGAGGACGCCTGGAGCCCGGCGGGGCCTGTGGCCGCTCTCGGGTCCGGCGGCGCCGAGCTCGTCGTGGTGGTGAACGCGTCGCCGTACCGCCGTGGCGCCGTGACCGAGCGCCGCCGGATGCTCGGCACCCGCGCTGCGGACGCGTCGACCGCGCTCGTGTATCTGAACCTCGTCGGCGGGCAGGACGAGCTCGTCTTCGATGGCGGCTCCATGGTCTTCGACCACGACGGCCAACTCGTCGCTTCGCTCCCGCAGTTCGAGGAGCGGACCGAGATCGTCGACATCGAGATCCAGCCGGCCTACCGCAAGCGCCTTCTCGATCCGCGAGGGTACGAGGGTGCTCCGGTGCTGCCGGCCGTCACGGTGACGGAGCCCGGACCGGCACCTTCACCTGACGATCGGCGTCCGCCGAAGCTCGCCCGTGATGTCGGCCCGTACGAGGAGGTGTACCGGGCGCTCGTGGTCGCGACGCGGGACTATGTGACGAAGGGGGGTTTCGGAGAGGTTCTCATCTCGCTGTCCGGAGGCATCGACTCCTCGCTCGTCGCCACGGTCGCCGTCGACGCCCTCGGGCCGAGCCGGGTGCACGGGGTCCTGCTGCCGTCGCGCTACTCGAGCGAGCACTCGATCGCCGATGCCGAGACGCTCGCGCGCAACCTCGGGATCGAGGTCCGCACCGTCGCGATCGAGCCGGCGCACGAGGCCCTCTCGGCCATGATCGGCCCGGCGTTCGGGCGGAGTGGGGTGACGGGGCTCACTGACGAGAACCTCCAGGCGCGGATCCGTGGCACCGTGGTCATGGCGATGTCGAACGAGCTCGGCTGGCTCGTGCTCACGACCGGCAACAAGACCGAGATGGCTGTCGGGTACGCGACGTTGTACGGGGACATGGCCGGTGGTTTCGCCGTGATCAAGGACGTTCCCAAGCTTCTCGTGTACGAGGTGGCGCGCTGGCGCAACGAGGTGGCGGGGACCGACCTCGTCCCCGAGCACGTGTTGACCAAGCCGCCCTCTGCCGAGCTGCGTCCCGATCAGCGTGACGACGAGAGCCTCGGTTCCTACGAGGTGCTCGACCCGATCCTGCAGGGCTACGTCGAACAGGACCTCACGATCGAGGAGCTCGTCGCCGAAGGGTACGACGAAGCAGTCGTCCTCCGCATCGCCGAGCTCGTCGACCGGGCCGAGTACAAGCGCCGTCAGGCGCCGCCCGGACCACGGGTCACGACCCGCGGCTTCGGGAAGGACCGCCGGATGCCGATCACGAACGGGTTCCGGCACGAGCACGGGCCACCTCGCACGACGGGGGCAATGGACGAGTGAGCGAGGGTGGTGGCGCCCTCCTCGACCAGCTCTCCGGTCCGTGCCGGGCACTCTCGCTGCTGGAGTCGGCACGTGTCGTCGGCGGGTTGCGTTGGGTGGAGCTCGGGGCGTTCGCATCGCTCGGGAGGGCGGCCACGTCGGGTGGGCTCCCGCCCGAGCTGGCGGTGTGGGCCTCGGGTGCGAGCCTCGCCCATGCCTGGCGCGCCGGGCAGCTCCACTCGCTCCTGCCGGTGTCGGCGGGCCTCCCCTCGGCCGCCGAGGCGACGAAGCCCCCGGGAGAAGACGTCGCCGAGCTCGTCGAGAGCCTCGCCCCGCCGAGCGCTGCGACCGGGTCACCCAGCAGTGGCGATGGTCCAGCGCTCTTCCGTCTCTACGCCGCGCTCACAGCCGCATACGAGCGGCGGGCCGAATTCGCCCACCCGAGCGCGGACCCGCCCGCCGTCCGGGTCTTCGTCAGGCTGGCCGCCGATACACGCAGGATCGCGGCCTCGTTCCCGGCCTCGACGGGGCCAGCAGGGCCTTCGCCGGGCGGAGACGCTTGACGTGATCGTTACACTGAGCCAGGAGCGTACGGCACGACGTCTCGAAGGCTGCTTTCCACTTGAGACCGGCAGTCACATGGTGGGCCTGGGAGCTCGAGGGACGTTGGTCGTCCTCGACGGCACCTCAGCCGCATCGAACACTTCCACACTGCGATTCACGGAGGATTCGGATTTTGGCGAAGGAGCGAGTCGAGCGGGACGAAGAAGACCTGGTTCGCCTGTATCTCACCGACATCGGCCAATACCCCCTGCTCACCAAGGACGACGAGGTCCGCCTCGCTCAGGCGATCGAGGCGCGCTGGGAAGCCGAGGAAGAGCTCAACGGGAAGAAGGGCATCACCCCGACCCGCCGGCGTGAGCTCAATCGCACGGTCCGGGATGGCGAGTCGGCACAGCGCACCTTCGTGCAGTCGAACCTCCGCCTCGTCGTGTCGATCGCGAAGAAGTACCAGGCTTCCGGTCTCCCGCTGCTCGACCTGATCCAGGAGGGCAACCTCGGCCTCATGCACGCCGTCGAGAAGTTCGACTGGCGCAAGGGCTTCAAGTTCTCCACCTACGCCACGTGGTGGATCCGGCAGGCGATCACCCGCGGCATCGCCAACACGGGCCGCACGATCCGCCTCCCCGTGCACGCCGGCGACACCCTCGCCCGTGTCCAGAAGGCACAGGCACGCCTCGAGCTGAAGCTGGGCCGTCCGGCGACGCTCTCGGAGCTCGGTATCGAGGTCGAGCTTCCCGAGGACAAGCTGATCGAGGCGCTCCGCTTCCGCGCCGAGCCGCTCTCGCTCTCCGAGCCGTTGCGCGAGGACGGCGACGCAGAGCTTGGTGACGTCGTCGAGGACCGCTCGGCCGAGTCGCCCTTCGAGGTGGCGGCCACTGCGCTGCTCCCCGTCGAGATCAACCGGCTGCTCGCCCCGCTCGACGAGCGGGAGCGGGAGATCCTACGGCTGCGTTTCGGGCTCGACCGGGGCGAGCCCCGCACGTTGGAAGAGGTCGGAGAGCACTTCAACCTCACACGTGAGCGGATCCGCCAGATCGAGGCACGCGCGATGTCGAAGCTGCGCCACCCCTCGAGCGACACCGGCGCACGGGACCTCCTGACCGTCTAACCTGCCGCGCATGGTCAAGAAGCTCCTCATCCTCGCCGTTCTCATCGCTCTCGGTGCTGTCGCGGCCAAGCGCCTCCGCGGCTGACCGGACTGCGCGCCTCAGCGGCGTGCGCTGTGACACCGTTGCCGGCCGCTGGGCCGGCCGGCCGCTGCAACATCTCGAGCAGAGACCGAGCCGCTTAGTCGGTCTTGTAGATCCGGTCGAGCGTGCGCCTCGACCCGAGCCACCAACCGAGAGCGGCCGCACCGGCTGACAACGCCACCGCACCCAGCGACACCGCGATGGCCGGCTTGGGCG
>JAKCCH010000038.1 GCA_021838945.1 Actinomycetes bacterium
CCGATCTGCTCGGTGCCATAGGGCGGGTCGTTCAAGACGACGAGGATCTTCATCGGGGCGTTCCTTTGCTTGTGCTTGGTGCTTGTGCTTGGACTGGCCGTTGACGGGGCCGTGGCGACGAGGGCCCCATGGGCGCCGGCGAGCAGCTCGACGGCCGCTTCGATCTCGGCCCGGGTGGTGCCGCGGCCGAGCGAGAGGCGCAGCGCGCCGAGGGCGACGTCGGGGCTGTTACCCATGGCGAGCAGCGTCGCGTTCGGTGTGTGCTCGCCGGCGTGGCAGGCGGAGCCGGTGGTGAACACGACCTCGGAGGGCGCCGCCCCGACGAGGGCGGCGAGGGTTGCTCGGGCCTCTTCGACCGCCTGGCGAACGCGCCGTCTGAGTGCGTGGTCGCTCGAGGGGTTGCCGAGTTCGGCGCGCAGGTAGGGCAACATCGCCTTGAGCACCTCGCGCGAGCGGCGCGGTCGCGTTGTGGTCGAGGTCAACGACGGCCGAACCCTCGCTCGTCACGACCGGCCGCCCACCGCCGGCGACCGAGGGGCGCGCCGTTCCCGGCGCGAGCTACGGGCGTTGGTCCCATCGCTCGATCCGCTACGTGCACCGATGCCCTCTTCGACGGGGAGGCCGGCCTGGCGCCACTCGGGCAGGCCGTCCTCCAGACAGCGCGCCCTTCGTCCCCTGCCCCGAAGCAGCGCGACGGCCTCAGGGGCGAGGAGGCACAGCGGCCCGCGGCAGTAGGCGACGACCTCGAGGTCGGGGTCGAGCTCGTCGAGGCGAGCCTCGAGGTGCTCCAGGGGGAGCGAGCGGGCACCAGGGATGTGGCCGGCCGAGTACTCCTCTTCGGGCCGCACGTCGAGCACCACCACCTCCCCGGCTTGCACGCGCGCCAACAGCTCGTCCCGGCTGACCCGCTCGGTGCCCGCGGCGTCGGTGCCGAGCGCGCGGAGGATCTGGTCGACCTCGGCGAGGCGGGCGCGGGCGAGGTCGTTGAGCGCGCCGACGAAGAGGCACACTTCCTCACCCGCGGCGCGGTAGAACACGCGGGTCCCCTCCCGGCGGGTCTCGACGAGGCGTGCCTGGCGCATCACCTGCAGGTGTGCGGACGCCGTCGTGAGCTTGAGCCCCGTTGCCTCGGCGAGCGCCTCCACGCTGCGCTCGGCCTGACAGAGCAGGTCGAGCAGCTCGATCCGCTTGGGGTGCACGACCACCTTGCCGATGCGCGCCAGCTGCTCGTAGAGATCGGCACGGCGTCCCGAACCGTGCTCCATAGATCTATAGAATAGCCTAAGAGGGTCCTCCGACGCCGCCCATCTGATTGACTGCAGAACGAGGCGAGCTCACCTCGTTCGAGCTCAAGCGAGCCTGACCCCGCGAACCGGACCGCACGGCGTCAGCCCAGGGAGGTCCTGGGGGTGAGCCTCGCCGTCGTGCCGGGCAAGGACGGCAGTCGCTGCTCCGTGGATGCCCACGAGGGACTGGGTGCGTCTCCGCTTTGGTGTGCCGGTCGCCGTCTGTGTGGCAGTGGCGCTGGCGACTTCGAGCATCGACCTCGCCGCGCCGGCCGGGCGCCGGCCTCGTGCACGCGTCATGGACCTGCTCATCGCGGCGACCGCCCATGCGCACGGCGCTCGGCTCTACACCCGCAACGCCGACGATCTCGTCGGCATCGATGACCTGCTCGAGGTCGTGCCCGTGTAGCTCACCTCGGCGCCGGGCAGGCCGGGCGGCCGGTACAGCGTCAGTCGCCTCCCGCGCCGGGGAGTCAGGCGACCCGATCTGCGGGCCGGTGCACAGGTCCTGGCGTGCAGGCAACGACCACGCTGACGACCACACCACAGGTGGCTGGCGACGCGCACCACTGGAGCGTGAGGTGGTGCGCGCTCTTGGAGCGCATCCTCGCCGGGCGGGCGGCTGCGGGGATCGACCGTTCCGGGCTCCGTGGCTCGGTCGCTCTCGTCGTGCTCCCGTCGTTCAGCCTGGTCGATCCACAGGTCGATCTCGGGCGCAAGGGGCGAGCGCACGACGGCACCAGGCTGCGGTTCCCCGCGCGCATCGTCTGGTCAGCCGACGGCGGTGCCGACGGCAGCGGCGCCGGGAACGGCGCGCCGGTGGTGCTCGTGCCGGCGGGCGGGAGCACCGTCTGCTCCTTCGAGGTGACCGGCGTCGGCGTCTCGGCGTCCGGGTCGACGCTCGTCAGCGCGTGCGCGCCGGGACGCCACGACGACCCTCTGGCGAGTGCGGGGGACGGGTTCGCCCCTGAGGTGTTGTACGCAAGGCCGATGGCAGCCCGGCGCGTGCTGGCCGAGCTCGACCGCATCTGCGAGGACGGCCGTCTCGCCCTGTGGGAGGCCCGCCAGATGCTCGAGCGCCACGCCGAGTGGATGCTGCGCCATCGTCACGCCGCCGTCGCCGCCGAGATCTCTCCCGGGCGCGACCTCCACCTGCTGGATGCGACCGACCTCGAGGTCGTGCGCAGCGAGCTGCTGCTCGGCGATCCCGATGGGCGGATCTCACCCGCCTGCGACCGCATCATCGAGCGCTGCCTCGCCCCGTCGGCCTTTGCCCGCGTCGACCCGCAGCGCCGGGTGATGACCTCGTTGCGCTCGGTCGCGGAGTCGGCCATCCGGCGGAGGATCGGCGACCCGCACGTCGGGCGCAAGGTGCGCCGGCTGCTGCGCGAGGAGACGTTCGCGGACCTTGGCGAGCTGCTCTCCTGCTACCGGGAGCGCTGGCCGCGCGACGCGATCGGGGTGCGCAGGGTCGCGGCCGCCGTCGAGGTGATGAGCGTTGCCGCGCCGGCCTCCTCGGACCGGCTCGACTCGTCTCGAGCCCCGCTCGATCGGGCGGGTTGAGCGAAGTGGGACCGGACGTGCGCCGAGCACCCGAAGACCCAGACGCCCGACCCCTTGTGCCGGCGACCGTTGGGACCATCGACCCTGTTGCAATCACGGGTAATCAGTGTTTGATGCACGCAACCAAAGGGGATGGGGACATGAGAACCAGTACCGGGCTCGCCGGGGCGCGCCGTCTCGCTCCGAGCGACATGTCGGTCGCAAGTGCAGCGTTGCGAGCGGCGCGGAGCGCTCGCGGCGCGGCGCTCGCGGGCCTCGCGAGCGGCGTGCTCAGCGTGCCCGAGCTGATCGAGCTGGCGATGGGGGATGAGGGGGTGGCGCTCCGCCGCATCCCGGTCCACTCGCTGCTCGCCGAGCTCGGCTGCCCGGAGCGCCGCCGCGACGAGCTTTTCGGGTTGCTGCGGCGCATCTGCCACGTGGCTCCTGGTCGGAGGCTCACGCTCGCATGGATCTGCGACCGACGAGCGATCGGCCGGCGATCGGGCGCCCTCGCCGACGCGCTCGTCGCTTACGTCGCCCGTGACGGGGTCCGGCCGCTGGCGACGCCCGGCTGGCCCTATGCCGGCCCACCGCCGCCGGCGCAGCCGAGCCGATCTCGGACCCGGTGCACAGGTTGAGACCGATGAACGACGACCAGCTGTTCGACGACCTCGAGGCGCTCTCCCAGCTCGAGATCGGCACCCCGTCGTGGCGCGCTCTCGCTGAGCGGATCTTCGCCAGCTCCGAGGCGAGCATGCGCATCGCCAGCCGACGGGCGAGCCACCAGCCCCACATCGTCTGGGAGCGCGATCGAGACGACGTTCTCCAGCTCGTGCGCATGGTGCACTGGCGGATGCTCGGCGAGGTCGGCGTCGGCAAGGTGTTCGCGTTCCCGTTCGAGGCGTGGGAGGCGGCGTTGCTCACCCGTGCTCGCAGCGCGGTGCGTGGCTGGGCGTCGACGGTCGAGGTGACGGGGATCTCTGGCTACTCGGGCGTCGCCCGACGGCAGCGTGCGATGCACGAGGTGCGCGAGCGCATCGAGGTCGATTTCGGGGAGCGGCTCACCGACGACGAGGTGGCCGAGACCTACAACGACCGGATCGGCGGAGGGCCGACCCGCGTCCACAGCGCCCCGGCGCAGACCGCCGACTACCGCGGCGTGAGCGTCGTCGTCGGTGCCGATCTCGCCCGGCTTCCGAGCACCGAGAGCGTGGAGCGCCTCGTCGCCGACCGGCTCGCGGACGCGACGACGATGACGCTCGTCGCGCGGACGATCGAGGAGGCGAGCGCCATCGACGCACAGCTCGGAGTCATCGCGAAGGCGTGGCTCTCTCCCTGGCCCGACGAGAACCTGCCGAGCACCGCTCTGGTCGCGAGGATCGTCGGCGTCCCGGTCGCCAGGGTGCGAAAGGCGCTCGATCGCATCCGGGCCATCTGCCGGGGCCTCCAGGTCGCAGGTGGCGGAGACGACGCGACCTCGTTGGCGGTCGCGCGCGCCGTGGCAGAGGCGTGGATCGCAGACGACCGCCTCGGCCGCGTCGCCGAGCTTCGTTGGTCCCGTTGGCCAGAGCGCGAGCTGGTCTCGGTGGACGAGGTCGCGAGGCGTCTCTCGCGACCGAGGGCCGACGTCGTCCGGTCGCTCGAGGTGATCGAGCAGATGCTCGAGCGCCACCTGGTCGTCGAGCACGATGCCCCGGCGGCTTTGAGCTCGTCGAGCTGAACGGTCGAGGGCGGCCAGGCGACCGAGGGGGGTCGCGCCGGCTTGCTGGCGGGTGGAGCAGGTCCGGGGGAGCGGCACCGGTCGCATCCCACGCCGCATACCGTTATGGTATACCGACACAGTGGCCACCGAGCAGATCGCAGTCCGGCTCCCCGAGAAGCTCCTCTCAGAGCTCGACGCGCTCGTCGCAAGTGGTGTCTACGAGAGCCGGGCGGCTGCGGTGCGAGCCGGCGTCGAAGCCATCACGGCCCTCGAACACCACCGGCAGATCGACCGAGCCATCGTCGCCGGCTACCAGCGCACTCCCCCCACCGCGGCCGACCAAGACGCTGCTCTCGTCTCGCTCCGAGATGCCATCGCCGAGGAGCCGTGGTGAGCGAGCCTCGTCGCGGTGAGGTGTGGTGGGGCGAGATCGAGGGGCTGGGTCGCCGACCCTTCCTGGTCATGACCAGGTCAGCAGCCATCCCGGTGCTCAACGCCGTGCTTGCTGCCCCCGTGACCCGCACGGTCAGGTACATCCCGACGGAAGTCTTGCTGGGACCCGACGACGGGATGCCTACGGAGTGCGCCGCCAGCTTTGACAACCTGCGCGTCGTACCAAAGGCGTACCTTGCTGGTCGCATCTGCGCGCTCGGAGCAGCTCGGCTTGCCGAGGCGTGCACGGCGCTGCACATCGCCGTCGACTGCTGACCGGATGCCTCGGTGCCCGGCGACCGGGTGGCCCGAGCGCTGGCCCAGGTCCGGCGATAGCCGTGCGCGGCCCCGTCTCGCTGAAAGAGGCTCGCCGCCTTCGGCGGCTCGCCCGGATCGCTTCGCGATGGCCCGTCCTGCCCACGCCGCGCGCCCATCTGCCCCGTCACGTTTGCGCCCCGCTGTCGTCTCGTCGTCGTCTTGCCCCCCGTCGCGTCTCGTCGTCTTCGTCACGGTCCCGGCCTGCGTCTCGTCGCGTCTCGCGCACGTGTCGATCCCGTCTCGCCCCCGCCCCGCCGCTGCACGGTCTGAGCGCCTTACGTTGCACGGTCTGAGCCCCCGGCCCGCGCCAGCAATTGCAACCCCGCACCGGCCTGCTCCTGCGCATCTTCATCCCACCCTCCGGGAGGCAGATCCCGACCCGGCACCGGCCTGTTCGCACCACGAGATCGAGCCGCTTTCGCTCCGCGTTTTCGAGCCCGAACCAGCAGAAACGGAGTGGCGCTGGGGAGGGGGAGAAGGCATCGCGGCCGCTGGCGCCGCCCGATGACCGGGATCGTGGGCGCAGGATCCGTAAGAGTTCTCCGCCGTCTGCATCCACGTCAATTTCCGCCGACGCGCACTCGCCGCATGGTGTCCTGCATGAGCTCGGCCAGAGCGACGGCAGCGGGTGGCAGGCCCGGCGAGCGGCCATCCAGTGCCTTTCGCCTCGTGCGCTCCGCCGGGGGGCCGCCAAGCCCAGAAGTCGTCGTCGCCAGGGCCAAGCCCGTCGGCGGGGCGGTGCGCAGCGCGGGCAGGGCGATCCTGCTTGCGACCCGCACCGAGGCCGGCCTCGCCTCCCACGTGCTCGTGCCTGAGCGCTCGGAGTCCAAGGCCCTCGTCGCCGCTCTGGCCTCGGCCCTCGGCGCGCGCGCAGAGCCGGTCGCCGAGGTGCCCGACTGGTCGTCGGCGAGGGCGGTCGGGTGGCTCGTCGCACGGCCATCTCGTGGCTTTGTCTCCCGCGACACCCAGGCCGGAGCGAACCCCTCAGAGGTCGCGGTCCTGCTCGCCCAGGTGATGGAGCCACAGAGCTTCGTCGCCGTGTCGCTGCGGGCTCCGAGCGCCGCCGAGCTGCGTCGGGTGCGGCGCTGGTTCGAGCACCGCCTGGCGGGCGTGCAGACCCATTACGCGCGAGAGACCGAGGCCGTCGTCGCGTCGATCTTTGCCGGCGGGCCGAGCCACGACGCGGTCCGTCTCCTGCTCGGCCAGCTCGCCGCCGCGCTGCCCGGCTTCGACCTGGAGACCAGGGTCGAGCACGCCGCCACGAGCCCGGTCGGTCCAGGTCTCGTGGTGGCCGGCGCGCTCACCGAGGCCGTCTTCGCGCTGCACTTCCACCACCTGCTCGCCGGCGACGTCGTCGGCGGGCTCCTCGCTATGGGCGGGCTCGGCGTGTCCCTCGGCGCCGTGCCGTCGAGGGCGCGCACGACCGAGGCCTCGCTGCGCGCAGGCGCGGTGCCCGCACCGCCACGACGGGCGCTCCCGCCGCGCCCTCCCCGGCGCGAGCGGACGGTGTCCCGGCGCGACCAATCAGGGAACCTTTCGACCAGGACGCTGCACGCCCGCGACGGCGACTACCCGCTCGCGCAGGCGAGCTTCCTCCTCGGATCAGCGATGGTCGTCGGCATCGTCTCGCCGCACGCCGGCCTCGCTGCGGGCGTCGCGCAGGTGCAGGTCCGGAGCGCCCCCGCCGCGCTCACCGGCGACATCGGGCCGCTCGTCGGCTGGTCGCTCTCCGGAGAGCCGGTGCACCTCTCGGCCGCAGAGGCGTGGCAGTCGTCGGCCGTCGTCGGCGCACCAGGGAGTGGCAAGACCAAGCTCGTCCAGCACCTCTTCGCCTGGCACTGCCTCGAGCGCACCCGCCCCTCTGAAAAGCCCGGTCGCCCCGGGAGGGCGAGCACGCTCGTGTGCTTCGAGCACAAGGGCGAAGAAGGCGTCGCCGGCTACCGCCACTGGGCGTCGGCGCTCGGCGACGACCTGTGCGTCGCCGAGCTTGCGGACCCTTTCTCGCCTGCGATCGACCTGTTCAACGACCCGACGATGTCGCCGTCCGAGCGCGCCGAGTTCTTCGTCTCGGCGATGCGCTACGCCTACGACGACGCGCAGATCCAGGGCAGGTCGACCGAGGTGCTGAACGTCGTCTTCACCGCGGCGCTCGCCTGCCCCGAGGAGGTCGCGATGACGACCCAAGGCGTCGTCGATCCCCCCTCGTTCGTCTCGCTCGCGCACATCCTCTTGGGCTCGCGCGACGACGCCCACGGCGTCGAGCTCGCTCGGGCGATGGAGCGCTGGGCGGCCGAGCATCTCGACACCAAGGCCGGCGCCGAGCTCGCCGACGCGACGAGCCGGCTCAGGATCGTCTACGGCGACAGCGTCACCCCCTCCCAGCGCCGGACCCTGACCGAGGCGGCGCGCAACAAGGTCGACGACCTGATGCGCGTGCCGACCTGGTGGTCGCACACCCGGCCGGTGCTCTCCTGGTCCCAGATCCTCTCTTCGCACGCGGCTGTCGTCGTGAACGCCGGCGTGACCGCGGACGGCCGTCTCGTGGACGAGACCTCGGGGCGGATCGTCTCTGCGATGCTCGCCTACTCGCTCGAGGACGCGATCAAGCGGACCTGTGCGGGATGGCAGGAGGCGGGCCGCTCGGTGTCGATCTTCGCCGACGAGCTGAGCCAGCTGGCAACCAGCTCGTCAGAGGTCGTCGAGTGGCTCCGCAACCAAGGTCGCGCCTACGGCGTGCGGTGCTACTTCGCGACCCAGCAGCCCGAGCAGCTCGACGAGCGGCTGCGCTCCGTCCTCCTCGGGTTCGGCTCGGTCTTCTGGTTCCAGCAGGCCAACGCCGCGGTCGTCGCCCAGGCGGTCGCGCAGCTCTCGATGACCGGCGAGGAGTGGACCGCCTCGGACTTGGGGAACCTCGAGGCCTTCTGCGCGGTGCTGCGCGCCCGGGCCGACGGCAGGCTCCAGCCTCCGGTCACCATCCGCACCGCGTTCTGGGACGGGGACGCGGCTCGTTTCGCCGCCGATCAGGGCTATCTCCTCGGCGCCGGCGCCCGCGTGGATCCGTCCGGCCGGGGAGCCGCCGGCGCAGGGGTGCGAGAGACCAGTTCCGACGCCGGCGACTGGCCGGCCGTGGATACGGGAGGTGACGAATGGTGAGCACGAGAAACGACGGTGCCGTGCGTCTCTGCGAGGTGAAGAGCGCGTGCACGACGCCCCGCCATACCGCTGCCGACCGGGTCGAGCTGTTCTGGTCTGGTGTGCGCTCGGCTCCGACCGGCCATGTCGCGATGAGCTGGAGCTCGCGCGCCGCGCTCGAGCGCTATCGCGCGTCTGGCATCGCACACCCAAGAGCGCTCCAGCTCGGCTCGCAAGACGAGGCCCGCGGCAGGGTCATCGCCCGCCCGCGCAGGCTGGCGGCGCTCGGCGCGATCCATCTGTGGCGGACGATGACCTCCGAGCAGGTCGCGGCCGTCGTCGGCTCGCCGCTCATGAGCTCGTCTCGCTCGATCGACCTGCGGCTCCTGCTCGAAGCAGGCCTCGTCCAGCGCGGCGGCGCCTTCGCCGGAGAGCGCCGAGTCGTCGTCCCCACGCTGTGGCGGCCGGACGTGACGGACGTCGCGCTGCACTTCTTGGATCAGCTCTCCTACGCCGAGTGGCTGGGGGTCAGCGCCTGCCAGAAGTGGTCCTGTGGGTCGCAGGCCGCCTGGCACAACCTCATCACGACGGAGCTGTCGCTGCGGGTCGCCGAGCTCACCCCGATCGGGACGGTCTTCGGCGAGCTGCTGGCGGGTGTCCGGCTGCTCTTCCCCTTCGACGAGCGGCTCGCAAAGTCGCGGCGCAGCGCTGATGCCGTGTGGGTGCGCGACGACGGGCTGCGCATCGTCGTCGAGATGACGGCGAACGCGGCAGCGACCTTCCAGGCCCGTCTCGAGCACTGGATCGACGTGCTCCTGGGCGATGCCGAGCGTTCGACGGTCGTGTGCTTCGTCGACGTCTCCGACCCCGACAACGACCGGAACCGACCCGACCACCTGGTGAGGCGCGCGGTCGCCAGCGCGGTGAGCTCCTCGCCCGAGCGCGTGAGGGCTCGGATCGCCGAGCGCGTCTGCCTCGTCCGCTACCGTGACTGGTTCCCAGGCCTTGGGCTCGTGCACCCGAGCTTCTTCGGGCTCCGAGTCGAGCGCCCGACCGGGGGACCGGGTGCTCGGTGGGAGCCAGTCGACCTGCTCGACCCCTACGCCGTCGTGTTCACCCCCGCCGACCCGGTGGCCGCCAGGGCGCCGATCGTCCATGCAGGGGATGTCTACGGCGTGCCGCACTGGTTGCGCGGCCCGGGCCTCGACCTGGAGGCGGTCGTGCGCCGGCTGGCCGGGTTCCCACCCCCTGAGCGGACGACGCCGGAACGGCGTGCTGAGCTGGTCGCGCGCTTTGCGGGACGGGAGCGGCGAGCCGATCTCGAACCCGGTGCACAGGACGGGCATGGCGCACCATCACCAGCCCCCGTCGCAACCGCAACTGCTCGGCATCCCCGGCCTGTCGCTCGCGGGCCCGAAGACCTGGGCGGTGAGCGAGGAGGCCAGAGCCCAGGGCAAGAGGGGTGAGGAGAAGACGGCCAACGTGCTTGCCCAGCTTCTCGTCCCCGGCGGCCCGACGGTGCTCCACAGCCTGCGCATGCCGGTGAGCGGCGTCGACGCGGACATCGACCACCTGGTGGTCGCCGGCAGTCACGTTTGGGTCTTCGACACCAAAGCGTGGAAATCGGCCTTCTATTGGACGCTCGCCGGGAGGACGCGACGGGGTTTTCGGCGGATCGCGTTCGCCGACCGCCACACTGCCGAGATGGCGGTGGACGCGCTCAACAACCTGTTTGTGCGCCAGGGGCTCCACGCCGTCGTGCACAAGCCGTACATCGTCATCTGGCCCTCCAGCCAGAGAAAGCCGGTCAACATCGCCTTCTACCGGCCGCGGGGAGCGAAGGCCGTCCACGGTGAGGTGCTCGACACCCGGCTCGCAAAGATAGCGTCGGGCGGTCCCGCCGATCCCGACATCGTCACGGCGTTGTACCCGCTTCTGTCCACCGCCCGCCTGGCCGCGGCGCAGGTGCGAGACGGCCGGCTCCACGACACCGGCACGCATCTGCGGCCCATGCGCGACGACCGCCGTGGTGTCCTCGACGAGTTCTGATCGTCTTGATGGCACCCCGTCGTCGCTCCAGCCAGCCAGCCCAGTCGATCGCGCCGGTCCTGGTTCTCGCGGCCATCGGCGTCGCCGCCGTCTCGTCCTGGTTCGGCTTGCCGGCAATCGCTGTTCTCTGGGCCTGCGTCCTCCTGGTCGCATTGCTCGAGCCACCGGTGGCGCTCTCCGGCAAGAAGGACGACTGGGGGTATCCGACGCCTGCGAACCCGGCCGAGGAGACCCGCCTGCGGCGCTTTCGTCAGTGGCGTCAGCTCCGCTTCTCCCTCGTACCGCTGCCAGGTCTCGCTACCGGGCTCTTGCCCGGTTGGCCGCTGCTCGCTTCGTGGTGCGCAGGGCTGTGGGCGGCGGCGGTTGGTTGGCTGGTGCCCGTCGTCGGGGATCGCTACCTGCGTGCGCCGGCCGGCCACGCGCTCGATGCCGCGGCGGCCTTCGTGCTCGTCGTCGAGATCGCCTCCGCGCGCCGTTCGGTGGCCGCAGCGGACCATCCCGGTACCCGGCTCGACACGTTCGTGCCTACGATCCGCCGGGCGCCCGGGGCGACGCTCGCTCGCATGGCGGCGGGGGCGGTTGGCGGGCTCGTCGTCGGCGTGGCGCTGGCGACCATCGTTCACAACTACGGCGCACGTTTCGGTTGGGGCGGTCTCGTCGCACAGCTCCATCTCGGACCACACCTGCATCGCCCGGGCGTCGTGCTCGCCTCGCCTGCGGCTCTCGAAGGCCTGCTCGCCTGCGGCGGGGCACTGCTCGCAGTCGCCAAGCCGTGGCAGCGAGCAGCCCTCGAAGGCTGGTCGGAGCTCGTCTCGGTGAGGGAGGCCTGGGCCGCGCGCTGGAACGGCCTCAAGCTGGACGTTCCCACCCTCGTGAGCCACGAGACGGTCGGGACCGCCGTGGTCGACACCTTCGAGGCGCCGGCGCACCTCGGGTCGGGGGCGTTCCTCCCCCTTGGACCGAAGCTCCTCCCCGCGCTCGGGTCAGGGACCGCCGTCGCCGTGCTGGAGCACCCCGAGATCTCGGGCGGCTTCCCGGTGCCGGGGACTCGCCACCCACGCCTGTTCGACGTCGTCGTCTGGCCGGCAGGGGGCCTCCCCGACCCGGCGAGCGAGGCCGATCTGGTCAGTGTCCAGCTCTTCGCGCACGCGGCGATGGTCCGGACTTTGGAGCCCCTTGGCTACGGGCGCCCCGTCCCGGTCCGGGTCGAGCGGCTGACTGCGCCCGAGTCCCCGAAGCGGATCTGGTCCTCCACCTGGGCCTGGCCGGGTGGGCCGGACCTGAAGACGATCCGCGAGGCGAGCGCCCCCGGTGGCGGCCCCCTCGTCTCCAAGTTCCCGGCGGCGTTCTCCTGCCCGGTGCTGATGGACCACCACGGCGGCGGCGACGGAGCGGGCCGGGTCTACTTCGGGGCGATCGGCGACGAAGAGGCGGTCCTCGCAGACGAGCACCAGCACCTCGCCGAGCGCTTCACAGAGCTCGCCGCAGAGGACCGCTGGGCGACGATCTGGGAGAGCGTCTTGAAGAAGGGTTCGATCCACCCGAGCATCTCCCACAAGATGACGACCAGCCGCCCGCTCGGCCCAGAGGTCGTCGTCAGGCGCATGGCGTTCCTCACGCCGTGGGGGATCGACCCGTCAGAGTTCCTCGGCCTGGAGGCAAAGCTCGCCACCGCGCTCGGTGCCGCGCCGTTCGTCTCGATCACCGGTTGGACCCAGAAGGGCTCCGGCGGGCGCCACCCCCAGGCCTTCGCCGTCTACTGGGCCGAGACCGCAGTGCCGGGATCCCCGGACCTCGTCCCGCCTGCCGAGGCGGCGCCGTGGGTGCTCGCCGGCCAGGTCAACGCCGCGTTCGACGACGTTCGCCTCGCCCGCCCCGAGGTCGCAGAGGCCGTCCCGCTCAGCGCCGAGCGCTCCAAGGCCCACCTGTGGCGGATCATTCTTCAACTTTATGACGGGGTCACCGCGGCCGACGTCCGGGCTCGCGCCGAGCGCATCCGCCGGGCACTCCACGTCCCGTGGCTCAGGGTCGAAGACGCCCCAGGCGGCGTCACCTGCTACGTCGGCGCAGACCCGGGGACAGCCGAGCTGGCGAACCCGAAGAGGGACGTGCTGGCATTGGCCGCGCTCGACTGGGACCAGGCATGGTCCGACGTCGGCGTCGTGGGCTCCGACGGAGACGTGCCGCACCTGGGCTCGCTCGGACGTCTCCCGCGCAACCCGGCAGTCGAGGTGCGTGACTTCGCGCTGCCGCCCGGCGTGGACCGGGCGAGGGTGAAGGCCGCAGTCGGCAAGCTGAAGGCCGCGACGGGGAACGCCTTCGTCGAGGTGCGGGAGTCGCCGGCCGGGGCGTCCTCGGTCCGCCTGCTCGTTGCCGAGCGCAACCCGCTGCCCCAGACGGTGCCCTTCGACTTCCGGGCCGCGGACGCCGCCAGCGGCTTCGCCTTCGCGACCGGGGTCGAGGGCACCCCGGTGGTCTTCGACCCGGCCGAGTCGCCCCATCTCCTGCTCGCCGGGGTGACCGGGGCGGGCAAGTCCTCGACCGCCCAGGCGCTCCTCTACGACGCGGCGGTGGCCGGATGCGACGTCTACCTTCTCGACCCGGTCAAGGGCGGGGCGGACTACGCCTTCCTGCGCGACCACGCGATGGCCGTCGCCGGCGATGCGCTCGAGGCCGCGGCGGTGATGAAGGCCGTCTACGCCGAGGTCGCCCGGCGCAAAGATCTCAACGCTCGACACGGCGTGGGGTCGGTCTTCGAGCTGCCAGAGGAGCTCCGTCCCCGGCGCATCGTCGTGATGATCGACGAGTTCACGAGCTTGATCGGCCAGGACCCGGTCCCGAAGCAGCCGTTCGACGATCCCGAGGAGGAAGCCGAGCGCCAGCGTCAGCTGGCCATGAACCTCGCCAGGCAGCTGGTCGGGATCTACGCGGGCCGCTTCGCACGAGAGGCTCGCTCGGCCGGGGTGACGCTGTTGCTCGGGACCCAAAAGCTCATGGCGAAGACCCTCGACACCCTCCCCGGGGGGTCGGACCTGAAGACGAACCTCGCACGGATCCTGCTCGGCAAGGCGAGCGGTGGGGAGAGGATGTCGGCGCTCCGCGCCTTCGACGACGCCCCGGTGCTCGAGGGCGACATCCCCAAGGGCCGGGGTTTGTGGGAGCCGCTCACCACCACGGCCGTCGTGATCCAGTGCTGGTGGACGTCTCAGGAGACCTACCGCGCCGAGCTGGATCGCCGGGTGCCGAAGCTGGAGCCAGGCCAGCGCCTCGACCTCGCGTCATGGATGTCGAAGGCCGGAGACGACCCGCCGCCGAACGCTCGGTCCAGGCCGCCGCTGCAGCCGTCTGCCGCAGACGAGACGGTCGTCGACCTGGGCGAGCTCGAGCTGTCCCTCGACGACCTCGAGGCGAACGAGGCCGATGAGCCGGAAGACCTCGTCCCCGTACCGCCCGCAGCGCCGGCGCCGGACTGGAGCGAGCTCGAGATCGTCGACGCTACCGGCGTCGGATCGCCCTCCGAGCCGGCCACGGACGACGATCCGCGCTGGGCGATCGACTGGGACGACGGCGAGGGGGCCAGTGTGGACGGTCGTGCTGGCCCGGGCTCGGAGTCGTCTGCACCGGCTGTCGCCGGCACGGACGACGCATGGGGAGTCCTCCCCGAGGTCCGGCGGCGGAGCGACTGGACAGATCGCGCCAGCTCGGAGACGGTGGTGAACGACGGCGTCGAGGATGCGTTCTAGCTGCTCGGTCGAGGCGGCGATCGACCCGATCCAAGCCGTGGTGCACAGGTCTTTTCGATGGCGAGATTGGCGGCTGGAGAGAACGACCTGGCGACGCGATTCCCCGACCTGGCGTCGCAGTGGCACCCGAGCCGGAACGGGAGCCTCCTGCCCACCCAGGTGACGGCTGGGTCGGCCAAGAAGGTCTGGTGGCGGTGTGCGATCTGCGGCCACGAGTGGCCGGCGATCGTCGCCAGCCGTGCGCTCAATGGGCGCGGTTGCCCGGCGTGCGCCCGCCAAGTTGTCGTCCCCGGCCGCAACGATCTCACCACTGTCCACCTCGGCCTTGCGGCCGAGTGGCACCCCGGCCGCAACGGGGGTCTACTGCCCACTCAGGTGACCGCCGGATCGGACAAGAAGGTCTGGTGGCGGTGTGCGAACTGCGGTCACGAGTGGCCAGCGAAGATCGCCGATCGTGAGCGCAAGGGGAACGGCTGTCCGGCGTGCGCCGGCCAAGTTGTCGTCCCCGGCCGAAACGACCTCTCTACCTCCCATCCTGAGCTGGCGGCGGAGTGGCACTCGAGCCACAACGCCGACCTCCTACCTATTCAGGTCTCCGCCGGGTCGCACAGGTTCATCGTCTGGCGTTGCTCGACCTGCGGTCACGAGTGGCCAGCAAGGATCGCCAGCCGTGCGCTCAAGGGGGACGGTTGCCCGGCGTGTGCTGGTCGAGTCGTCATCCCAGGCCGAAACGATCTCGTCACCACCCACCCTGATCTCGCGGCCGAGTGGCACCCGATTCGCAATGGCGACCTCCTGCCTACCCAGGTGTCTGCTGGCCCGCACAAGAAGGTCTGGTGGCGGTGTGCGAACTGCGGTCACGAGTGGCCAGCGAGGATCGCCGATCGTGCGCTCAAAAGGAGCGGCTGCCCGGTATGCGTCTCCGCGTGGACCCCGGCGAAGATCGCCCGCTTCGCGACCGGCATCCTCCCCTACGCCGCGCAGGGCAACCTCTTGGCCACCGAGGTCGACGCCATCGCCGCCGCGGCCGGCATGAGCCCGGCGGCGAAGCAGCGCCTCATCGCCCAGATTCGCTCGCGCCGGCTCCAGGGCATAGAGGACCAGGACGTCCCTGTCGACACCGACGGCGGTGGCGACACAGACGATCCCATTCTCGAGGACGGTGGCGCAGACGAGCTCGGGACCGTCGGCATCGAAGAACTGCCCGGCGTCGTCGACGGCGAGGTCGACAATGCCGACGAGCAAGACGGCTCGAACACCCCGGAAGACGACGACGACCCTGCCCTCCAGAAGCTGCGGGTCGAGAAGATCCTTCGTGCCGGCGGCGTGCTCGCGGCGGTCGACGACGCCGAGACGGCCGAGTTCCTGCTCCAGGTCCGGGTCGCGATGCTCTGGCAGGAGGCGTACAAGGACCTCTCCGCCGTCGAGGCCGGGACCTCGTTCCCCCGGGAGAACCATTACGAGGAGCTCATCCGCCGGCGCTTCCGAGACGAGCTGGAGGCCGCTATCGACCTCGACGTCCCCGCCGGCTGGTCCTTCGCCCCCGAAGGCACGGTCGTCCACCCGAACTTGATGCAGCGCCACGTGGCCGCTCTCGTGCGCCAGCGTCGTTTCGTCGGCAACTGGTCGGGGACGGGTGCCGGCAAGACGCTCTCGGCCGTGCTGGCCGCCCGCACCGTCGAAGCCGGCTGCAACGGCGGGCTCGTCGTCGTCGTCTGCCCGAACAACACCGTCGACGGCTGGGTGCGGACCATCACCTCCTGCTTCCCCCACTCGTCCGTCGACGTGAAGACGTTCACCCCGAGCCCGCATCCCGGCGAGCAGCGCTGGCTGGTGGTCAACTTCGAGCGGTTCTCCGCCCCGGACGCCATCGACCAGCTCGACCGCCTGCTCCAAGAGCACCGAGTGGACATGCTCGTCGTCGACGAGGTCCACTTCGCCAAGGCTCGGGCCGGCACCGCCGCCAGCAAGCGCCGGTCGACGATCACCCGGTTCCGCTCGAAGCTCCAGGCAGCCAACCCGACGGCCAAGGTCCTCGTCATGTCGGCCACTCCGGTCGTGAACGAGCTGCACGAGGCCCGGAGCATGCTCGAGCTCCTCTCCGGCGAGGAGCTGGCCGAGCTGCCCGTGCGCCACACGGTCTCGAACGCTTTCGGCATCCACCGCCGGCTCGTCACGGACGGTTTACGCTGGATGCCCGACTACTCCCACATCGCCCTTTCGACCCGGAAGGTCCCCATCGACGTCGGCCACCTGCTCGACGACCTGCTCGCCCTCGGGCGCACGCCCACCCCGCTCGACTACGAGGCCGTCCTCATCGACGCGAAGCTCGAGCACATCGTCGCGGCGTGCCTGCAGGGCGGGAAGAGCCTCGTGTACACGGAGTTCGTCACCGGCGTCGTCGACAAGCTCACCGAGGCCCTCGAGGCAGCCGGCCTGCGGGTGGGGCAGTTCACCGGCCCGGTGAAGGAGATGGAGCGCTTCGTCGGCGCTGACCAGAAGGCCGGCACGCCCATCTCCGAGGACGACCAGGTGGACGTGCTCATCGGCTCGAGCGCCGTCGGCACCGGCGTCGACGGCCTCCAGCACCATGCGAGCCGGCTCGTCTTCGCCACCCTGCCCTGGACCGCCGCCGCCTACGAGCAGGTGCTCGGGCGGGTCTGGCGCCAAGGGCGTCCGGCGGGGCTCGGCGGAGTCGAGGTCGTGATCCCGCTCACCTACCTCGACGAGCCGCAGGACGACGGCTCGCTCGCCCGCTGGAGCTGGTGCGCCGCCCGCCTGGCGCTCATCACCAACAAGCGCACGCTATCGGACGCCGTGGTTGACGGCGTCCTGCCGAGCGGCGGTGTCCTTGCCTCGCCTGCCAAGGTCGCTTCCGACGTCGCCGCCTGGCTCGCCCGCCTGGTCGGCGAGACCCACCGGGCCGAGGCGGCGTGAAGTGCCGATCGAGCGCATCACCCTCAAGCTTCCGGCCGACTTCGACCCCTCACGCCATCTGAAGGCGCTCGAGAAGCTGGTCGCCGACAGGCACGGCGACGGCTGGGAGCTCGATTCGATCGACCCGATCATAGGCGTCGCTTTCATCACCCGCCACGTGGCCGTCACCGAGGTCGACGCCGGCACGCAGACCGAGGAACGCTTCGAGGTCCGGCTCCCTCGTGGCACGAAGCCCTCGGACGGCGAGAAGGTCGCGACCAAGCTCGAGGACCAGCACCCCGGCTACGCGCTCGTCGAGTTCGAGCCCTTCCTCGGCAAGGCCACCCTGGCCCGGCTCACCCCGGCCGAGCAGCGCTGCCGCGGGGCGGTCGCAGTTGCGCTCGGCGTGAAGCCGTGGGACGTCCAGGTCAAGTCTCGCCCGGACGGCGGCTTCGACGTCGCGCTGCCGCACACGTACGTGCCGAGCAAGCACGACGAGAAGATCGCGGAAATTGCCACGGTCGTCGTCGGCCAAGAGGGCTGGTTCGCCGAGACCGATCCGAAGGCGCTCACGGCATCGATCGTCCCCGGCGAGCCGCCGAGCTTCCCGCCGGTCATCCCGTACCCGTTCAAGCGGGCGGTGCCGCGCTTCGACCCCGCCTCCGACGGCTGGTCCAGGATCTTCCTCGGACGAGTGCTCGGGCGGACCGGGGGCGAAGACGGCCCCGAGCTGACCACGGACTTCGTCGCTGCACCGCACATCTTGGTGAGCGGCCTCACGGGTTCTGGCAAGTCGATCTTGCTCAGCGTGTTGGCCACCGGGGCGCTCGCCCATGGCTGGGAGCTGTGCATCGCAGACGCCATCAAAGGCGGGGTCGATTTCATGGACCTCCAGCCGTTCGTCCGGCCCGGGGGCTTCGGCGACGATCTCGCCTCGGCGTGCTGCGTGCTTCAGACGGCCTACGAAGAAGGCCAGCGGCGCAAGAAGCTCATCCAGCGGGCAGGCGTCCAGAAGTGGACGCAGCTCCCCACCTCGGCGAGCCTCCGGCCGGTCCTCGTCGCCGTCGACGAGCTCACCTCGCTCGTGGCGCCCGAGCCGACGCCGAAGGGCGTCGCCAAGGACAACCCGCTCGTCGTTGAAGTCGCCGAGCGCAACCTGTTGAAGGCCACCATCTTGAACACGATCGGCAAGATCGCCCGCGAGCTGCGGTTCACCGGCGTCTCACTTGCCATCGGCACCCAGGTGGCTTCGACCTCGACGGGCATCCCGACCGAGCTGCGGGCCAACCTCGGCATGAAGATCCTCCTCGGAGGAAAGCCCACCGACAACAACCGCAGGCTGGCCCTGAACGACCCCGACGCCGTGCCCCGGGTGCCGTTGAACGTCGTGGACGACCCGGCCGGCGCCGCCCGAGGCGTCGGGGTGTTCGAGATCGAGGGCCGCCCGTCCGGTGTCGTGAAGGTCCTGTTCGCCAACCCGGCCGAGTGCGCGACCTACCTGCGTGCGCTCGGCGTGGCCACCACCGACCGCCCCCGGCCCACGCCGGCGGAGATCGCCCGGCACACGCCGTCGCTCGAAACCGGCACCGGCACAGAAGATCCAGCTCGTGCCGGGGACCGCAGCCCGAGCGGCAACCGCCCGGAACCGACCCGCGACCCGGCGACCGGCGAGGTGTTGCACGGATTCGCGAAGGCGAACGAAGAGCGCCGTCAGCTGGACGCCGCCGCCAAGCAGACAGCCCGGGAGGCGGGAGCTTCCTAGCGACCTACCAGCGCCCGGGCGTCCTGCAAGAGCAGCAGGAGGTGTGAAGGGTCGGTCGGCGACGGCTCGAAGTCGAAATGGGCGTAGAAGTCCACGGCCGCGTCGTTCTTCGCATGGACGAGCATCGCTCGAATCCCGATGATCTGCGACACCTCGATGGAGCGCAGGATCGCGTCGCGCAGCAGTTGCCTGCCCAGACCCAAACCTTGGTCCTTGCGGTCGACGGCGAGTCGGGAGAGGAGGATCACCGGCACCGGTTCGGGCATGTTGCGTCGTACCTTCCCGGCGACATCGCGGCGGTAGATGGCGCTGGCAGCAAGAGCGTAGAAGCCAGCGATTCGGCCGTCGCTCAGGGTGACGAAGCAGCGCGATGCTCCCTGAGCATGGTTGGCCAGGGCTCGCCTGAGCAGGTACTCGTCGAGCAGCGGCTCGCCGCTGTCGAATCTAGAGGTGTCGTCTGCTTCCGTGATCGGGCGCGGCCGGCTGTAGGCGCTCACTCGTCGTCGAACATCGACGGCTCGGCGAGCAGCTGCGCAAGGCGCGGCTTGTGGCTGACCGGGCGGTCCAGCACGGCGAGGAGCTCATTCCACGCTGTGTCGTCGACGGTGAACACCCGCCGGTCGGCGAGCACCTCGAAGGCACGGCTCAGCACAGCGGCGACGGTGAACTCCGTGATGTTGGTGCCCTCCGCCTCGGCGGCAAGCCGAATGAGCGCGTCTTGGTCTGAGCTGAGGCGGACAGCGAGTCGGGCATCCTTGGTCGTTGGCATAGATCGAGTGTACGCCTACTGGGCGTACAAGTTGCCGATTCCGATAGCCGACCCCGACCCGATCTGAGCCCCGGTGCACAGGACGGACATGACCACCATCACCGTCCCAGCAGAAGAAGTCGACGTCACGCCGCCCGCGCATCCCGACGGGGAGGCCGGCTGGCTCTATCTCGTGATGTGGCCGAGTGGCGATCTCCTCTACTCGGACAACCTCGGAGAGATCGTGGTGGCGAGCATCCAGGACGATCGCTATCAGGACTTTCTCGACGACGAATCCGACGAGGCGCACGACGCCTGCCTGGTCATGCGCTACGAGGAGCTCTGCGACCTCGGGAGCAAGGTCCAGGCCTACCTGGTCGAGGAGGGAGTCGAGCAGCGGGGCGCTCTCGACCTCAACACGGTTGGCGAGGACGTGCTCACGGCGCTGTTCAGCGACCGTCACGTGCCGTTCGCCGGGGTGTGGCGCGACGGCGCGACGTCGTACGAGTGGACCGAGGACGTGCCGCTCGTCGCCATCGCGACGGACTACGCACCGTTCACGTCCCGACCCGCCCCGACCGGCCGGGTGGTGATGCTCGACCCGTCGAGCGAGATGGGCTACTGCCTGTCGCTCGCAGCGCTCGGCCTCTTCGAGTTCTTCACGAAGGCCGTGGTCGCGGTCGGAGGTTGATCCGTCCAACAGGGGGATCGCGAGGTCTCGTCGGTGGCCGGCGGCGGACTCGTCGCATGGTCTGCGTTGATGGCGAAGCCATCGCAGACCATGAACCGACAACGAGGAGGAAAAGTACATGAAACGCATGATCAGAGCCGTGGCGGCAGGGCTCGCCCTTGGGGCGCTGCCCCTCGGCGTTGCCCTGTCCTCGGCGGGAGCGACGACAGCCTGTTCGACATCGACCGGGCACGCGTCGTGCACCACCGCGGCCACGGCCACCATCACGGCCGGCACCCTCACGATCGAGGCCCCGGCGGCGCTGTCCTGGGCCGACACCCTGAACGGCGACAACCAGAACGTCTCTGCTTCCCTCCCGGTGTCCGTCGTCGACGCGACGGGGTCCGGGGCGGGGTGGAAGGCGGAAGTTGCCATGACCCACCTCAAGACAACGACCGCCGGGACGCTTTCTGCGACAGTGACGCTCGACGGCTCGTCTTCCACAGTGGCGTCGGCGACGGCGCCGACCGCGTCGTGCGGGACGACATCCACGTGCACGCTCAACACGCAGACACCGGCGCCGAGCTACCCGCTCACGGTGCCCCAGCCGACGACGGCGACAACACTGCCGACGGCGGTCGCCTTCGAGACGGCCAAGGCAACAACCGGCATGGGCACCATCAAGCTCCCCTTCGACGCGTGGCTGCACATCAAGGGGAACGCCAAGGCGGGCACCTTCGCCGGCACGGTCCAGGTCTCGGTCGTCTCGGGCCCCTGATCTATCTGGAGAGTAAGTGAGACTCTTTGCACGCGTTCTTCTCGCGGCCGGTGTGTTGCTCCTGGCCGGTAACGGCCTCGCTGGGGCCGCTGCGCCAGCCACAACGGTCTCTGCGGGGACCGCGGTGAACGGGGAGTCCTACTGGACCGTGGTCGCCGCCCCTGGGGCGGCGACCACGGTCCATCTCCACTGTGAGGTGGCGAACCCGACGTCGCGGACCGAGACCCTCGCGATCGAGGCCGTCCCGGGCGTCCAGGCGCCCGCTGGGGGAGACGCCTACGGTCTCGACACGACCGGCCCCGCTTCCTGGGTCGCCGGGCTGCCTGCGAGCGTCACCGTGGCCCCTCGGACCTCCCGGAGGCTTCCCTTCACCGTGTCGGTGCCGGCCACGGCGGGGCAGGGGGACCATCTGGCCGGCGTCTCGGTCTCGACCACCCCGGCCGCCCCGCCCCTCTCCTCGGGGAAGGACGTGGCCGTGGTGGAGCACCGCGTCGTCATCGGCCTCGCGATCGAGGTCGGAAAGGCCGTCCCGGCGTTTCAGATCGTCAGGGCCTCGGCGCCCACCGAGGGGCGCGTCGTCCTCACCGTGAGGAACACCGGGACCTCCTGGCTTCACCCCAAAGGGACGGTCAGCTCGTCTTCTCGGACGTGGAAGGCGTCGTCGGGGACCCTTCTCCCCGCAGCGACCGAGTACCTCGTCGTCCCGGCCACAGGGCTTGCGGCCGGCAAGCACCGCATCAGTGCCACCCTCACCTCGACAGGGGTGACCGCCAGCTGGTCGACAACCGTCGTCGTCCCAGGCATCCCGGCGAAGACGCCGATCACGCCCCGCGGCACGGTGGTCAGGAACCCTGCTGCTGTGACGCCGGTCTACTGGACGATCCTGCAGTTCGCAGCGATCCCGCTGGCCACCGCGTTGATCGTCGTGTTCCTCGTCTTTCTGCTGCGACGCAAGCCGCGCACGAGCTGAAGGAGCTCATCAGATGTTCGGGCACGGCAGGCCATGGATCCGAGCGGGATCGCTTTGGCGCGTGATCGTTCGGTGGTCGCTCGTTGCCACCGTCGTCATAGGAGTGACCTCGGTGTCGGCGTTCGGGGAGCCGGCAGCGGGCGCTTCGGGTCAGGGGTTCACGGAGTTGTCCGCCGGCTACCACACCATCTGTGGGGTCACCTCTACGCATCGTGCGTACTGCTGGGGAACAAACACATACGGCCAGCTCGGCAACGGCACCGTGACGAAGGAGACGGCTCCAGCCGAGGTCCTGAAGGGTGCCGGCCCCTCGTCCACAGGCACGTACTTGTCCACAATTGCCCAGGTGTCCGAGGGGCAGAACACGACCTGCGCCGTCAGCACCACGAAGTACGTGTACTGCTGGGGTCACAACAACAAGGGCCAACTCGGCAGCGGCACCAAGACGACATCGAGCGTTCCGGTTGAAGTCGTGAAGGGCGCAGGCCCTTCGGCCACAGGCACGTACCTGTCCACAATGACCGAAGTGTCAACGGGTACGCAATCCTTGGGGACCTGCGCCGTCAGCACCGCGAAGACCGTGTACTGCTGGGGTACAAACTTTTCAGGCCAACTTGGGAACGGGACTACGACAACATCGATCATTCCTGTTGAGGTTCTGAAGGGCGCAGGTCCGTCGGCCACAGGCACCCATCTCACCACAGTCACCGAGGTGTCCATTGGCTACCACACCGTGTGCGCTCTCAGCACCGCGAAGACCGTGTACTGCTGGGGTACCAACAACGTAGGTCAACTCGGCAACGGCACCACAACGACATCGACCACTCCCGTCGAGGTCCTGAAGGGCGCAGGCCCTTCAGCCACAGGCACCTACCTCACCACAATCACCGAGGTCACCGAGGGCGGTTACGACGCCACCTGTGCCGTCACCACTTCGGGCCATGCGTTCTGTTGGGGTGACAATTTTGGAGACAAACTCGGGGTCACCACGACAGTCACAATTGACAAAGAGACCACTCCAGCTGAGGTTTTGAAGGGAACAGGCCCCTCGGCCACAGGCACCTATCTCACCACAGTGACCGGGATCTCCGAAGGGTACAACACCACCTGCAGCGCGATGTCGACGGATCACGCGTACTGCTGGGGAAAAAACACATACGGCCAGTTCGGAAACGGGACCACGACGACATCGGACACTCCCGTCGAGGTGCTGAAGGGAACCGGGCCTTCGGCCACAGGCACCTACCTCACTACAGTGACCGGGGTTTCCGAGGGCAACTACGCCACCTACGCGCTCGTCACCTCTGGCAGCGCTTACGCGTGTGGGACAAACGCATACGGCCAACTCGGTGACGGGACCACGACGGCGTCGAGCACTCCCGTCAGGGTTGCAATTACATTCCCTCCGCCCCCTCCCACCGTGGAGGCCCCCTCCACCGTCTCGTGGTCTCTCACCCTCTCGGGGGAGAACGCGACGGCGTCTTCCACCATCTCCGTCAAGGTGACCGACACAACAAGCTCGCAGGCGTGGACTCTCGAGGCCACCCTGCCCTCTGCCCCTTCTTACGGCACCCACACTCTCGGCGCGGTCACCGCGAAATGCGGCAGCCAATCGGCAGTCACTCTCACCACAAGCCCTGTCACCGTCTGCACCGGACCGGGGACCACAGAGTCCATCACCCTCTCGGTCTTCGTCCCCGCCAACGCCTACGCAGACAGCTACACGGCCACAATCGGCTGGGAGGTCGTGACCTAGCACGGCGCCTACTGGCTCGCCTTGAACGCCTCGCAGGCGGCCTCGAGGAGCTCGTAGCAGTGGAGCAGCTGGATGGCGGAGTGCTCGTCGAAGAAGCGCCGGCACGCAAGGCACCATTCCTCGTCGTTGATCCAGGTGCACAGCTCGAGCTCGTCGACCCTGTGCTCGTCGACGGGTCGGTTGCAGATCCCACAGTTCGTCTCCATGCATGAGGGTTCCGGTCTGGAGGGCGAAGTGCGACACGAAGTTCGGGGCGGGCGGCTTTCCACCCGACATGCCCTGGACTCGCCGCATGGTGATCAGCAGGACCCCGATGAAAGGAGCTCCGATGCTCGAGCACAAGACCTGGACGAGAGGCGGAGCGCGCTGGCGTTCGCTGCTCGCCTTCCTGCTCACGACCTCTGCCGCCGGGGTCATGGGTGCCGTGGTGGCTTCCTCGCCTCAGGCCGGCGCCTCGACCGCCCCCACCATCTCGGTGGGGACACACCCCAGCGGGATCGCGGTCGACCCGGCGACCGACACCGTCTACGTCGCGAACTCCAGCGCCAACACCGTCTCGGTGATCGACGGCTCGACGGACACGGTGACGTCCACCATCTCGGTGGGGAAGTCTCCTGCAGGGGTCGCGGTCGACCCGACGACCGACACTGTTTACGTCACGGACACCACAAGCAACGCCGTCTCGGTGATCGACGGCTCGACGGACACGGTGACGTCCACCATCCTTGTGTCGGCGAGGCCCAGCGGGATAGCGGTCGACCCGGCGACCGACACCGCCTACGTCGCGAACTTCAACGCCAACAACTTCTCGGTGATCGACGGCTCGACGAACGCCGTGACGTCCACCGTCTCGGTGGGGTCGTCAGGGCCCACAGGGGTCGCGGTCGATCCGGCGACCCACACCGTCTACATCACGAACTACAACAGCGACACCGTCTCTGCGATCGACGGCTCGACGAACGCCGAGACGGCCACAATTTCAGGGGAGTCGTTGCCCAACGGTGTCGCGGTCGACCCGACAACCGACACCGTCTACGTAGCGAACAACCTGGGCCACACCGTTTCGGTGATCGACGGCTCGACGAACGCGGTGACGGCCACCGTCTCGGTGGGGACAGTGCCCGTAGGCGTCGCGGTCGACCCGGCCACCGACACCGTCTATGTCACGAACCGCACCAGCAACGCGGTCTCGGTGATCGACGGCTCGACGAACGCAGTGACGTCCACCATCTCGGTGGGGACGTATCCCTCCGGGGTGGCGGTCGACCCTGTGACCGACACCGTCTACGTCGCGAACAACGGGAGCGGCACCGTCTCCTACATCGCTGACGGCGGCGCGGCGCCCAGCGGCACGCCCCCGACCATCTCCGCGCCGGAGAGCTCGGTGACCGTCGGAACCGGCCAGGCGATGGCGCCGGTCACCTTCAGCGTGACCGGCACACCCGCCCCGACGTGCAGCGAGTCCGGCAGCCTGCCGGCCGGGGTGAGCCTGTCCAGCTCGTGCGTGCTCTCGGGCACCCCGACCCAGTCGGGGACCTACCCCATCACCGTCACCGCCAGCAACGGCGTCTCACCGAACGCCACGGTGAGCTTCACCCTCCACGTCACGGCGTCTCCGACCATCTCTGCGCCGGAGACCTCGGCGACCGTCGCGACCAACCAGGCGATGGCCCCGGTCACCTTCAGCGTGACCGGCACACCGGCCCCGACGTGCACCGAGTCCGGGGCGCTGCCCGCCGGGGTGAGCCTGTCCAGCTCGTGCGTGCTCTCGGGCACCCCGACCCAGTCGGGGACCTACCCCATCACCGTCACCGCCAGCAACGGCGTCTCGCCGAACGCCACGGTGAGCTTCACCCTCCACGT